>DBVA01000135.1:6073-8769 GCA_002308735.1 Opitutia bacterium UBA1276 | reverse complement strand
AGAATTGAGTTAACGATGTCCACACACAATCCAGCGTCATCAATTAAAGTTCCGTTCCAATCCCAGATGACATGCTTAAGCTTCATTTTGAATCAAGTAATGAATAATCGAGATCCCAGTGTGTTGGTAAAATGTCTTTGAGCATAGGAATTTGTTTCGAATCGTGCAATTTTAATGAAAACTGCTTGATAAGATATACATTGATTGCAATGTAGATAATAGATTTTAAATATGGCAAAGAAAACTACAGATTCTGAACAAAAGGGTAACCAAGACCTCGAACTCGCAGTTCAAGGTATAAACAAAAAATTTGGTGATGGGGCATTAATGCGTCTTGGTGATGCGACCAAGATGAATGTCTCTGTGATCTCAACAGGATCTCTGGCCATTGATTTGGCATTAGGTGCTGGCGGACTACCGCGTGGAAGGATCGTCGAAATTTACGGTCCTGAAGCATCAGGAAAAACCACATTCTGCCTCAGTGTAATCGCAGAAGCCCAACGGAATGGAGGAAATGCTGTGTTCGTTGACGTGGAACACGCATTAGATCCAAGGTACGCAAAAACAGTAGGGGTGCAATTGGACAACCTAATGGTATCTCAACCCGAGAGCGGGGAAGATGCCCTGAACATAACCGAGACTTTGATCCGGTCCGGTGCAATTGATGTAATTGTGCTTGATTCAGTCGCCGCACTAGTTTCTCGGCAGGAATTGGACGGTCAAATGGGAGATACAACGGTCGGATTGCAGGCAAGAATGATGAGTCAGGCAATGCGCCGTCTCACTGCTGCTATTGCAAGAACCAATTGCGTTTGTATTTTTACGAATCAAATTCGGGAAAAAATCGGGGTGATGTTTGGTAGTCCAGAAACTACACCGGGAGGAAGAGCACTGAAATTCTTTTGCTCAATCAGGATGGACATCAGAAGAATTGGTCAAATCAAAGAGGCAAATGGAACCGTTACCGGTTCTAGGACAAGACTTAAGGTCGTAAAAAATAAGGTTGCTCCTCCATTCACCGCTTGTGAATTCGACATCATGTATGATGAAGGAATATCGAGAACAGGCTCATTGTTGGATTTGGGTATCGAACATAATATTCTTACCAAAAAAGGGGCGTGGATCTCCTTCGAGGGTAACCTAGTCGGTCAAGGTCGTGAGGCCGCTAAGCAAGCTTTGGCAGAAGATACTGCATTAATGGAAACGATAACCAAAGCTATCATGGAAAAAGTCCAAGTAACAGTTGGTGCCGTTCTCGCACAAGGTACGGAACAGGATTCCTAAATCGTGCCTAGACACCACATGCTCCATGTCAGAAACCATTATTGCTCAGGCAACGCCGCACGGTTCTTCAGCGATTGCAGTCATCCGGGTTAGTGGTCCACTTTCCCTCACCATTGCAAGAGAAGCTTGCAAGATTGACTCCCCTACCCCACGATGTGCAAAATTAGCCAATTATCACAACCATTTGAACGATTGCATCGATCAGGTAATCATTACCTATTTTGATCAGGGTCGCTCCTACACTGGTAGCGATACCCTTGAGATTTGTCCTCATGGAAACCCATTAATCGTTGAGCTAATACTAAAGGATTTAATTGATAGGGGCTGTCGAATCGCTCATGCTGGAGAATTCACAAGAAATGCCTTTTTCGCGGGCAAAATCGATCTAACGCAAGCAGAAGCGGTTGCTAAAATTATTAATGCAAGCAGCGAAGCTGAGCTTAAGATAGCCAATAATAATTTAAGAGGGAAATTATCTAATATTCTTGTAAAATATCAGGAAGAAATGATCGATTTAAAAGCAAAGTTCGAAGCGTACCTTGATTTCCCTGAAGACGATATCCCACAACAAGAGAAAAAGGTACTTAGAACTAAGATTGAAGCTATACATAATGGTATTACCAAACTCATACAGTCAGCAAAAGAGACCTATGCATTTAAAGGAAAAATAAAGGTTCTTCTTCTAGGTCCACCAAATGCAGGGAAAAGTACTATTTTTAACGAATTAATCGGTTCGGATCGTGCGTTAGTCAGCGACATTCAAGGTACGACTAGAGATTACATTAACGAAGATCTTTTTCTGGATGATTTTAAGATCGAACTCATTGATGCCGCAGGGATTCACAGTGGCAAAGGTGATCTTGAGAAATCTGGAATATCCAAAACACTGGGTTTGATGCAAGAGGTTAACCTGATACTTTGCGTATTGGATTCGTCACTCCCCTACCCCAATGATTTTTTCTCATTAGTTGATTTTGAAAATATTAGTGTTCTTTTAATCGAAAATAAAAGCGATCTAGGTCATGTTCTTGATGTTAAAGAAGATGCTTATGATCATCGTATAAAAATCAGTGCCACCAACCAATCGAATATCGAAGAACTAAAACAAATGATCTTGGAAGTATTAAAGAGCAATATAGATTATGACCCTATGAATAGCGTTGCTGTTGAATCAAGACACAAAAAACATTTGAGTGAAATTGATAAGAGTTTAATGGAAACCGCACGAATATTGGAAGCAAGTGTAGATTTCGAATTGATGGCTTACGAATTAGAAACTGGACTCCATTCAATAGGCGAAATTATTGGAAGAAAGGACAATGAAGATATGCTTGATTCATTGTTCAATCAATTTTGCATCGGAAAATGAAAAGTTTCCATGATTCTCAAAAGTATCCCTATGATGTAATTGT
>DBVA01000135.1:0-5712 GCA_002308735.1 Opitutia bacterium UBA1276 | reverse complement strand
GGCTCAAATGTTCTCTTGCTTACCGGAAACCTAGATACCATTGCTCAAATGAGCTGTAACCCAGCTATCGGAGGTCAAGCCAAGGGACAGATCGTGAGAGAAATAGACGCTCTAGGCGGAGAAATGGCTCTCAACACCGACCATACAGCCATTCAGTTCAAACTTCTCAACTCCTCAAAAGGACCTGCCGTACAAGCTCCACGAGCCCAGTGCGACAAAAAAATGTACCAACAACGGATAAAGCATGTTTTAGAACAGGCTCCTAACATTACAGTTTTTCAGACTTTGGTGAATGGGTTAATCATCGAAAACGATACCTGCATAGGTGTGAGGACATCTTTGGAATTATCCTTTTTCGGTAAATCTGTTATAGTAACAACAGGGACCTTTTTGAGAGCACTCATGCATGTAGGGAAAAACCAATCAGAAGGCGGAAGATTAGGAGATCATGTTTCCAAAGGACTTTCATATGATTTTGAGAAATGCGGAATAGTACTCGAAAGATTTAAAACTGGAACACCGCCAAGACTACTCGGCAAAAGTATAGACTTTCAAAAAATGAAAGTGCAAGATGGTGATGAGCACCCAACAAAGTTTGCGTTTTACGACACGAGAACCGATGAAGAAACGTTCCACGTAGAACATCATGGGCGATGGTTCCACATGGAACATCCATCTTCTGGTAAAAAGAAGCAGGTTGCTTGCTATACAACTCGAACCTCTACTCAGACATCAGATATCATTAATGCAAACCTCCATCTATCGCCTCTTTACAAAGGTGACATCGTTGGCACGGGTCCCCGATATTGTCCGAGCATTGAGGATAAGGTGGTACGCTTTAAGGATCACCCGAGTCACCTGATACATCTCGAGCCAGAAGGTAGAAATACAGATGAATGGTATGTTAATGGCCTTTCTACTTCACTTCCTTTTGATGTGCAAAAGCAAGTATTATCAACCATATCGGGGTTAGAAAATTCAATTATAATACGTCCAGCCTATGCAGTTGAATACGATTATGCACCACCAACTCAATTAGATCGAACCTTACAATCTCTACATGTTGAAAATCTTTTCTTCGCCGGTCAAATCAATGGAACATCGGGTTATGAAGAAGCCGCAGCTCAAGGTCTCATTGCAGGCATTAATGCATCCAATAAGGTTCACGGCCTTAATGCTCTGGTTGTTCCTCGCGATCACGGATACATTGGAGTCTTAATTGATGATCTTGTCACTAAAGGCGTAACCGAGCCCTATCGCATGTTCACCAGTCGTGCGGAATTCCGACTTCTCTTTAACCATGGCAGCTCGGAATTGCGCTACCTGCCCATTCTTGGACATCATAATCTAGTGTCCAAGAATCGCTTGAATTTAATTCGAAAAAAATTCCAGAATGTTGAGGAATGGGTTAAGAAATTAAATCAATCCAAGGCATCCGGCGATAAGACTTTCGGCGACTTAATTCGTCAGGGGGAAGAGCCAACTGGTTTACCAAAAGAATTCATTGGCTTATCAGCAGCTACTCAATCCGAAGTGTTGTACAAAGTGAAGTACCAAGGCTATCTCAAGCGTGAACTCAATAATATTCGTAAACTCAAAGAAGCAGAGAAGATTAGGATTCCCTTGGATTTTTCTTATCATGGATTACCAGGCTTACGATCTGAAAGTGCTGAGAAACTGGCTCGAATCCGTCCGGAATCACTAGCCCAAGCATCTCGAATTTCAGGGGTTAATCCGTCGGATATAAGTGTGCTTATGGTCCTGCTATCCAAATCCCAAATGAACAAGTGACCAAGACCACTTATGTCTGATGAATTTCTGAGTCAGTTTTCCACAGTCAAACAGCGGCGCGATAGGGTAGGGGACTTGATGGCCAAGATTCTTCAAAAGAAACAAACCCTGCAAGGCATTCGAAATCCAATTCCAATAAATCTTGAAATTGGTTGTGGTCATGGTCATTGGCTAACGGATTACGCCCAACAAAACCAAACTTCTACTTATGTTGGTGTTGATTTGATCACCAAGCGAATTGAAAAGGCTCAAGCGAAGGCAACAAAACGTTTCTTGGAAAACCTTTTTTTTCTGAAAGTAGAAGCAAGCGAATTCATTGAGTATCTTCCCTCCGATTTCATAATCGATCAAATTTACATAATGTTTCCAGATCCGTGGCCCAAAAATAGGCACTTTAAGCGTAGACTCATTCAAGATGACTTTCTCCAATTGCTGGCCAAGGTCTCCTCCCCAGAGTCACTACTCTTTTTCCGTTCGGATCATCTTCCCTATGTCGAATGGACCAGAGAAAAGATCCAGCAGTCCGAAAATTGGGAAATCGTTGACCAACAACTACCTTTTGAGCATTCAAGTTACTTTCAAGATCTTCTTCCTTCCCATCAGTCAATAGTAGCGCATGTTATCCATAACCCCTGCTAATGACTTATTAATTTATTACTGCTCTAATTAAATTAATCCACAGGCTGCAGTAATTCCAAGGAGCTAGGATGTCTTTTGGAATTTTCTCAAAATCCAAGTTGACCTACCCTTAACTTCTACTTATCGTAACTCACTTTTTGATAAAGTTGAAACGCACATTCACACTACTCCTTTTTCTGCTACCTTATTCTTCTTACGCCGCGGGTGGCGAAGTGCATTTGTCAGCGGATGTTTTATTCAGTGTGGGATCCTTTCCTATCACTAATTCAATGATCACGAGTTGGGTCATTTCATTATTTCTGATTTTGTTAGTTCGATACCTAGTCGGTAAACCTCAAATGATTCCGACAAAAGGACAATTAGTTGCTGAATCAGTAATCGGTGGGATTCGCACAATCATTGAACCCATCGTTGGAAAAAAAGTTTTTTTTGCTTCTTTCGGTTTACTTAGTGGTCTTTTCTTCTTCATCCTGATTCATAATTGGAGCGGACTTTTACCAGGAGTTGGCACCATCGGTTACGGAACTGTTGTCAATGATCACTTTACAGTAAGTAAACCTATCATTCGTCCAGCTAACGCGGACTTGAATATGACTCTTGCCCTTGCCTTAGTCGCCAATATCGCTTGGCTTTACCTGATTTTGAAATACGCAGGTGTTAAAGTAATTATCAAAGATTTCTTCGGCAACAAAGCAAATAAGAGTGAAGTCCCAACCATTATGTTTTTACTACTGGGAGTTATTTTTATTGCCGTCGGCTTCATTGAAATTCTCTCCATTTTGTTTCGCCCGGTATCGCTAACCTTCCGTCTTTTCGGAAATGTATTTGGTGGAGAAAGCCTCCTTCATAGTATGCTCCATCTCGTCCCTCAAATAAACTGGCTTTTGCCTGTTCCCTTTTACTTTATGGAGGTTTTAATCGGACTGGTTCAAGCGTTGGTCTTTATGCTTCTCGTGTCCATTTACATCGGCTTAATCTGCAACCACGATGAGGGCGAACATCATTAATTTTCTGATCGTGACTATACTCAAAGCGTAGGCGATCACACAATCCGTTAATCAATCAACACATTATAAAATGATCGAAATATTAGCACAAGCTCAAGAAGTTGCACAATCTCCTGAAACCGCACAAGTTGCTGCAGAAGGCATAACCGGAAGCATTCAAGGAGGACTCGGTTGCCTCGGAGCAGCTATCGGCGTCGGAATCGTGGGCATGAAAGCTGCCGAAGCAGTTGGCAGAAATCCAGATGCGTCCACTGCCATCCTGATTCAATCTATCCTCGGTATGGCTCTTGCCGAAGCGGTCGCCTTCTACGCCCTTTTCCTCTAATACCAAGACTTACAACGGTTTCTGATTCAACGAAATGATTGTCCTAGCATCCCTTCAAGAGACTGCGTCAGGCATAGTCGAACAATTCGGCATAGATGTTCCTATGCTGATCGCTCAAGGCATTAACTTTATCATTGTCGCCTATGTCATTTACCGCTTTGCCTTCAAGAACATTCTCTCCACCATTAAGGAAAGGGAAAAGCAAATAGCCGACTCTTTGAAAAATGCTGAACGCATTAAACTGGAATTGGAGGAAACCGAGAAGCAGCAGCAGCAGACTCTCCAAGAAGCTTCTCTAGAAGCCAAGAAGACCGTCAATTCGGCTCAGGAGCAAGCCAAAGCATTCATCGAATCCCAGAAGGAGGATGCTCGTAAGCAAGCTGAGGAAATTGTTGAGAAAGCAAAAGTTGCCATGGAACAGGAGAGGCAGCGAGTTCTCAATGATGCGAGGGAAGAAATTGCCTCGCTTGTCATCCTGACGACTTCTAAGGTTCTACAAAAAGAGCTGAATGATGAAGAAAAGCAAAGATTTTCCTCCAGTGCGGTTGAAAAGCTTGAGCTCAGCTAATTGACGCTATTTATAATGGCTTCCACTTCCAAAAACAAAAGATTGGCTCAAACTCTTCTCGAGTATTCCTTGAATGAGGATGGTCTGATCGATGAAAACAAGGTGGTCGAATCAATCAATGGCCTCAAGGAATTGGGCTTATCCTCAACCAAGGACATTTTGCGCCATTTTCTGACCGAAGTGAAAAACCATCTTCGCCTCTACCAGGCTCAGATCGAAATTGGTTGTGAAAACTACCAAGAAATTGAGAAAACCCTCAGGACAAAAATCGGCTCCCTTATGGGCCGCAAAATAGAACTATCAATTAAAAGCAACGACCAACTGCTTGCCGGGTACAGGATTCGCATTGGAGATGATGTGTACGAAGACTCGGTTGCCAGCAGGTTAGAGAACTTGAAGAAATCCTTTTTATAAAATCCACCCAAGATGAGCACCATTACCGATATTATCCGCAAGGAAATAGAAAACCTTTCCACTGATGCAACGCGCACCAACGTTGGTGTCATTACAACTTTGGCTGATGGGGTCGCTCGGGTATCCGGGCTCTCCAAGGTCATGTTTAATGAAATGATCGAGTTCCCTAACAATGTTTTGGGTATTGCTCTTAATTTGGAAGAGGATTCCGTTGGTTGCGTCCTTTTGGGTGACACCAGTTCCCTCAAGGAGGGGGACGAGGCTCGAACCACCGGCAAGCTTCTTTCCGTTCCCGTGGGCAAGGAGCTCTTAGGCCGTGTCGTTGATGGGGTAGGGCGACCCATCGATGACAAAGGTCCCATCGACGCCAAGCAATCATTTGCGGTTGAGAGGATCGCTCCGGGCATCATCCCGAGAAAGTCCGTTGATCAGCCCTTGCAAACTGGAATCATGGCAGTCGATTCAATGGTACCCATCGGGCGGGGACAAAGAGAATTGATTATCGGAGACCGCTCAACCGGTAAGACCACCATCGCCATCGATACGATCATCAACCAAGCTAAGATCAACAAACAAGGCGAAGAATCAGGAAACCCCGACTTTCGTCCAGTGTACTGTATCTATGTTGCGGTTGGGCAAAAGAATTCCAATGTTGCACGGACCATAAAAGTCCTCGAAGAAAAAGGAGCCTTACAGTATGTAATCATTGTATCCGCACCCGCTGCCGATAATCCAGCCAACCAATACATCGCTCCGTATTCGGGTTGTGCCATGGGCGAGTGGTTCATGGAAAACGGTATGGATGCCCTCATCGTTTATGACGACCTTTCCAAGCACGCAGTAGCCTACCGCCAAATTTCACTCATTTTGAAGCGTCCTTCAGGAAGAGAGGCTTATCCCGGAGATGTCTTTTATCTCCACTCCAGGTTATTGGAACGCTCGGCCCGCTTGAATGAAGAAAGTGGAAA
>DBVA01000195.1:2765-4125 GCA_002308735.1 Opitutia bacterium UBA1276 | reverse complement strand
TGTTCGCCACCAGTGGCGGAAAGTTTCCTGATGGTTACGATTTTATCAAACTGATCATCGTTGTTCGTATCTAAAAGACGGAATACGCCCGCACCCGTGGTACTCGATCGGGAGTTGACCACGACGTAAAGACTATCAAAAGCGTAGCAAAGTCCCTGGGCATGTCCAATTTGTGGAAGTTTTTTTTGTGCATCGGTTGGGTTGCCCATGCCTGTCCGTTCGGCGGCATAGGTAATTTGCTCGATGCTGGCGGGATCAATTTTCTTGCCCGCAGCTGGAACTGGAAAGCGGAAGATGCCACCGTATTGATCACTGACGATCAGCCGGTTTTTATTATCCATGCAGATCGCCACCCAGGAACCTTGTTTATCCATGGGGACGGAATAGAGTAGATCAATCTTAAATCCGTCGGCTATATTTATCCGTGCGGGAGAGGTGGCTTGTCTGGCCAGAGATTCCAGTTTTGGTTTGGAAGACGGTTTTGCCGCCTGTTTTTTTGGCTTTGAATCTAGGGCTTGTTCGAGAGCCTCCTTGGCATCCTTGCCGGTAAGTTTACGGTATTTAAGTTCTTTAAATTCAACTTTCATGGGTGCACCCTGATGAAGTTGGAGGCCGAGGTGGCCCTTGCGGATTGCACTGGGGTGGTTTTCCGTAATATCCACGGTGATCACATCATTGACCATGTGAATCATACGGTTGCCGACCGCTACAATGCTCAATGTATTCCATTGGGTGCCATCCAGTTCGGTCTTGTCGCCCACCGATCCAAGAACTTTTACATCTTTGTCTCCCCGGGCATCCACTTTTTGCCAACGCCTGGCGATGATTCCTCTTTTGCCGAATTTTTCTCCATATAGCATCCCGAAGAATTCCTGCTTGGGGTGTAAGTCTGCCTGGTAGCCACGCAGAACACAATCGTTGAGATCTCCAACGGCTTCACTGCGGTATTGAACTCCGGAATTATTCCCCTGAAATTTTACCTGGCAGGAAAATTCAAAATCTTTTACCTCTCCACCCTTCCAGATCAAAAAGGTATTTCCCTTGGTTGGATTGTCCGGCGTGGTTTCACCAATGATGACGCCGTTTTCAACTTTCCAGAATTCTGTTTTTCCAAGCCAACCGCTGAGGTCTTTTCCGTTAAAAAGATGGATATCTCCGTGAGCTGAGAGGAATGAGAATAAGAATTGAGTTGCTAGCAAAAGGTGAACGATTTTATTTTTCATAGGTTGTGAAGGAGGGAAATCAAAATAATTTAAATACTCTTAGGCATGGGCAAAGACAAAAATAGGAATGGAGAAAATAAAATTTAATAGGTCATGATTTAAATCTATTCCAATCCGCCCGAAACTTACTAATTAAT
>DBVA01000195.1:1911-2451 GCA_002308735.1 Opitutia bacterium UBA1276 | reverse complement strand
CTAATTAATCTTGGGAAATTTGTAAAATGACTTTTGGTTTTCACGCTCGATTTGCAAAAGGGCACTGTCCACAATTTCAAAGGCAGATTCGATGCTTTCATCGGCATAACTAAGATACCATTCCTCCTTTTCGGTATCCTCTTCTAAAACCGGGTACCCCACTAATTCAAGAAGTTGAAAGGTGTACGGATCATAATTGTCGACTTCTACCTCGTAGATAAGAGATGGTTGATCGTCGAGCTTACTGGATGGGTCGTTGGGCTGGTTGACTTCGATTAAGACCCGGTAAGGCATGGAGGCATTTTGCTCGGTGGGTAGGATATAATCCGCGGGATCAAAGGAACCATTGGCGGTTGCCTCTGAAACCGCATCGACTGAATCTTGGAGGCTGAGGTTTTTTTCCTCCGCTTCCTTCTGGGCTTTTTCCCATCCCTTAAGCTTGAACGCCCAGTAGGGGAGTTGTTCTCGGTTATCGGGTGTGTCGGAAACATAGAGAGTCTTGATATGATACAAGGACTGGTTTTCTAGCCATACCGCCAA
>DBVA01000195.1:0-1626 GCA_002308735.1 Opitutia bacterium UBA1276 | reverse complement strand
GGTTTGTTTTTTTAGCCATACCGCCAAACGGGGAGGGTTCTTAAAGTCGTATGCCGGACCGGTGCGCAGATCGATAAACATCTTGTAACCGGGATCTGGAGTGTAATGATAGGTCATTCCTTTCTCATCCATTTTAAAAAGGTCAAGAGCAGGACCTAGGTTGCCACTTAGGCCAAGTATCTTTTTAATCGGAGCAGATTGATCATAAAAAAGTACCGTGGTTGCAGTGATAAAGGCAATGACTCCGAGTATAACCGGGCTTTTGATATATTTTTTGAGGGCCACCGAGTTGTTGAAAATATGTCCGGCAACCACAGCGATAAAAAGAAATCCGGTGAGGGCATGAAGTCCGATGATTTCAATGGAGAACGGTTGAATGAAGGCAATCACCCCAGTCACCGCCATCACTCCAAAAAGGATGGCGTTTAAAAGGGATACTAATCGACGTCTTTTCAAAGAACTAGACCTGGACAAGGATGTGAACGTTTTGCTTTTGGAGGAAGTTTCGACGCTGGTTGTCGAGCTTGGAAGAATTTTGGGAATTTAGATTCATATGAAAGGAGTATGAATGAATGTTGATTCAATACATCGTAAAAATTCCCACATCTTGCGACTAAATTATCCAACTTCTTCAAGCTTTATAAATCAAGGGTAAAACCCTTACCGATTTGGTTGCAGAGTTTAATCTTTACAACCCAAAATTTTCTGACTTACGGAACAAATAGGATGGAAAATAGTCGAGGAATGCCTGCTTGCGATCTACTTGATCTAAGCAAAAAGAATAAGTCAAACCCGCACCGAATCTTAGGATTCTTACCTAATCAATACGGGGTTTAGCAGGCAAGGCCTTGGGTAAAGCGAAGACTTCTGATTTAGATAGCCAAATTTGCTTGCTGTCTTTTTTGGTATGTACTTTAAGGAATCCCTTTTTGATTAAGAGGTCTATTTTCTTTCGCTGCTTAAAACCGAGGATGTGGGCAGCTTCCGCTACTTTTATCAAATCCTCTTTTTCCATTTCGAAGGGAACCGTTTTTTCTATCTGGTTTTGATCCGTACCCGGATAAAGATTTTATTGTGGCCATCTTCTGCTCTGCCTTTTTTGGTTTTGTATACTACCCGCTCCATGCCCCCATCTACTTCCACGGCAGATCCATGTTGTTCCGCACCATCTGCATCGGTAGTGGGTAGCCAGGTTCTCAGATCCCGACTGGTTTCAACAAGGTATTGAATGCCTTCGTTGTTGTAAGAATCCTGGTATTTAAGGAAGGTAATGAATTCATGATCTTCTTCCCCGGATGGCTTTGCCTTGATTGGTCGAGGCAGGGTATTTCTGGAGTCGTTGCTCAGGGAGTCCCCACCAAAGGCTCGTTCCAGAGCATTACTAATCCCATCCCCATCTGAGTCGTAATTATCGTTGTCAAAAAGGGCGAGGGCTTTTTCACCACTTATTCCTTTAGCACTCATACGGTTGCGGAACTCAGTTAGCTTTCCGTCGAAGCGGTCATCCATTTTTCTTTCTTCAAAGAAAGCGGATTTGGAAGGTGCCTTGATTCGAATGGTTCTTTCGAGTTCCGCGGCATGATAACTTCCATCGGCTGCCCTGGAGGCCTTGATCGTGACTTCGAG
>DBVA01000011.1:2074-3321 GCA_002308735.1 Opitutia bacterium UBA1276 | reverse complement strand
CAAAATGCTGCAGAACAGCAGAGGATAAGGAGTGAAATTGAGGAACTGCAAGGCAGAGTGGTTGGGCTGGAACAATCGATTGAAGTAGGAGAGGGATTGGATATACCCATGGCCATGGGTGTCTTTCACCGGACAAAAGATCAGGTTGATTTGAATGCTCAACTAGTTGCCGCAGCCAAGGACATGGAAAATGTCCTCTACACTGACTTTCTTTAAAATCCCTGCAATCTGGGTAGAAGATTGATTCCTCTACTTCGATGACCGGCGATCTTGGATTGTTTTTATGCAGTTAAAGGTTGCTAGAGGAGTATTCTTGTTATTCAAGTAATTGGTTTTGGCGGAAACAGAAGAATGATTGGATAAATATTATGAATGAAGTTACGATTAAAGGTGAAGTAAAATTTGTGGACGAAATCCGGGAATATGGAGCCAACGGATTCAAAAAGCACCAAGTGGTGGTGGAAACTGGAGACGGAAGATGGGATAATCCCATCCCGGTTGAATTTATCAAGGACAGCATCGAAAAGAGTAAGGACCTCGAAGTTGGTAATAAGGTAAGCATCGAAGCGAGAATCAATGGTCGGGAGTGGCAGGGAAAAGATGGCGTCACCAAGTGGTTCACCTCCATCAGTGGTTACAAGGTGGAAGTGGAAGGCGGAAGCGCTCCTGAGCTTGCACAACCTGATAGCTCTTCCTTTGACACTTACGATGAATATGATGACGGGGTTGAGGATGATGTCTTCTGAGTTCAAGAAACTAGATTAAGATTCTTTTTTCTAGGCTTGAATAATTCTCTTCTATGATATCATTATTCATGCGTGCAAAGACAAGTTTCTAAGAACCTAGAGTTTACTGTTGATCCTGGTCCCAATGGATCTCTGAAAATAAGTGTCCATATCAATGATGTCCGTGATAAATTCAACCGGGAAGCATGGATTGGAAAAACTGGCACATTTTCTGTCAAGAGAATGTGTACGGTAAAAGACAGCAGACCAGTGCATAAAGAGATTACCCTTTTCAAATCTGAGTTTATCGCCAAGTCTGGTGAACAGACTTTTACCATTCCCCAAAATAAACTTGCAAGTACGGTGGGGAATTTTCCCTATGATGGTTCTAAGATCAAAGTCGAAACCAGGGCTGAGGTGAAGTTTAAGAAGTTACTTGGATTCGGCCCCACTTTTCACCGAGGTATTTGTGGAGACTTGCCCGATACCCTACCCCATCGGGCAAAAGTCAAAAATAACGCA
>DBVA01000011.1:1121-1717 GCA_002308735.1 Opitutia bacterium UBA1276 | reverse complement strand
GGGAGTGATCAGGCACGGACCCTGTTGATCTTGATCGTGGGTTTATCAAGTGCAGGGGGAAATCTCTTTGTCGGTTTCCACGACCAAATGGCGCCCGAACACCTTACGATGCTTTACAGTCACAGGGGCTCAGATGGAGATTCGCAAAGTCCACTTGCAAATGCACTCGGGATCAGCGGATGCATATTGGGCTTGCTCTGGTTTCAGGTGAAGAAACAGCTTAAGAAGTACATGACTTTTCACTTTAAAAGAAAACTTAAGCGGACCAGAATCGACCGGGAATCTAGCATTCTAGTTAGCGATATGGTAACGGGTATAAGCGGAGTAGCACTCTATGACGCAACCCTACGAGTTGTAGCCTGTAATATGGAAAAGGGGCAATACATTAGAGGCTATGGAAGCAATCGAAGAACCATAAGTTTTAGTAATCCCAATCGTGCCGTTTTACTTTATTCCAAAAAAGTACCCATGATTGAAAAGGGACAAACGATAGATTCTTACTTTCGAGATACTGTTTCTTTTAAACCCATGTTTGAAGCCCTATATCCTAAGCAAATGGTGGGAAGCGATCATGGCCTTGATTTGGTCTGGGAAAT
>DBVA01000011.1:0-769 GCA_002308735.1 Opitutia bacterium UBA1276 | reverse complement strand
AAGGTTTGTGATGAAGGATTTTTACTCTGCATGAATAGAAAAAAAGATCTTCCCCCCTTTGATGATTTCTTAGGTCTTAAGGAAACAAGCTTTGCCAATACTAAACTCCTTGTTTTCACTGGAATTAGTGGGTCCGGGAAAAGTTCGTATTTGAATTTTTTGGCACAGGCCCATCCAGACTTCAAAAATCTTTCCCAAGAATGGATCTGGACCATGGGCCAGTCCTTCCAAGTTAAACCTACTCAGAAAAAGAATCTTTTTTTGATTGATGAAATTGCTTCACCTTTGCAATTGCCTTCCTTAATTTGCATCAAAAAGTCCACCGCACAATGGGTGGTCGCCTCCCATATTCACCGGTTGTGGTTTCGCCTTCTTCTTCCCCAAGAAAAAATCAAATTTTACCATACGGACCATTCTACTAAGAAACTTGAAACTTGGATGCATCGATGGGGAATCAGTTTCAGCAAAGAATCCTTGCTCGCTTTTCAAAAAAAATATGGATCTAGCTATGTGGATCTTAAATGTATTTTGGAACGAAGCCCCAAAAAAGACCTCGACTATGCACTAAATAAGCACTTCCGAATGGATTCGATCAAAATTGAAAAGTGTTCCCAATGGACTCCTTCCATGCCAAAATTTAATTTTTCTGACAGGAATCCTTAAAAATTTATTTTTGCTTGATCGAGCAGTTTTTGGATATTTTGCGTCATCCGTTGTTGTAAAATACCCTGGCTTATTTGATTTTGTAACTGTTTAAGCGTTGGGGGTT
>DBVA01000129.1:515-2796 GCA_002308735.1 Opitutia bacterium UBA1276 | reverse complement strand
GGAAAATGCCCTTTGGAGTTTCGCACCCCATGATGTGGCGGTAATTCTTCGTTTGATCGGGCAAGCACCCATGGAAGTATCTGCATGCGGTGGATCTTATCTGACAAAAGGAATCGCAGATACTACCATGTCTAACCTGAGGTTCGAAAACGAATCCCGTGCTCATATTTTTGTCAGTTGGTTGCATCCATTTAAGGAGCAACGTCTCGTAGTTGTGGGAGATAAAAAGATGGCGATTTTTAATGATGTCGCTCCTTTTGGGGGAAAACTTCAATTATACCCGCAAAATGTGGAGTTTGATGGCACCATGCCCTTGCTCAAAAAAGAAGATGTCGAATTTGTAGAGCACGCAAACACCGAGCCATTGCGTGAAGAATGCAAACATTTCCTGGAATGCATCCAATCCAGAAAACAACCCTTAACCAATGCCCAATCTGGGATTGATGTATTAAAAGTTCTTCACGCCTGCCAACAAAGCATTGAGCAAAATGGAGTACCAGTTTCACTATGAGTGATTCAAATCAAATGAAAATTCATCCATCTGCAGTCGTAGATGAGGGTGCAGACATCGGAGACGGTACAGTCATCTGGCATTTTTCTCACATTTGTGCAGGTGCAGTAATTGGAAAACACTGTTCGCTCGCTCAAAATGTACTCGTTGCGGACAATGCCTCCCTTGGAAACAATGTGAAGGTACAAAATAATGTGGCGATTTACGGAGGAATAACCGTAGAGGACGATGTCTTCCTTGGACCTTCCTGCGTGCTTACCAATGTGACCAACCCGCGTTCGGAGGTAAGTCGGAAATCTCTTTACGAAAGAACTTTTATAAAGAGAGGGTCAACGATAGGGGCAAATGTCACTGTAGTCTGTGGAATTATCCTAGGTCGCTATTGTTTTATCGGTGCAGGCGCGGTAGTCACGAAAGATATTCCAGATTACGGGTTGGTATTAGGCAACCCCGGCAAATTATCTGGTTATATGAGTCGCCATGGTCACAAGCTTACTTTTAACGAGTCGGGTAGGGCAACCTGCCCTGAATCAAAGTTCGTATACGAAAAAGCAGAGGATCAGGTCCGCTGCCTAGATTTGGATGAAGATGATCCTTTGCCCATCGAACTTTCTGTCGGGTCACACTCATATGTTTCTTTTAAAAAATAGATGCCCGTAGCCCTTATAACCGGTATAACTGGCCAAGACGGATCCTATCTGACGGAGTTGCTCTTGGAAAAAGGATATTCTGTGCATGGTATTGTTCGCCGATCCAGTTCTTTTAATCGCTGGCGGATCGATCACTTGGTCCAAGATGAAAGTTTTTATGGGAAGTCGCTGTTTTTACATTATGCAGATTTGTCCGATGATGCTTCCCTCCGTAGAATTTTCTCCAAAGTAAATCCCGATGAAGTCTATCACTTGGCAGGTCAAAGCCATGTTGCCTTGAGCTTTGAGATACCTGAGCTTACTACTCATGAAATCGCCAATGCGACGCTCAAACTTTTGGAGATTTGCCGGGATCAGGCAAAACCGCCCAAAATTTACCTCGCCGGTTCCTCAGAAATCTTTGGTCATGCACAAGAATCAAATCAGACAGAAGAGACTCCGTTTAACCCAACCTCTCCCTATGGTGTTTGCAAAGCATTCTGTGTGCAAATCGGTAAGGTCTACCGATCTGGATATGGCGTGCATGTATCCAATGGTATTCTCTATAATCATGAATCTCCCCGCCGTGGAGAAAACTTTGTTACCCAAAAAATTGTTCGGGGTGCAGCTTCGATTGCCCAAGGAAAAACTGAATTTTTAGAACTTGGTAATTTAGATATAGAACGGGACTGGGGCTATGCACCGGATTATGTTTTGGGCATGTGGATGATGCTTCAAGAAGAGCAGGCAGATGATTATATTTTAGCGACTGGAAAGACTCATAAGCTTTCCGATTTCCTCCAACTTTCTTTCGAATATTTTGGACTCGATCACCAGAAACATATCCGGACTAACCCGAAATTTGTTCGTCCAAATGAACCCGTTCAACTATGTGGCGATTCATCCAAGGCTCAAAATGTACTTGGATGGAAGCCATCTGTGAGCTTTGAACAAATAATAAAGAGCATGTGCGAAGTCGCTGAAAAAAGCAATTAACCTTGAAGATATTAAATTAAAACTAGAATATTCAAGGAATTATGATTGAGCGCTCCGATAAACTAAACCAAATTAAAAGTGGTTTCGATCGGTCACCGATTGTATCCATCACAGGGCTTAGGCAATCAGGCAAAACCACCTTGGC
>DBVA01000129.1:0-134 GCA_002308735.1 Opitutia bacterium UBA1276 | reverse complement strand
CTTGCTCGATTGTCAGAACCAATGACAGCATTGGAGAACCTATCTGGTCTCGTTGTAATTGATGAAGTTCAAAGACTTCCTGCAATCTTCCCAATTTTACGGGTTCTTGCGGATCGCAAAGAAAAACCTGCCTG
>DBVA01000223.1:0-4778 GCA_002308735.1 Opitutia bacterium UBA1276 | reverse complement strand
ATTACCATATGGGTAAACATTCCGACTTACTTTTTGGAGGAACTGTAATCAAGGAGGCAAATTCAGAGGATAATTTCCAGTGGTTCAGTCTATCGCCTAAAAAATACAAAGGCCATTGGGCCTACCTTGAATTTGTGGACCGGGGTACAGATGCTTACTTGGAAATTGATCAAGTCAGGTTTGCAAATTCCGGAATTGGAAGAAGCCCTGACTCTAGGTTTTCTCTTTTGCTGGGGGATGAAAAAATCGAGGCAAGCAATCTCCCTGAATTCCTAGATGACTTCCTCAAGAAATCATTTGCTAAAATCCATGCGGGCAAATTTTCAGGAGAAGAATATGAATTTCTTAATTACCTCTACAGCGAGGGGCTAATTCCATTCGGAAATCAACAAACTATACCTGAAAGGTTGAGGCAAGCCGAAGCCATTGATTCCAAAACACCCCGTGAGCGATATACCTTGGCCATGGGGGAGGGGAGCCCTTTTCAGGGAAATGTTTATGTCCGGGGAAGTCCTCATAAATTGGGCGAATCAGTGGTTGGCCGAAACCTTACTGCCTTGGGTGGACAACCCGGGACTCGTCTTGATTTGGCGAATCAATTAATCTCCGGAGACAACCCACTTGTGTCCCGCGTGATGGCGAACCGTATATGGTTGCAGTTTTTTGGTCGTGGTATCGTTGCGACACCAGATGATTTTGGTCCGATGGGTCAGGAGCCAAGCCATCCAGAACTGCTGGATTGGTTGGCCCATGATTTTCGAGAAAATGATTGGTCGGTTAAGAGCCTGATTCGAAAAATTGTACTTTCCAAAACCTATCGTCAATCGAGTCTTTTAAACCCTTCCTGTGATAAGGAAAAAGTCAGCTTTGCCGATCCGCAAAATATTTTTCTACATAAAATGCCAATTCGCCGATTACAGGCAGAAGCGATAAGGGATTCAATTCTTTCGTTCTCGGGTCGAATCGATAGAAAACTTTTTGGTCCTTCGATTCCCATTTACAAAACTGCCTTCATGACGGGCCGAGGAGGAAAGAAAAATGGACCTCTTGACGGAGCGGGTAGAAGAAGTATTTACGGGTCAGTTTACCGAAATTTTCTCTCCCCTTTTATGCTGGCCTTCGATCAACCCGCTCCCTTCGGGACCAAAGGCAAAAGGTCAGTTTCCAATGTCCCAGCTCAGTCTTTGGCTCTTATGAATGATCCGTTTGTTATAAGTCAATGCAAGATGATGGGTGAAAATGTTTTTCAGGCAAAAAAGCTAAAATCGGAGTCAATGGGTAATCTTTTTGAGATGATTACGGGAAAACCTCCAAGCCAGGCAGCTCAAGAAAAACTTCTCGCATTTTTAGAAACTCAAACGAAAGTCCATGGAAGTCTTACCAAAGAGGTTTGGGCGGACTTAGCTCATGTCTTAATTAATTCAAAAGGATTCCTTTTTCTCAACTAAACTTCGAAACCATGCATTGTAACCAATTTAATACTCCATTGTCGCGTAGATCGATGCTTCAATCCTGCGCTATGGGATTTGGCGGACTTGCTTTTTCTGCCTTGTCTAATGATTCGCTTGCTTCCCCCCTGGCTCCCAGGAGACCACATTTTACCCCACGGGCCAAAAATGTGATTTTTCTCTACATGGACGGTGGACCCTCCCATGTGGATATTTTTGATTACAAGCCAGCCTTGGAAAAATACAATGGGAAAGACCCGAGAGAAGTCATTGGAAAATTGGCTCCCACCCAATTTGATAATATTGGCAAAATTTTAAAAAGTCCTTGGGAATTTAAACAAAGGGGGCAGAGTGGACACTGGGTATCCGACCTTTTTCCTCATATTGCACAGGATGATGTGATTGATGAGATCTCGATGGTTAAATCGATGACTTCCAATTTTTCTGAACACACATCCGCCAATTATTTTCTGCATACCGGAAGTGGTTTTCAAGGACGCCCCAGTATGGGTGCTTGGTTCGGCTACGGGTTAGGCACAGAGAATCAAAATTTGCCTGGGTTTGTGGTGTTGAATGGAGGACTCATTCCACCCGGTGGATTGGATTGCTTTGGTTCCGGTTTCTTACCAGCCAGTTATCAAGGGTCGGTTTTCCTTCCTCAAAATGAACCGGTTGCCAATATCAAACCCAAAGAGAAATCGGCTGAGTTACAGAAGAATAAATTATCTCTGCTGGCAGACTTGGATAAGTCATCTCTGGAGGAAATGAACTTTGACCCCCAAGTCGAAGCAGCGATTCAAAATTATGAGACCGCATATCAAATGCAGACTTCGGTTCCAGAGTTGATGGATTTGACCGGTGAATCGGAAGTCGTTAAAAAGTCATACGGGATGGATTCAGATTTTAAGAACACCCGGACTTTCGGAATGCAATGCCTTCTGGCCCGTCGGTTGGTTCAGCGTGGGGTTCGCTTCATTGAACTGACTTGTCCAGGGGGGAATGGGGACCGGTGGGACCAGCACGGTGGGTTAGTGGATGGTCATGGTAAGAATTGTAAATCCGTCGATCAACCCATCGCAGCCTTAATTCGAGACTTGAGAAAACTAGGTATGCTGGATGATACATTGGTTGTCTGGACGGGAGAGTTTGGAAGGACTCCTTTTGCCCAGGGTTCGAACGGTCGAGATCATAATCCCTTTGGTTTCACCACTTGGTTTGCTGGGGGTGGTATCAAGCCGGGTGTTACCGTTGGCGCCACCGATGAATTTGGGTACAAGGCGGTGGAAAACCGTTATGAAATTCATGACTTGCATGCCACCATGTTACATTTACTTGGCATCGAGCACACGGAAAGTACTTTTCGCTTCGGTGGGCGTGACATGCGTCTGACTGAAGTCTTCGGTCATTTGATCCAAGAGATTTTGTAAGGAATGCTTCGCTTTCCCGACTTCCTTGACTAAAATTAAGTGGATTTTGGAAGATTTCCCTCGATGTCATTAGGCAAGCTTTCCCGCATTGTCATTGCCATCGCATAGGTTTAGCTCTTAGCAAATTAGAATGAATGTAATAGGATTAGATATAGGGACCTCTTCGGTGAAAGCACTTTTGGTTTCCCCTACAGGAGAAGTTCTGAAAGTCAGTACCCCGGAGTACCCGTTTCAAACCCCCAAGCCCTTGTGGGCAGAGACGGATCCAAAGGTATGGTGGGAAGCAACCAAAGAAGCTGTCCGTTCCCTTCTGGCAGGAATCGATCCATCCACCGTTTCTGCAATTGGACTAACGGGTCAGATGCATGGACTTGTCTTATTGGATGAATGGGGTGAGGTGCTTAGGCCTTGTATCATGTGGAATGATCAAAGGTCTCATCAAGAATGTGAGGAAATCACCGAGTTGGTAGGGAGCCAAAAGGTTTTAGAAATCACGGGAAATCCTGTTCTAGCAGGCTTTACCGCACCTAAAATTCGATGGGTGCAAAAGAATGAGCCCGATATTTTCAATAAGATCGCTAAAGTTCTCCTGCCCAAGGACTATATTCGTTACAAGTTAACCGGAGAATTTTTTAGCGATGTGTCTGATGCATCCGGAACATCCTTACTGAATGTGGGTGAAAGAAAATGGTCCGATGAAATTTTGGAGGCCCTTGGATGGCATAAGGATTGGTTACCCGAAGTATCGGAATCAACCGAAATGTCGGCAAATATTTCTGGGGTTGGTGCGGAAGCAACCGGACTTCCGGTGGGTACCCCAGTCGCTGCTGGTGGTGGCGATTGTGCCGCCCAAGCAGTAGGGAGTTCCATCGTTCAAGAAGGTAGAGTATCGGTTACCCTTGGTACGAGTGGGGTGGTTTTTGCACAAAGTGATCAATATCGGGTGGAACCGGAAGGGAAACTGCATGCTTTTTGTCACGCTGTACCAGGGAAATGGCATTTGATGGGGGTGATGCTTTCTGCGGCTGGCTCCTTTCAATGGTATAAAAATAACCTCGGGGATTTGGAATCAAAACTAGAAGAAGAGGGCGGAGGGGATGCTTATGAAATCTTAACTCGCAAAGCCGCCACCGTTCCCCCCGGATCGGATGGATTGATTTTTCTCCCCTATTTATCCGGGGAGCGAACCCCGTACCCCGATCCTTATGCAAGAGGCTGTTTTATTGGGCTTAGCCTCAGGCATAAGAAAGAACATCTTTCCCGGTCCGTACTCGAAGGGGTTTCTTATGGACTAAATGATTCCCTCCAGTTGATGAAAAAACTGGGGATTCATCCTGAGGAAGTACAACTCTCCGGGGGTGGGACCAAGTCCACTTTATGGAAGCAAATGTTGGCGGATATTTTTGACGCTCCCTGCACGATGGTTAATGCAAGAGAGGGAGCTGCTTACGGAGCCGCTTTGTTGGCTTCAGTCGGCTCCGGGCAGTTCGAGGATGTGGAAACTGCATGCAGGACATGGATTCGAAAAACGGAAACAATTGATCCAGGCCAAAACGCAAAGATTTATCAAAAGAATTACACCATCTACCAAGGTCTTTATCCACAACTTAAGAAAACTTTTGGACAAATTGCATCTCTGGAAGATCATTAAAGAAGATTAAAAATGAACCCTTACGAGGACTCTAAATTATTGGGTGAATACCTCCTGTTTCACTATGGAAAAGATGAAGATATCATGCCTTGGGATTTTGGACCCCAAAATGGTTTGCACTTTCCCAAAAGAACCGTTCATGAATTAGTTGACACCAGCAACCTACCTTCCGAGGCAAGGGCACTTGATCTGGGTTGTGCAGTGGGAGCGTCTGCCTTCGAATTGGCAAATATTTATCAATATGTGCTGGGG
>DBVA01000155.1:0-4385 GCA_002308735.1 Opitutia bacterium UBA1276 | reverse complement strand
TCATGCCTCCGTTCGGCCAGTGCATAAAAAAAGGTACCCGATGCCCCCCATCATATTCACTGCCCTTTTGCCCCCGCATTCCCGCGTTGAAAATTTGCCGTCCGCTCGCGGTTCCGTTATCAGTGGTGAAGATAAAAATGGTGTCCTCATAAACTCCCAATTTTTTAAGCAGGGCCCGGGTCTTGCCAACATTGTCATCAATATTGGTGATCATTCCAAAGAAGGAGGCGATCTTTTCCGACTGGTTCTGATACATATCAAGATATTTTTGGGGACAATGAAAGGGTCCATGGGGTGCATTCGTGGAGATGTAAGCAAGAAATGGCTTCTTTTGCTTTACACACTTGCGAATGAATCTGTTCCCGAATTCAAAAAACACATCTGTACAAAACCCATTGGCTTTGACAATTTTTCCATTGTGGAAATAACCCCCGTCAAAATAAGCGTTGTCCCACACATCCGGAGTTTGCCCCACCCCGCCCCCTCCATGACGATAGACTTCAGTAAATCCCCGATCCTCGGGCCGATAGGGATAATTGTCGCCAAGGTGCCATTTCCCAAACATTCCAGTCTTGTATCCGTTGTCCTTGAAAAACTGCCCAAGCGTCCCCTCATTGGCCCGTAACATGGATCTCCCCATAATCGTATGCCATACTCCCGTCCGGTTTGTCCAGTGGCCGGACATCAATGCCGCCCGGGTCGGGGAACAGGTCGGAGCTACATGATAATCCGTTAACCAAACTGATTCCTTGGCCAATTTATCGGTGTGCGGAGTCTTGATCACCGGATTTCCCGTGCAACCCAAGTCTCCATATCCTTGGTCATCGGTAATCACGATTACGATATTGGGCGGGTTGGTACGCTTATTTACTCCCTTTACTTTTTCAGAAATATATTTGGCACCACCAACGACTTTTTGCTTCACGGACTTGCTGGCGTCGGTCAACAAGCAACCACAAAAAGGTAAAGCAAATAGAAATATAAAAGGAAAGATGGAATGTTTCTTCATGGATATGGGCTGGATGGAGAGTAAGGGATTAATTTAAAAAAGAGGTCAAGAATAGGACATATCCCTTCCTTTTGACCACCAAGAAATTCAATATTAACTCAACTTCTCCCAGACCCTTACGCTTGATCCACCCTCATTTTCAAGATAGATAGCAATTGAATGAAAACCTACTTGATTCCCATTCTCTTTATACCTCTATTTTTTATTGCTTGTGGGAAAGATTCTCACGAACATATTTCTGAATCCGAACATGGCCATCATGTCCATGTAGCCCCCCACGGTGGACAACTGGTCGAAGTTGGAGAACACGGAGCAGGCTTCAATCTTGAACTTGTACTACATCCTGACGGCTTTCTGCAAATTTATGTCCTCGATGCCCATGCAGAAAATTTTGTGCGTATCCCGGCATATTCCATGACTTTCGAAATTCAAGACATCAACAACTCCACCAAACAAATTTTATGTGAAGCGGTTGAAGACCCGGTGACTGGGGAAACGGCTGGTAATAGCTCTCTGTTCACTTCCACCGAACGCATCCAAGAATTTATTCCTTTCAAGGGAGTCTTCACCCAACTGGACATTATGGAATTTAGTTACGAAAATCTTTCCTTCGTATTATCCGAAATCCCTGCCAAGCCAATTCAATGAGTATAGAGGAAAAAAGAGATCAAATTGTCGAGGAATTGATCCCATTTGAGGATCACCTGGAACGCCTTACCTATGTAATTGACCGGGCGAAGGATCTACCCGGCTTAGCGGATGATTATAAAATCGAAACTTTTTTAATTAAAGGCTGCGTCTCGCAATTGTGGATTTTCCCTTCGTTTAAGGATGGAAAATGCTATTTCCAGGCCGACTCCGAGGCGTCGATAACTAAGGGAACTGCAAGCCTTCTATGCGACCTTTACAGCGATGAGGAACCCGGAGACATTGTTCGACTCGAACCCGATTTCCTTGCAGATGTCGGAATCACCCAACACCTCTCACCCAATCGGCGAAACGGATTGACCGGAGTGCGGGAAAAGATCAAAGCCTACGCTCAATTGCAGATTATGAACCAAGCAAGTTAAGTGCTTTGCTAAGACTACGGCTCGATTTATGTTTTGGAAAGACAGACCCGGAACCCTACATAACTATATACATCGCTAGGAGCAGATTCAAAGCGCCAAGCCGAACGTAAAAGAATAGCGGGGTTCAGCCAAGAACCACCTCTTCGGACCCTTTTTGTTCCAGCAGTCGGCCCGATGGGATCGATTGCCACTGTACTTGGATACTCGCCGTACCAATCGGAACACCACTCCCAAACATTACCATGCATATCGTGAAAACCCCATGGATTGGAAGGATAGCGACCCACTTCAGATGACTGACTTGGACTTTTTCCATCACTCCATCTGGCATCGGTGGGTAAAATTTTATTTCCAAAAGAATAGGAAGTCTCAGTTCCGGCTCGGCAGGCATATTCCCATTGGGCTTCTGTGGGTAAATGATAAGTCCAACCAAGTGGAATCTGATCCATATTCCGTTCTTGTTTGGTTAATTCTTTACAAAATTCAACTGCCAGGGACCAGGTTACCATTTCCACCGGCATGTTTACCCCGCTAAAACTACTGGGATTAGTGCCCATGACCTCCTCAAACTGTGCCTGAGTAACTTCATATTTCCCCATTAGGAATCCATTTGAAAAAGTAACCTGATGGTGGGATTCATCTTGGCCCCGCCCAGTTTCATCATTCGAACTGCCCATCATAAAAGTTCCCTGCTTACACCAGATCATCTCCATCCCGGTTGACAAGGAAGACCATGACTTCCCTTCTGTAAGTTCAGCACTTCCTTGATCGGCTTCATCGACACCAGAAATTATTTCATCGAATCCAACCTGTTTCATTTCTAGAAATTGATAGGTTCCGAACACCCCAATCAAAAGGGCAACCATCAAGCCTAATACCATGGGCATCTTACTCTTAGTGGCTGGCCTCACCACCGTAGTTTGCCGGGATGTAGCTAACTTTTTTTTCCTCGGCCTAGAGGAAACTTGGCCCGTACCAGAAGTTTGAGCAAAGGTAGTAGGGCTCGAAGACTCTGGCCTCGCCTTCTTCTTCTTTTTGCCCAGTAACTGATCGAGTGTGTCGTGAAGCTTTTTTTTGTATCGATCCTGGGGGAGCTTGTACTTGAGAATCGCCTGAAGATCCCCCATCCGTAAGCGTAAACCCGGAGGCAGGGCTGACTCCTCCATATGAACCGCCAGAAATGGTTTATTCTCATTTAGGGCAAGATTGATTTCATTTCGGCAATTTACCGAGGCCGTTGAGCGTGGGGAAACAAAGACAAGAAAGGCCGCACATCCAATCACGGCATTGGCAATTTCTTCGGGCCATTCGTTACTGGCTTCAATCCCTTCATCGTACCAAATATGGTAACCCGCTTCATGTAGAATACTAATTTCCTCAAAAACGAACTCTGAATCCTTATGGGCATAACTTATGAAAACATAGGGCTCATCTCCGGTGTAAGCTTCAAAAGGGGGAACCAAATGTCCTCCAACAATATGCCCTCCGCTTATTTCCTGAATACCTGGTATATCCATAACCGTAATCCAGTCCTGACAACCCTCGTACCAGGCAGGATCTTCCATTTTAACATACCCGGCACTGATCCAGCCCTGTACATCCTCGAGCTTATAAGGACCGACTTGGGTGCCGTTAAGCATCAAATAAATATCCATTTAGATAATTAAATCCAAAAGTTGTCTTATTGTAAAGACTGTGGTCCCATATAGTTAATACCTGCTTTGGGCCTTATTGTCCTGATTTTCTCATTTCAAAAAGTTCGGCCACTTTATCTTTAAAATTAGTATCATCTATTTTGAGATAGCCTCTCATCCTGGAACCTGCTGCCATCGTAAAAATAAGCTGATCGCCTTCCGCTTTTAAAATAATAATTTGCTTTTCGGGATGAAGATAAGTGGATACTGCCAACTTGCTTTCATCCACATTAGTTATGTTCAAACCCTTGTCTGCATATTCCAGGAGCTTCTTGGTGGAGGGGGTTTTATTTCTCTCTGCCATAACCTTATCACCGCTCATCTTGGCCTGCATCGGACGAAGCACACTTACTCCTCCGAGTGGAAAAACGGATTGCGGAATTTTTTTCCAATTCAGGACTGCGGCAAGAAGATCAGGACTAAACCTTGAGTTGGGATCCTTGGCTTTTAATTCCGCCTCTTTCAATTCGTTGGCTTTTTTCGTTTCCTCTTTACTACGACCTAAGCTTTCGAAATCTGCCAACTGAAAAAGATTTTGAACTTCGTCACGCATTATGGCCCGATCATAAAGTCGGAAATCATCAAGGGTTCCATGAAAATAAGAGGTCTCTG
>DBVA01000121.1:2563-4497 GCA_002308735.1 Opitutia bacterium UBA1276 | reverse complement strand
GATGCAACGGATTCAAGAGCGCGGAAGGGATGCGGAGAGTGGAATCGAGCTCGCATATATGGAAAAACTTCATCAAGGATATGAAAGTTTTATCGAGGAGATGAAAGATTACACCCGCGTTCTCACTCTTGACTGGAACCAATATCAGGAAATGGATGAAGTGGTTAGTCTAATCTCAGAAAAGGTAGTGGAGAAACGTCCATTTCTGCGCGACCTTGGAAATAAATAATGGACCCTCACTCTGCTTGCTTCCAATAGGAATTCAGCCGAGTAAGGAGTTGAGCACTTGACCAAGCAGGAGGCTTCCGTAGTTTTATCGTAATGAAACTATTTCCCCTCTTTCTTATTTTACTTTCCTTTTCGCTAAGTGCACAGAAAAAGCCCAATATCCTTTTCATCTTTACGGATGACCACGCTTATCAAGCCGTTGGGGCCTATAATTCCTGGTTAAAAAAGCACTGTCCCACACCGAACATCGATTCGCTTGCCCGGGACGGTATGCTTTTCGAGCAGTGCTATGTCACCAACTCGATCTGCGGGCCGATGCGTGCAGCGATTCAAACCGGGAAATATTCCCACGCAAACGGGTTTCTGGTTAACGGAAACAAGTTTGACGGAACCCAGCAAACTTTTCCAAAACTTCTACGCAAAGCGGGGTACACCACTGCCGTTGTGGGCAAATGGCACCTAGGTACCCACATGTCTCCGCAGGGATATGATTACTCCGAGGTACTGATCGGACAGGGACCGTATTACAACCCACCTATGCGTTTGGATAAGGATGGGGATGGCAAGCATGATGAAGTAATCAAGCATATCGGGTACACCACTGATGTGATCACCGACCTCGCCCTGGACTGGATGAAAACCAAACGGAATAAGGACAAACCTTTCATGCTGATGTATCAGCACAAAGCTCCCCATCGAAACTGGCAACCGGGCCCAAAATACCTAAGCAAATATGACGATATTACCTTGCCGGAGCCAGATACTCTCTTCGACGAGTACAAGGGGCGAACTCTTGCTGCCTACCAGCAGGACATGACCATTGCCGAAACCATGAACCGGGGAGATTTGAAACTCGACGCCCCGGGCAACCTGACCCCGGAACAGAAAAAACTCTGGGACGCCGCTTATAACCCGAAGAATGAAGCCCTGAAAAAAGCCAACCCGAGTGGAAAGGATTTGGTACGCTGGAAATACCAGCGCTATGTTAAAGACTACTTACGCTGTATCGCATCCGTCGATGATGGTGTCGGGCGCATGCTTTCCTATCTCAGGGAAGCCGGACTCGAAAAAAACACCATTGTAATCTACTGTTCCGACCAAGGTTTCTACCTGGGTGAACATGGATGGTTTGATAAACGCTGGATGTATGAAGAATCCTTGCGTACTCCCTTGCTCGTTCGCTGGCCCGGCGTGATCAAACCCGGAAGCAGAAATGGGGACATTGTTTCCCCGATTGATTTTGCTGGTACTTTTTGCGACTTGGCAAAAGTGGAGAAGCCAAAAGATCTACATGGGGCATCGATGCTATCGTTGTTGAAGGGAAAGACGCCGAAAAATTGGAGAAAAAGCTTTTATTATCACTATTACGAATTCCCCGGCTATCATTATGTGAGAAGACACTACGGCGTTGCCGATGGAAGGTATAAATTAATCCGATTTTATGAGGATGATGTCGATCAGTGGGAGCTCTTTGACCTCAAGTCTGACCCGAATGAAATAACCAGCGTTTACGGAACCGCTGAATATGCCGTGGTCCAAAATAAAATGACAAGGCAGCTTGCAATGCATCGGAAAAAACTTCAAGTCCCTGAAAAAGACCCACCCCATTCGATTATCCAACGCCCTCCCCCTAGGACCCGAAAACCAACCTTCCCATCCCGATGATTCGATTTTATCCATTCTTTTTTGCTGCTCTCCTCTCCTTG
>DBVA01000121.1:0-2203 GCA_002308735.1 Opitutia bacterium UBA1276 | reverse complement strand
TTTGAATCTTGTAAACCAATTGCAGAAAACTCCGTTTGGCTTTTTTCCGGTTCCAATCTTAATTCTTTCGAATTTAGACCGGATTCATGGGAGATTGAAAAGGATGGCTCCGTAGTCTGCAGGATGGAAACCATAAAGGACGGCAAGGGCAAGGAACGCATTCGCGGAATGGGATACTTATGGACCAAAGATGAATTTGGTGATTTCTCCCTTTCGCTGGAATACAAATTATCCGAAGGAGCGAATTCAGGAATCTTTTACCGGACTGATAAGGACAATCCAGTCCAAGGCGGTTTGGAAATTCAATTGATGGATAATGAGGGCTTTCAGAAAAAAGCGAAGAAAGTACTCCCGCCCCAAAAACTCAATGCTTCCTTTTATGACGGTGCCGCACCCAAGGGAGATTTCTCGAAACCCCTGGGACAATGGAACCAGGCGGAACTAACCTGCATTGGACCCAAGGTTTCTTTTTTTCTCAATGGAAAGGAAGCTTTCTCGATCAACCTGAACGACTGGCAGGAGGCGGGTAAAAACCCGGATGGTTCAACCAATAAGTTCAAGACAGCACTGAAAGATTTACCCCGTACCGGACGGATTGGGTTTCAAAACCACGGGCAAGTGGTTTGGTATAGAAACATCAATATAAAAGAACTTTAAAGTGAAGGGATTTGGGGAGTAAGGAAAGCACTTTCACGGGGATGATGGAAATTTGTTAAGAACCCTGTTTATGCTTCTTTCCCTGCAGTCCGAATATCGGTACGCCTACAATTAGAATTCAAATTATTTCTTTTCGTAAACGCTAACCAGTAGAACAAAGAAACAAAGGGTTAGGTTGAATAATGGAATTTGCAGGGCTGAAGGGAGGGAATATACAATTGCGGTCGCCGGTGTCCATACCATCCAAGTGGTTAGGTTGAAAAGAATGATTTTATCAATAATTCCCTTAAGGTTGATTTCGGAACGCCAGCGACTCCAGGAATATCCCGACTCCTTCCATCCATAAAAGAGCACCGTGATCGGGGAGGCCCAGATTACGCAATAGACGAATTGATCAACCAATACCTTACAGATAATGGTCTTCCAATCCACTCCGTTCCCAAAGATCCAAGTTTGCAATCGATAAAAGGCATCGACATCGATTCCACGCAGTCCCCAGTAGGCCACGAAAACAATTCCCAACAACCATCCATTTCCACCACCTTCCCGTCCGCTGAGACGCATAAAGACAAAGGGAATCAAGCCGCCAAAAAAAGCAGTGGATGCTGCGGAATACCCATAGCCATAAGTTTGCTTTAATCGGATAATTTCCTTGAACCATCCATGGGTGAAATCCAAATAGTAATAGGAAAGAACCAGAGCCAAGCCAAAAGCCCAAAGAAACAAACCAGGAACGAGGTTCTGCCGAAGGGCTAAATAGATTCGATTTTTCACTATTTAAAAAATTGGCTGAATTTCTTTGAATTTCACTAGGAAAACCCTATCGGAATATTGGATGTAATCCATGTAAATCGTAACACGGAATCAGGGAATTCTCTCCCAAATGTTTTAAACAAAGAGTAAATCTTAACCCTTGATCGATGATTTTATTTAACTTTTACTTTTCTTTAAACAAAACCAGCCCAACTCCCCATGAATATATACATCCACAAAGAGGGAACCAATTACGGCCCCTACTCGATTGGACAAGTCAAAGAATATGTCCAACAGGGCTCCTTTACTTTGCAAGACAATGCCTGTCATGATGGCCAGAATTGGATTCCAGTCGCTCAGCTACCTGGAATGGCCCCAGTTAGCCCAAGTCCACCCCCACAATCTTCAAACGCCCCGACTCAATCAGCACCGCAAAAGGAGAAGCCTACAGAGGGTAAGAGCAAAACAGTAGAGACCATGCAATCAACTGCTTCAACAACTCAAAACTCCAAGCAAGCGGGGACGGAAAGCAAGAAGTCCGGAGGGTCGAAGAAGTGGATCCTCTTCAGTGGAATTAGGGCAGCTGCGATCATAGCCATTACTGGGATTTGTTGGTGGATCTTTTCTGGGGAGGAGGAAATTACTGAAAAGGAAAATCAGGTTGCCGATATCGATACTACGGAAGAAGAATCTTCCCTCCCTTATGAAGCTGTTTCGGAAGATTCAACCGCCAACTCCGAAACCGCATCCCTACTCAGTACTCCCCTGATCGAAAGGATCCCATCCGAGGCAG
>DBVA01000222.1:0-4795 GCA_002308735.1 Opitutia bacterium UBA1276 | reverse complement strand
GATGGGAGATCCAGTCGGTCTGAGCCTTGTTCCCTGGTACTGACCTGGGAGAAATCCATTGGACCAATTTCGTGAACCTCCCTGGGGCAGAGCAAGCTCTGTCATTACTACATAACCGGGTAAATTTTGATTGGAAGAGCCAAGACCGTAATTAACCCAGGCACCCAGAGCCGGGTCTCCACCCAGGCGGCTACCGGTATTCATGTGGAAAAGAGCTTCCGGATGATTAAGTGACTCCGCGAAGCAACCGCGGTAATTACATAACTCATCTGCCACCTCAGGAAGATGTTCCCATTGATCACTCATATCCAATCCGGATTTACCCACTTTACGGGTTCCGTACGGACTACCCACAAAAAATTTGTTTCCAGACTCCAAAGTACCTGTCCTTTTAGATTCGGACTTGTGGAGGCTATTGAGCTTGGGTTTAGGGTCAAAGGTATCTACTTGACTCGGACCGCCCTCCATAAAAAGCATGATGACATTTTTGGCCTTTGCTGGATGCATCGGTTTTTTTAGACCACTTTCAGATGCTGCATCCTGAGCCAACAGGTCGGTCATGGCTAAAGAACCAAGTGAAGAGGTCAGGCCATAAAGAAAATCACGACGGTTTAAAGAAGGAATTGAAAATGGGACATTCATATTAATAGATATACATAAATTCGTTGGAATTGAACAAAATGAGGCAGAGGTCGGCAAGGGCCCGAGTGGAATGATTGACCTCGTGAGCTTTCTTATCAGCTATATAATTCTTGAATGCCGGGAGAATTTCTTCGTATTCAAAAGATTCACCTGTGTTCTCTTCTACTAAAGAACGGGTGATGGAGGTAGGATAAACTTTGGGTTCCAGCTTGAGAGACTGATGATATGAAGTCATTCTTTTAACATATTTTTGTAATCGATCCCATTCCTGAGAAGTGGGAACCCTACCACAGACCAGTTGAACTGCCCGTTTGACTTGTTCACGCAAGTCATGAGTTTCCTTACCAATACGAATGGCAAGAGCAGTTGCCCGATCATTCATTAGATCGCTGTTAAGCAGAGTAAAAGCCTGAGGGCTAACGGATTCGGAGACTCTTGCCTCACAGGAATCATTAGGGTTGGGTAAGTTAAACAATTCCAAAAAAGGATCGGGTTGGCCTCGTACTCGATAGGCGTACAGGGTTCTTCGGTTTCTTTCTTTTGGTGCTTGTGAAGGTTGGTAAGCGGGGGCAATGGAGAATTGAATCATTCTAGGTTGCAGAGCCACTTCCAGGTTGATTTCCGGCATCACGGGAAGCCCTCCAATTTCTCGGTTGAGTTCCCCCGTGCTCACAAGCATTGAATCTCTTAATTCTTCTGCGGAAAGACGACGGGGTTCTCGGTATGCAAGAAGATGATTGTCTGGGTCAGTATTTTGTAAGCTATTCAACTCGGGATGACGGGTGCTCATACGATACGCTTTTGAAGTCATAATCAATTTATGGAGCCGTTTGAATTTCCACCCGTTTTCAACAAAATCTGCAGCAAGCCAATCCAATAATTTTGGATGAGTGGGTTTTTCCCCTTTGGCCCCAAAATTGTTTGGATTGCCCGCTAATGGTTTGCCAAAATGTCTTTGCCAGACACGATTAACAATCGAGCGTGCGGTCAATTGATTCTTTGGATTTGCAATCCATTCAGCTAGACCAAGCCTTCTTCCATCTTTTTCCTGGGTTAGGGAATAAGGATCATTTTCATTGCCTGAAGTTGCCAAACCAAGGGCACTTAAAACGCCTGGGGTTACGGCAATATCTGGTGCTTCCAATGCACCTCCCATGAGAATTTTAGTTTCCGGGATTGGTGTGTTAGGCACAGTTTTGGGCATCCGCATTTTGCGTGAATTTAGGCTTTTGGGCACGGGGCCATTGTAGACGCTTTGAGCGAGAGGTTGATATCGTTCCAGCCTTCGAGTCCAAATCCAATCATCCTGTCTTCTCACTTTCAGTCTTCCGGTCTCGGCAGGACTAAGCCCAACATACCGAGGGGGTTTTTCCTCATCCGGTAAACTACGACGCTTATCCTCGTTAAGGTATTCCTTGCCCTGTTCTTTGAACCATTTTTTTGCGGCGGATTCTTGTTTATCCAGTAATTGATGGTATTTCTCCTTGGCAAAAGTAAGCATTTGCTCGGTGAATTTTTTCCCTGACTGTAATCCATTTTTGTTTTCTTTCCTGAGAAAAGGGGCTTCTCTCTCTGCGAGCTGGGTTCCACTGAAAATGGAATACATTCTGTAATAATCTTTGGTTGGAAGCGGATCAAATTTATGATCATGGCATTTAAAACATCTCATGGTTGTGCTTAGAAAGGTTTGCCCTACAGCATTGACCACATCGTCCAAGTAAAGCTGTCTTGCTTGAGGTTTCAACACCATAGCAGGATCCCATGGTCCCATTCGTAAAAATGAGGTGGCAACTAAAAGTTCCGGGTCTTTTTCATTCTCATTCTGCTTCTCCCACAATTCATCCCCAGCAATTTGTTCAATAATAAATTGGTTGTAAGGTTTATCTTTATTGAAAGAACGAACTACATAGTCACGGTATCTCCACATATTGGAGCGTTCGTAATCATTTGAGAGTCCTCCAGTATCCGCATACCTTGCGATGTCGAGCCAATGTTGAGCAGAGCGTTCGCCAAAATGTGGACTTTCCAGAAGTTTATCAATCAATTCGTGCCAGGCATGTTTGGGGTCTTCATCCCATCTTTTTCGAAACTGATAAATCTCATAAGGAGTAGGGGGTAGTCCATGGAGGTCGTAGTAGGCTCTTTTCACCAGAGTTCTAAAATCGGCACTCGGAGCCGGGTGTAAATTGTTTTCCTTTAATTTGGATTCAATGAAGAAATCAATTTGATCTTGGGCCAAAACTTCTGGTTTTATCAGGGGGTTGAATGCCCACATTTCTTCTTTTTTGTAGCGGCGAAAAGTCCATTGATCAGATAAACCACCCGAGGTCTTTACAAGAATACCGGCATCGGTCGTTGTTTTCTTCCGCTCTTCAAGAACATACTTATCTTGAACTGATTTTGATGGCCATGGAGCACCTGAATCAACCCACTTGCTTACCCATGCAATCTCTTTTTTAGAAAGACGATCATTCGCTTTGGGAGGCATTTCATATTCGGGGTCTTTCCACTTTATCGCTTGGATTAAGAGGCTATCTTGGGAGTTTCCTGGAATCAGTACCCTTGCGGAAGTTTCGCCTCCTCGAAGCATTTGTTCCCGGCTACTTAAATCAAGATCTCCCTTGGTTTTTCCTTTTCCTTGGCTGTGGCAGGAAAAACATTTACTTTCTAGGATATTGTGGACATGGAGGGAGAATAATTTTTCTCCGATCTTATTATCCGAGGTAGAAGCAAAGATTGAATATGGAAGTAGGACGAAAAAGAGAATTTTTTTCATAAATCATATTATATTTGCTTCAAGACAGACCAGGGTTTTTTCCAAATCTTTTTCGAGTATAGCACTGACGATATTAGTGTGCTCTTTTTCAATATCTTCGTACTTAGACAAGCGGGTATACTTCATAATCATACGCACACTCAAACCAAGCCAGGTACTTTCCAAATGGGGAGATGCTTGAGCGACCCAATACCGATGAAGAGCTAAGTCGCTTTCCGCGACTTCGGGCAAAGAAGCTCTTTTACAGGCGGATGAGAGCCGCTCAAGCAAAATGGAGATTTGATCAAGATCAGAGGAAGTTACCACAGGGATAAACTTTCTCATGCAAAATTTTTCTAATTGCAGGCGCATTCCCACCACCACATCTCTTTCCTCTTCCGAAAGTGGAGAATTTACCCGAACCCCTTTATTGGTTTCATAAGCCAAAATGCCCTCTTGAGTAAGGCGTAAAAGGGCATCTCTTACCGGCCCTCGGCTTGTGCCGAAACGAGTGGCTAGCTTTTGCTCTCGGATTGGTTCATCATGAGCAAATTTTCCGCTGATAAGTTCGCGGCGTATAATATCACAAATATGATCACTGAAAACTAATCCGTTAGATACTCTAGACACAATTCTCAGGATAAATCAACACCTCGTAGGGTCAAATTAAATTGTTAACAATTTCGCAGGGGTCCTATTTTGGCTGAAACTGAAAAAATGATCCAAAAGCATTTGCATTAGGCAATGAAAGATCACGGGTCAGTTGGCAAAAAAACGGTGTTGCTCATCACCTCCACTTAAAATGTAGGCCAATAGATCCATGATTTCCTCTTTCTTCATCATATTGAGCAGGCCGGTAGGCATAGGTGAAACCGGAGATGGCCCCATGCTTTTCACTTCTTTTCTTTGGACACTGGTTCTTTGGTTCGGGTTGTAGAGATCAGTATTCAAGGTAACGCGATCACCATTTAGATTGACCACAACACCGGACAAAGTTTCTCCGCTCTTCAAGGTCACAAAAGTGGGTACGAATTGTTCATTGATTTCCTTGCTTGGATACATGATTTGTTCGAGGAGATCATGAGGCGAGTAGCGCCCGCCCGACCCGGTCAGGTCTGGTCCATTCATGCCTCCCTGGTTTCCAAAACGATGGCAAGCGTAACAACCCCCCGCGGCAAACATTTTACGACCTCTTTCAAAGTTCCTATCCGCAAGCCCATTAGATGCAGAATTGCTTAACTCATCCATTTTCCAATTTTTGACAAAGGTTCTGCCCGCCATCGCCTCTGCCATCACTTCAGCCGGTGACTTTATTTCCGGCTTCATGGCAAGTAAGCTGGCAAGACCTTCTTGTTCTTTTGGACTTAAACTGGCGACTGCATCGTTCCGAATGAACTC
>DBVA01000050.1:0-3790 GCA_002308735.1 Opitutia bacterium UBA1276 | reverse complement strand
CCTCCGATGTTGCTCATGGTTAAAGTTGCAATCACCCCAATCAACGCAAGCACGATAAGAATTTCAATAAGGGTAAAGCCCTTTTTCCTCCTCTTTATTAATATAGTAGAATGAAATGCTTGTGAGTTATTCATTTCTTTATTTAATTAAACCACCACAACGATTGCAAGCATTCTGAGTAATAACCAAGAAGTACAAAACGAATAGACTTGCCCAAAACTATCTTACAATTACAGATACAAATGTGACTTTAGTAGATTATTTACCAGTACTCATCCAGATCCTTATTGTCATAGGCATCGGTGCGGGCATTCTGATTGCAAGTCATATTTTTGGCCAACGGGCGGCAAAAAGTAAAATCAAAGACTCCCCTTACGAATGTGGTCTAGCATCTGATACCGGTGGTGAAACTCGTTATTCGGTTAAATTTTACATTACCGCCATGCTTTTCATCCTTTTTGACATTGATGTGGTTTTCCTTATCCCCTGGGTATTATCTCATCGAGACTTCGTTGCCGCGGGTATCCCCATTTTAGGACCTATGCTGTTCTTCACCTTCGTGCTGGTTGCAGGTTTGATATACGAATTGAAAAGCGGTGCCCTAGAGTGGGAAAAGTAATTAAACTTTTGATCCTTCGTGCGGAGATTTCCGCCTAGCAAATGAGAATAGATCTCTACATTGCAAGCACTCGAATCATTGATCTTTCCAGTAAAGATCTGAGGTCGGCTTACGCGGAATTGATCGACACCTTTGGTACCTTACTACCCACTCCGGCAAAAAGAAAAAAGATTCTTAAAGAACTCGTTGACCGAGAACACTCCATGACCAGCTACATTGGTGAAGGAGTTGCCCTACCCCACGCTCGAGTGGACATGAAAAGACCCTATGCCTTGGCTATTGGAAGGTGCCCCGCAGGTCTAGCTTTTGAAGGAAAAGATAGTTATGAGGACATTCGATTCGTATTCCTTCTTCTTGCCAGCAAGAAAGCGAAAAATTATCTCTCCTTTTTAGCTTCCTTGGCTCGTGCCTTTCAGGACAAGTCCATTATGGATCAGCTCTGGATGGCCAGGGAAAAAGCGGAATTCAAGAGAGCGGTTCGAAAGGCCTTCATCGGAACGGATGACCGACCTGCCCGGAGAAGAACCAAATTCAACAAATTACTTACGGACGAAGCGGCTAAGATTGCAAAGGCCGCAGAGTGTTCGACTATTCTTGTTTTTACCGATGTTTTCCCTCCCAGCCTGACCCCGAGAATGACCTTTCCAAACTTTAAGGTCGTACTAGCAGGAGAAGGCGTATCAGAGGAAGACAAAGGACATCACCGGGCAGATGCCACCCTCGCAGTCCGTACTCTTTCTCGCTCCAGGCTATCTCAATTAAGAGCCGCAATTTTATTAGGTTTAACCCGAGATATTTTTGGTTTCCAGGACCGAGTTTGTTGTATTGGAGGCATTCCCGGAAGTGGTCAATTTGATACCGTTTTAGTGGTTGATGTGGATGAAGAATTTGAATCCGTGATTGGACAAGGTGACGAAATGTTACCCAACGATGTCTCCGCCGAAGCTTTAGAAAGAGTCACCGCAATTGCTACTGATCTTGCCACCGCTGGTCGGGAGGGGCAGTCCATTGGAGCTATGTTTATCCTCGGAGATCACGAAGAGGTTATCAAGAGATCCAAGCAGCTCGTACTCAACCCCTTTCATGGATATGGCCCAGAGGACCGAAGTATCCTGAATCCTTTTATGGATGAAACGATCAAAGAACTTGCTCTTATTGATGGGGCTTTCATTCTACAGGGTGATGGTGTGGTCGAATCCGCTGGTTGCTTGATTCAAGCCAAAGCGGACGAAATTGAATTACCCGGTGGTCTTGGTACTCGGCACGCTGCTGCTGCTGCAATCACCCACGTTACCGATTCGCTAGCTCTGGTTGTCTCTTCCTCCGGGCAGGTCACCTATTTTCGAAAAGGAAGAATGTTCACCTTGTTTGAAAAGTCTGAGGGTCGAGCCCTGTAGTTTTATCAATGTCCAATTTAAATGGCTCGACTCCTTCACGAATCGGATTTTTCGGGGGATCTTTTGATCCCATCCATAACGGACATCTGTTCATCATTGAAAAATTCATTCAAAATTTTGAACTCGATCTTCTTCTTTTATGCCCTGCTTATCAGGCACCCTTGCGTGAGCAAAAAGCAATATTCAATCCGATTCAAAGGCTGGAAATGGCTAGATTGGTTGCTCATTCAAATCAAAAATTGGAGGTTCTTGATTTCGAAATTAATCAGCCAAAAACATCCTTTACTTACGAGACCATTCAAGAGGTCAAAAAGGTTTACCCAAACTCTAAAATCTTCCTTGCTATTGGTCTCGATCAATTCGAGAAAATTTCCACTTGGCGATGGATAAAAGAACTATCTAAAGAAGTTCATTTTATCGTCTTTGCACGGGGTCAAATCACTTCCCCCGCTCCTTCCATCTCGGATATTCAATACACCTTTATGCAAAATCCATTGATCGATATTTCTTCAACACAAATTAGAAAGTGTCTCCAGAAAGGAGAATCCGTAGCTCAATGGATTCCAGATGTGATTCTCTCTTACCTCGAAAAAAATAACCTTCTACGACAAAAAGATACTTCATGAGCTTTTCCATTCCAGCACACAAAAAGGAACTAAAGAACAACCTTGCCTTGGCATGCGATTCCTTGACCGACAAAAAGGCAGAGGACTTAAGGCTTTTATATTTTGGAGACAAATCCCCGCTAACCGATTGCTTTATTGTGGCCACCGGGACTTCGGATCCCCACCTCAAAGCTCTAAGAAATACCCTCGAGAAAACTCTGAAGGAAAATAAAATTGAAATTCTTTCGCAGGATCGATTTCAACCCAGTGGTTGGCTAGTACTGGATGCCATTGATTTTGTGATCCACTTGTTCTCAAAAGAGCAGAGAAAACATTATGCCTTGGAACATCTTTGGAAAGATGCCGATCAATTGGAACCAGAAGACCTAAAAAAATAATGTACTACATCCTAGGCTCTTGCAAATTGACCTTTTCAAGTTTTCCAAAAAAATGAGTACCTAAGATTTATGGCTTAGCTTTCCTGAATCAATTTAGAAAATCTCAAAATTGTAAAACTATGATAAACCGCCGCTCCTTCCTCAAGCAAGCCTCGCTCGCCTCCGCCCCCTTTATTCTTCCGTCCCATATCTGGTCTGCTAAAGGGGACGAATCTCCAAACAGTCGGATCAATGTTGCCATCATTGGACCCGGTAAGATGGGGCGTGGTCATGCCCACAAATTGGTTCGTAACCCACGGACCCAAGTTACTGGTTTTGCTGAAATCGCCGAGGTCCGCACCCAGCACACCAAGGAACTGATCGAGAAGCACTACGCCAAGTACACCCCGTCCGGGACTTGGAAAGGATTGACCATCACCAAGGACTACCTCGAATTGCTCGAAGACAAGTCCATCGATGCCGTCCTCATTGCCACCCCGGATCACTGGCATGGTGAACCCACTATTCGAGCTGCCCGGGCTAAAAAGCATGTTTACTGCGAAAAACCGATTTCACTAACCATCAAAGAAGGACGGGCCATGGCTGATGCGGTCAAGGAAAACAAGGTGGTCTTTCAGACCGGCAGCCAACAACGCACCGAATACGGGGGCAAATTTCGACGCACCGTGGAACTGGTTCGCAGCGGTGCCATTGGCGAACTCAAGCAAGTCCGGGTATGTGTGGGCACCTCCCCCGTGCCCTGCGATCTTCCCACCGAACCTGTGCCCAAGG
>DBVA01000054.1:13239-25770 GCA_002308735.1 Opitutia bacterium UBA1276 | reverse complement strand
AAAAACCGATCGTTATTGGCCTTTTTAATTCTCAAGGGGAAGAAAAGCGCTCTTTTAAGAAAATGGGATTTCGTCAAAAGCTAGATTTTTTAACGAAAAATCCATCGGATGAAAACGCGATGGAAGTTACTTTTCTCCTGCATAAGGGAATTGCCCTTGGATTTTCACCCCTCTTTCTTTGTGTTTTCCTCCTTCCCGTAGCCGCCAAGCAAGGGAGAAGCGAAACAATGATGAACTTATTAATTGGTTTATCGTTTTGTCTGGCCTATTTTTTAGTAGGTTCTCTTTGTGCCAATTTTCTTTCGGAGTCAAGTTTTGGATTTTTATCCTGGTGGTATCCAAATATTTTATGCCTTTGGGTAGGAAGCTATCTAATGGTTAAGTTTGAAAACTAATGTAAACTAATGCTTGCAAAAATTACACTATTTAACTATTATTCCCTTTTAAACCAAAAAAAAAGCATAAATTGCAAGTTTTTCTTTGAAAAAATGTAAAAGATTCATGTAAGATTTAATATATTACTGCTAATAGCAGGTGAGCCCATAAATAAAAATCAAATGCCATGAATAGAGTTTCCTTCTTTCTCGTCCCTTTCAGCCTTCTACTTGGATTGAATTACAGTCTCTTTTCGAGCGGTGTTGGGGGATATTCTGCAAGTAATACCTTTACAGTCAATTCTGGTAACTCTACAAATCCGACATACCAAATTTCGAGTGCAGCGATTGCAGGGGATGCCGTTTATTCTGGAGTTGTTAGTTCTTCTGATTCATCTTCTGTCACTTTTGCAACAGGAACGGACGAAAATAATGTTACTACCTACCCCTTCGCCGGTGCCAATGTTTTTAATCCTAACGCCCAGATTCCGAATTTAACCGCAAATGGCACTGGTTCATCGGTCACGGTTTCTTACCCCGGAGGTTATGATGCGACTGGATCAGGTTTTGCTTCCGCTCCCGAAATCATTATCGACGCTCCATCTGGTGGAGGTGATACCTCAACGGCAACAGCAACCATAAGTAGTGGCGAGATTACTGGGATTACAGTCACTGCGGGTTCGGGTTACACGCAAGCACCTGCGGTTACCGTTGTTGGAGGACCACACTTTTTGCGAAATACCACGGAAACGAGTACCAATTATGGCAGGGGTTTTTTTTTTCCAGCCAATACAACCACATCTCTTACCATTGATATGACTCGGATTGCTGCCGGAGAAAGTGCCACCGCCTCATCTTTTTTTGCGGTAGGAGACACAGTCGAAGTTATTCCGGCACCCACTTTAGGATCAGTTTTTGGTGCTGACACTGGCGATCTTCCCACAAATTGGACTACTGGATTCCCTAATTCTTCGGACTGGGTCTATTTATGGGACAACACCCTAAAAGGATATTTTGCCTATTGCCACCTAGGCTCCTCCTATGAACCAGGTTTAAAAAGGGGGTGGTATAACACCTACTCTATTGCTGATGGTGTGAAAAATAATAAGGTTTTATACCCAGACGAGGCTTTCATTATCGCTAAAAAAACTGCAAACTCAGTAACTTTTACTTTTGAAGGAACCGTTCAAACCAACGATCAAAAAATGTTTTTACCTGAGGGTTATAATCAAGTCCTAATGAACAATCCCTACGGAACGGATTTAACCCTTGGCGAACTCGTCCCTTCAACTTCAATAGGAGTGGGTGATGCAAGTAAGTTTAGCCCGGGTGCTAGTAGCTCTGCGGCGAACACTGACACGATTTCATTTTTAAATGCATCTGGGGGTTGGGATACTTTTTACTACAAAAGCAGTGCTACCACAAATGTGACAAAAATGCATGTATTAGGAACTAGAAGCCCAAACGGAGGGTCATCCAGTGCAGCATTGGATTCAAACGATTTCTACATCGGAAGTGGAGCGATTACTGCATTGGATAGTTGTACTGATGCAGCCGGTACCAATGTTTTAACGGGTAGCAATGATGGAAATTACACCAAAATTACTGTTTCTGGAATAGTTTCTGACAACTTGGGATTTACGATTTCTCTAAATTCTGTACAAGGTTACAAATTAAACGATGATGGCAGTAAGGAAGCCAATGCTTCAACTGGGGTGGAAGTTGAATCTCCTGCAAGAGGGACCATTATTTATTCCAATCTGATTGGTTCGCACGAAATTGTTGGTAATGGTAGTGGATTTGTTGTGATTGAGAAACAACGTGACATTAATTTGAAGGCAGACGAACAAGATGCCAGTGCTAGCAATGCCACGGTAACTTGGTCGATTGGTACTCTTGGAGAAAAAAGTACTGGTGGTGGTTACACTGGTAAATTTTTCTGTGTCGGTGGTGGTGGACCTGATGCTAACGCCACCAATGCCTGTCAGGGCGACATTGCCGCTGATGGATCGGTATCAAATGTTACTGGGAGCGGAACTTATTCATCTGCACCCCAGGCCGTGGTTACAGGGGGTGGTTGGAGAACAGGATCTGCACCCAATGCGTATGGTAATTATCTCGTTGGATCTTCTTCTGGAGTGTTAATATTCAGGGGATATACATCGGGGACTAAGACCTTTCTCTCGTCCACTAATCCAAACCAATAATTCTATTGTAATGAGTGTCGTTGTTTGAACAACGACCTGATCCTTTCATTTAGTCTGGATCCAACCTTTCCGGAATCTAAGTCATTGATTTTCCAAGAAATCTCCCCAGCCTCTTGGCTTTAATAAAATAATAGGAAATAAAATCTCGATTTATTTTAAACCTCAAGCCATAATTCAAGTGCTATTTCGGATTTGTTAATGCTTTAATCCAACCCTTATTCAGAATCAACCGTCTTTTAGCAGGTTAGATCAAAAAGCATCCTTGGACTAATTTGAAATTAACCCCCTCGCACTGTTTTGAGAGGAAAGAGTTATTCTCATCCACTACTTGATCAACCAAGTTCCAGTCATTCCATCGCTATTGAATTGGAATAGAATAATCTGAGTGGGTGAGGACTGATTTAAATCGATCCATGACCAAGCATTCAACTGATCATGGAAGAGGTGAGGGTACATCCCTTTTCCCGTCCAGCACCAGGATTCGAGTTTATCGATCCATGCCCAGATCGTTTCTGATTCATTTTGTTGGGAAGAGGGTATATGCAACCAGCCAAGTGTAGTATGATAGAGCCAAGTTCCATTTACATTCCAGTAAGTCCCAAACCAATCACTTTGCCACCAATTGGAGGAAATCTTTTGGGATCCAGCAATCACAGGTGCAGTTTCAAATATTGCTTCGATTTCTGTATCTTTAGATAAGAAAATATAGGTATTTAAAGCATACTGATCTTCAACATCGGAGCTGTTCCATTGAACAAAGTTAAATCCCTGTTGGGGGAAAGCCTTGATTTCTGCCCATCCAGTTCCAAAAACTCCAGATCCAGAAACACTTCCTTGCAGAATATCCGCAGTGGTAACTTTTAGATTGTAGATTCCAAGTTGATCAATAAGGGGGAATTCATCTGAATTATAATTCGGATCGGTCTTAAAATAGGCAATGAGTTCTTTGTCCTGATTTAAGTCTAAGCTAGTATTGGCCGCACTGGAATCCAGAATATCGGCTCCTTCCCATCGATCGAATACATATCCTGGGTTGGGCTTGGCTAGGATTGGATACTTAGCGTTTTGATTTACGATTCCCTGACCAAAAGTCCAACCTGAATTTTCGGGGGATACAGATATAGTGAGCTCTACTGGATTAATCGGAACAAACCTGGCATTTATGATCATCGGCTTGGTAACTGCAAGTACCAGCGACTCCTGTCCGGATTGATAAAGATCACCAGAGGAACTCGTCCATTTTTCAAACAAATATCCAGCAACGGGTGTGGCTTGCAATGAAATTGAATCACCATGAACTACTTTTCCGGTTAACATTTCTCCCATCCCTCGACCAGTCCACTGCACTTCACCTTTTCCGGATGGGGTGGAAATTACTTGAACCTCATGTAATTGTTTTTGAAAGACAGCGATCAAGTTGGTAAAACCAGAAATTTGAATATTTGAACTGGAAGAGCTTGATAAGATTTTACCATCTTCATCTTCCCATCTCTTAAATTCAAAACCTTCATTTGGGTAGGCAGTGAATCTCGCAATCGCACCCAAGGCAAAGGATTCTCCTCCGGTTATCGTACCCGCATCTTCACTTAGGTTGTTACCATTCGGATCGAGGGCAAGGGTTTGTTTGGTGATGTCTATCAAGGTTTCTGAGAATTGAGCCACAACGGTAGTATTTCCATCAATAGTCACCGAGGTTTCCAATGAATTCGTGTCGGTTACATTTCCTGACCAGTATTCAAATCGGTTTCCAGGAAGGGGAATGACTTGGATCGGAACCTCCGAACCATATGGGTAGGTGTATATGTTATCTGTGGTGAATGCATTTCCTGCGTTGGAAGGAGATGACAAGAGGGTGAGGGTGTAAGATTTGGGCTTGAAAAACGCACGGATGGTTAAGGAATCCATAATGTCGAACTGAATAGAGGCATTATCAGTCGAAGAAGAAATTGCTTGGGATAATTCCCACCTGTCAAATAAGTAATGTTCGCTAGGAACAGCTGAAATGTTTACACTGTCCCTGTAGGAAAAGATTTGCCCGTTGGTAATTCCCGTAATTGAACCACCTGTAGGTTCGACTATAGTAGCTTTGATTTCCTTACCAATGAAAGTGGCATGCAGTGCTAAATCAAAATCAAGAACTGGTTCGATTTGAGATTCGTACGGAAAGGGCAGGATTTCTTGATCGGTTTTACTAATGATCTTAATCCTGTTTCCAGAATAGGATTGCTGCGAACTACAATAATAGAGTTGATCAGGGGCATCTGCCGGTACCGAGAAAGTAAGAAATCCATCTGAATTTTGGGTATCCGTAACTCCACTCACATAAGCCGAGGATTGAGAGTCATTTTTATTTAATCCTAGGAATAAAGTCTCGTTGGCTGGAAGTTGAGATGAAAACCGATAGGTGAAACCTCTGACTAAATTCAGAACTGGACTTTCCTTTGCATCGATAAAAAGCCTGGTTTCATTGGTTGTGATGGCAGAGTTCTCTCTCGTGACTATATATTCAATCGTTTTGTTGAGTTCCCAGGAATAAAAGATCTGGTTTTCCCCAGGCTGGGCGGTGATGACCCTACTGGTATTAGTAGTCAAACCAGTTCCCGCTCCCGTAACGGTTCCTCTTGAAGAATCAAATGAAGTTAAAACTTTTTGGGTTATGGGGGAAAAATATGCGGTGATGGTGGAAGCGGACTGGGGGGTTGCGGTAACCACTGGATTCATCCATGAGGGATTAAAGGAAACGGAGAGGCTGGAATTCCATCCGAGAAATGAAAAACCAGGATTCGTAGATGCGTGTAGATCCCTTTGAATGAGGTCGAGATTAACATTCCAAGTCCTTGCATCCGGATCGTCGAATAGAGTACCCGCACCACTAGGTGTGGAGACTAAATCGATTTCTACTTCATCTGGAGGAATTGCAGAAAAAACCGCAGTCACCGTGAAGTTAGAATCCATGAATAATTCCAAGGGATTATCCGTACTGTTATATGAACTTCCTCCCGAAGAGAACCAAATCCATCTTTCCAATTGATACCCTCTTGGACCAGCGGCATCCACCCCCGATGGAGTGGCATTTAAGGTGACTGTTGAACCTGTATCGTAAGTGCCACCCGAAGAAACCGAACCGGAGCCAACTACGGATGTCGTGATCGTGAGCGGAATCGGAGTGAATTCAGCATACAAAGAAATATTTTGATTAGGAATCCTAAGGGTAACCATAGGATTAAACTCGTCAATGAGCTCGGTATTTCCAGTCCATTTCACGAACATGTAACCAGGACTTGGACTGGCTTGAAGAGAGATAGCAGAGTCATAAAGATAAGTACCTGTTCCATTGGCTTCACCACCTGCAGAATTGGTCACGGTCAAATCATAGGAATTTCTTTCGAAGGTTGCGGTTAGGGAACCGCTGGATGTTGGAATAAAAGTAATACTACTTGCTGCAGGATCGGATACCGCATATCCATACCACCTTTCAAAATCCCAGCCTGCTTCACTCACTGCAGTAAGTGAAACTTGAGTTGCAGAATCAGGAGAAAGAGTGAAGTTGGAACTATTTCCATTTACCGATCCATTCCCGTCGATGATAACCGCAAAGTCATAGATTTCTCTCACAAAAACAGCTTCGTAGGAAAGCGTGAGTGGGGCTAAGGTAAGATTAACCAGTGAGGAAGTTGAGTTGGGAGCGACCAGATAATCTAAGTCACCAATCCAATGGGAGAATTTCCAACCTGTCGAGGGTGCGGCTGAAATCGTAGGGGTATCATGAATTGAATAGCTGTTGGTTCCAGAAACCGTACCCCCCTGGGTTGTGGTAGCGCTAATTGAATAAGCGTTCTCCGCAAAAACCGCGGTTAAGGAGATGGGACCACTTACCCCGATCTTGTTGATTGCATCATTGGTTCCATTAAGGAGGGAAGAGGTGGAGTTTGCATCCCCTTGCCATTCTGAAAAGGTGTAGCCCACCTGTGCAGTTGCATTCAATTCATATACTCCATTGTGTTCCCAAGGGCCACTCGCGGGAGAAAGAGAAACATTACCTCCATTCCCTTCATTTACCACCACTGAGTAAGTCTTTTTGGAAAAGGTCGCGGTTACCGAAACTGAGCCAGATGCCTTGCTCATATTTGCCTCGGTTACCGATAGAGAAGTATCCGTCAACAAGTAATCTGGGTCTTCCCAGACTTCAAAGTCATAACCTTCTTGGGCAACTGCGGTGACTTGAACCATGGACAACGCTGATTGGTCACCAGATTCTGGGTAGACCGCTTCTCCACCTTCTCCCATCAAAACCTGAAGTCCATACTTAATTTCGGAAAAGTTGGCAGTGTAAGATGCATCTCCCTGGACCAGAAAAGAGGTAATGGAATTGGTTTGAGAATCAATTAGGCTAAGAGAATTACTGGGGCTGGACCAGTGAGAAAAGTTGTAACCAAAGACAGGGTCGGCAAATAAAGTGTAATTGTTGTCGAAATAAAAGGGTGGGGGTTCCGATTCTACCACTGAGGCACTTCCTCCAGCACCAGCGGAGGTCGTAATGGTAAAGGGAAGCGGATTAAAGTGAGCAATCAGAGAGTGATCTTGTTGAACGGTAAGAGTAGTATTCGCAGAGGTGTTGGAGTCAGGGCCAGCACCCTCCCAGTGTGAAAATGCGTAGCCAAAATCAGCAGTGGCGGTAATATTGATGGTGGAACCGAATGGGTGAAGACCAGAACCTGAGGTGGATCCTTTTCCGTTCTCGTTGATCACAACATTGAAGTCCTTGGGCTCGAATACAGCAGTTATGTTTCGATCCGTATCCATGAGGACGGTCGTTTGGGCAAAGGTGGGCTGAGCGACCCCCGAACCCTGCCATTCAACAAATTCCATATTTGTGTTGGGAGTTGCGGTAATGGGAACGATGGAACCATAATTGTAACTTGGATCCAAATTACCAACACTTCCAGAACCGATCACATTCACAGTCAGGTAAGATTGAAGCTCAAGGGATGTTGTAAAATTATTATCTGGATCTTCAAAATAATTCCCGTAATTCCAATCTGAATTTAATTGAGGGGAACCGGAAGAAATTTTCAAATAGAGGTTTTTAGGAATACCACTTTCAAAGGCAGGCCACAACCATTCTGGCCCCGTAACCGTATTGTACCTGGCAGATGAATCGATAACGGTAGCATCGTAAAAACGAATACAGATGGGAGTATCTACGGGAGGGGCTTCTTCCGTTATTGTAAAAGGTGCTTGAACTTGATAGCTGGCAGGTTGGTATGGATAAACTGAAACTTGACTGCTTGATTCAGTAAAAACGGTGGTGAAAAAAAACATACCATCAGGAAATGAGTATCCAGAACTAGAGTCTCCGACTCTGGTTCCTTCGGTTAAAGCAACCCAAGACCCAAGGAAATGATTCTCTAACCTATCGTTATTTGCCTGGTCAAAATAACCCAGGGAAACCACGCAACCGTCACCATTTCCACCAACACCAGTATTTAAGGGGATTCCGTTGCGGTCTTTCAGCACTTCAGGGTCGCCATCCTCGGTGGTAGAACACCAATGGATTACAATCGTTCTGGCAGCCGCATCTAAATCAAAAGGTTTACAAAGAAAAAGAAAAACCAAAGGTAGGTAAATTAGGAACCTAAAACGAAGCCACAAAAATAAACAAGTATTCCGATTAGAAAATTGTCTTTTTGTAAAGTTGATCATTTAGGGCTTAGGTAGGCAAATACCTCAATGTGTATAAGAATAATATAAGGTCTATTACATTCGTTTAGCAAGAAATATCGATGCTTATTCAAGTTCCTATAATACCCTCTAAATGATGAAGTTATTTTCGTAATAAGGTTTGACTTTGATCTCATCCAAGTTGACTATAAGGTGTGATCATGCCCAGTATTACAAAACAGTCTAAAGCCATTCTTTCGTCCTTTTTTGTGTTTGTTGCCCATTTGTACTCTGGTAACCCATCCCTTTCGGAAATCCAAACGATCAAATGGGCAACACATTTTGGGCCGTCTTCTTCTGTAATTCTCCACGGTAATAACCCAAGTTCGACCCAGCTCCTTTATGGTTTAAATGCGGCTGGTGCGACTGCTACTGCCCTTGCCCATGATAACGCAACCCCAGACAACACCGGTGACCTGATTCAATTGGGATTTTTCGATACCGATACTGATGCCAATACATGGACGCCTAATGATGATGCTTCTAACATGTTTAATGGAACCTGGACTCCTCTCCTTGAATCCACCACCATTGGGCACAAAACCAGTTCGGGTGATTCTTTCGTCGGTGCTGGTTCTTTTGCTTTCCAAACTGAATTTTACAACTCGGAGTCAAGTACCCCCTCTGCTGATGTTTACGATGCCACTGGTCCAATCTATTGGGACCAAATTTCACAAACAAACAAGGGTGTAAGTACGCCCTACAAAATTGCCGAGACTTCGCTTACAGATCTTTATAAAAAAGTAGACGCTTTAGCTGGTGCATCCGATCCCTACATCGGAATTCGATTTTATGACTTGGACACCGGTTCCAATGCTCAAGGTTCTAATGCCAACCTTACACCGGATGACGGAACTTCCCGATACAACACCATCATGAATCCAAATTGGATTTGGCCGGACGGAGGAAATACTCTTGAGATGAGTTTGCATACATCTGCTTCGAATGGACCTCTCGATACAAACTTGAAGTTTGAGTTTGAAAATACAACCTATGGAACGCACTCAGGGGCTGTTGCTTCGGCTCTGATTGGCACGGGTGGGAACAGTCTTAGCTCCGCTGACCCAACAAATTTGCATACGGATGATTTTGTTGCCACCGTCACCTATTACGACGGAGCCGGTGGTCTTACTCTTTCAGATAGCGGTATTGGGGACTCAATCTTGAGTGGACTGAGTGGAAGTGGCGATTTAAATGGTGCAAATGATGGAAACCAACTTACGATCCATAGTAACTCGGGAAGGACTGATGAGTTTACAGGCACAATTACAAATGGTGGTACCAATGTAACGGATCTCACCGTTCTAAAGACTGGATCTGGAGGACAAACTTTTACCGGAGTAATCAATGTTGCTGACTCAGATTCAACTGAGAGCGGGTTCTTAAACGTCATGGAGGGTACAGTTACTTTAAAGCCGGGCAACAGTGTGGCTCAAAAGTTTGAATTTTTAACTAACTCGAAGGATGGCGGTACTACTTATTCCTCTGGCTCCACTCTTGCTCTCGATAATTCGAGTTATGCCGACCAAGCAATTGAGCTGGGATTTGCCAATACCGCTGAAAAAAGAAAATTTACAGGGGCAATATCTTTGCTAGGCAGCAACACCGAGAACACGGTAAGCATAGGAGGCACCACAAATTCGGACGCTCATCAAGAATTCTCCGGAGCGATTTCAGGAACCAATAAATTTAAGAAAGCAGGTATTGGAAAGTTGACCTTATCCGGAGATTCTAACGGATACGCGGGAGACGGGACGGATGGAATTACCATAGGTGATTCCTCCGCCAATGGCGGAATTTTAGTTGCGGCACATAATGACGCACTCGGATCCAATGATGTAACGATTGCTTATGGTAAATTAGCTGTTGCCGGAGGCGTCACTGTGACTAACACTATTGTTGGTGAATCCAGTACTTCACAGAAAAGTATCGTAGGTGGTGGCTCCGGTACAAGTGTTGGTACCATCACGAATGGAGGAGCAGTTTTGAATATTGGTTCGGGAAGCGGAGAAATCGATGTGGTCAGTCCTGGTATCGCACTTTCTACATCTCTTAGCACTGGGACAAGTACTCAGCAATCCATTGCAGGTGATCATAATGATGCTGGAGTTGATACCCTAGCTCAGAGCATTGGAATTGTAAAAATAAATAGTGTTGGGCTTAAATCGGGAGGAGTTTACGACTGGGAAATCGCAAATTTTGACGGCTCGACTCCTGGGACTGACTGGGATGTTTTACAATTTGATTCTCTTGCATTCGATAGCTCCGGGAATTTTGATCTTAATATTTTAAGTCTTACTTCGAATGATGGTGCCGGATCTGGTGCAGGAGCCGTCGCTGGTACTATTGCAGGAAAATCGGGTACGTCCGGCTTTAAGTTCTTGGATGGTAGTGGAAGTAATGGATCTGGAATAACTTGGGGGAGTATTGCCATTGGTGGAAGTCAACCTTCGGGTTCCGGAACCTTAGATTCTGGATATTTTAATTTTGGTACGGGTAATTTTTCATACTATAATAATAGTAGTTATTATGGTGATTGGAGCGTGTATTTGGATTATGCCAATAATGACTTTTATTTGCAGTACTCTGTGGTGCCTGAACCTTCTACATATATTATGGTAGCTGGCTTATTGATGCTACCTGGTATGAGTTATCTTCGACGGTTACGGAAGTCTGGTTCGGAAGAAGAAGGTTCGATTTAGTTTTTCTTACGAGTAATTCTTTTATTAGTCGTTTAGCTCGACTAAATCTTTGAGAGAAGAAAAATGCTCGGGCAGACCGCTTGGTTTTTCAAGCTCTCCAATAATTTCGTTAAAAGTTTCCTTTTTTGAAATTTGCAATTGCCGAACTCGGTCTTCAACCGTTCCTTTGGCGACTATTCTGTAAATAAATGTAGGCTTTTGTTTTCCGATTCTATGAGCCCGGTCGATGGCTTGCTCCTCTGCGGCAGGATTCCACCATGGATCCATAAGAAATACATAATCTGCGGATTTAAGGGTGACCCCAAGGCCCGCGGCTTTGAGAGAGGCAAGCATAATGGTCGGTCCGTTTGCATTCTCAAATGATTCGACGGGAATCTTCCGGTCCCGCGTCGATCCAGTTAATTCAAAAAGCTGAATCGAAGGTAGGTCAGTCTGGATTCTTTTTTTCAAAATCGATAAAAAAGAAGTAAACTGACTAAAGACTAAAACTTTTGCCCCGGTGGGAAATAAATCCTTGAGCTTTTCGATTAATAAATCGGTCTTGACTCCCTCTGGGGGTAAATGGGTTCTATTTGGGAGTAGTGCTAAGTCGCAGCATGCCTGCCGAAGTCTGGTAAAAAGGGAAAAAATATGAGTGGGGGATTGCTTAATCGCACCCTTTAGGTCCTCACCATGATTTTCAATGGCATGCTCGGTAAGCTTACGGTATTCCTTCTTTTGGGCATCACTTAGTTGACAGGGTAATTCCGTTTCAATTTTTGGAGGCAATTCTTTCGCCACCTCTGATTTCAATCTTCTTAAAACAAAGGGATGAATTTGTTTCCTAACCAAAAGGGCTGATTTTTGAGAATCTTCTTCAAAACTTCTTTCAAATTCCTTCCTTCCACCCAGCAAACCCGGCATTAAAAAACGAAAAATCGTCCATAAATCCATTGCAGAGTTTTCGATGGGAGTTCCAGATAATGCGAGTCGGTTTTTTGCATCAACGGATAAACAAGTCTGGGTTATTTTTGCTTTTGGATTCTTAATAAGTTGAGCTTCATCCAAGATCGCATATCGGAAGGTAATCTGATCAAGCAGGTTTCGATGCCTTCTTAATTGGGTATAGCTTGCAACCCATAGGCAGGAGCTTTCTTGATCCGTAAAAAGATTCTCCCGGTTTAAAACCCTTACCTTCAGGTGAGGAAACCTTTCTTTCGCTTCCTTTACCCAAACTTGAACGACGGAGGCTGGGCAAACCACTAGGTCCAAAGCTTCTTTCTCTTTATCTTTTGCAAGTAAAGCAAGGGATTGTATCGTTTTCCCTAATCCCATTTCATCTGCCAGTAGGGCATGGCAACCGAGTTGATGCAGAGCACTAATATGGGCAACCCCTTGTTTTTGATAAGGACGAAGAAAAGAAAACTTCTTGGCTACGCCATTGGTGCCAAGTTTTCGTATTGATGTTTCCCAATCGGCAAGCTTACCATCCGGTCTGGTCTTCAAGTATTTTCTGGCGAAAAGGGAAAAGAGCATATACTTAGGCCA
>DBVA01000054.1:0-12872 GCA_002308735.1 Opitutia bacterium UBA1276 | reverse complement strand
AGTTTGACCAAGCCATGTCCTCGAATAAAAGTGGCACCGAGTTTGGCTTTTGAAATTCTACGAATGCTTGCACGGCCCAATTTATGGGATCCGAGTTGGAACCTTTCTCGTAGAGTCATCGACCCTTCGGATTCGCTTCTTGCCTCAATTTCCCAGTTTAAAGTTCTTTGTCCGTGTTTTAAAAGTTGAGCATCCCCCTCAAACTTTATGGAGAAGGATTGCTCCCACTTCGGTAAGGACTCCTGGGTTAATAATGCGATTTGATTCCAATCTGACAGGAGGAAGGTTCCATTTTCCTTGTTGAAGGAAAATCCTTTTTCATTTGCTTCCGCCACAAATCTCATAAGGGCAGGACGATCCGCACCTTGCAGGGAACCTTCAGATTTGGAACCATAAACACTTACTTCTTTCTGCTCAGAAAGTTTCCATTTGGGTATCGCCAGCAAACCTTTTTTAGAGGAAACCTCCAGGGTCACAACCAGCTTTACACCCGGTATTGCAGATACCTCAGGAGCATGATCAACTTCGTTCTTCTCCTCTTTAGGAACCAATTCCTTTTCGAAATTAAATTCACCAAAAAGTGGATCTTCATCCTGAATCTCAGCAATCAGTTCCTCGATTTCATACAACCCCGCGGTGGCAAGAATAAGCCCAAGGTTTTCATCATCCAAAGAGGTTCGAATTTCCGGTTTATTTTCATTCCATTCAACTACGGAATAAGTCTCCTCACGGTTTACTTTTTGGGTGATAATCGCCTGTTCGGCTTGGATATCCAAAGCAGAAAGTAAGCCTTTGCGGTAATATGACTGAGCCTCGCGGAGCAGGCCTTGCTCAATGTTTTTTTCCCAGTCACTGAGGGATAATCGATGCAACCATGCCTCCACCGCTTCGCGGGTAAATGTACGAGAGGGTCCGTTGCTAATCATATTTTCTTTAAATGGGAATCAAAACACAACCTATTGTCTAGCAATTAGCGTCGGCAACATGAAAGCTCATCCAAGGGCAAAAAGTTGTCCACATTGATCCAAAATTTTTTTCTGTGTAATTTTATTTTTCAAGGGCCCAGGCATAAGTCTTGGCGTATTTCTCTGCGGCCGCAGCCCACGAGAATCCAGTTTGCATCGCATTTTTTCGAATTTCAAAAAATTCGAGTGGCTTTTCAAACAAGCTAAGTGCTTTGTGAATAACCTTATGGAGTTCTTGTGGGTTGGCATCTTTAAAAAGAAAACCATTAGCAGGATCACGCGGAGAAGGATAAGAAACAATGGTGTCTGCCAATCCCCCAGTTGCCCTCGCAATCGGAACGGAGCCGTAACGCATGGCATATTGTTGGGCCAGACCACAGGGTTCAAATCGACTGGGCATAAGAAAGAAGTCAGAACCAGCAAAAATCCGTCTGGCGAGCCCATCATCAAATCCAATCGATGCAGCTATGCGGGTGGGATTCCTTTGTGCAAATTCTGAAAAAGCTCTTTCTTGTTTCGAATCTCCACTCCCAAGAATGGCAAATTGACTCTTCGAGTTTTGTAGGAGAGAAGGAATAATTTTTAATAATAGATCAAGCCCCTTCTGGTTATAAAGCCTTGAAACTACTCCAAATAAAGCCACTTTTGCTTCTTGAGGGAGACTGAATTCCTTTTGAAGTGCAGACTTGCATGCATCTTTCCCTTCATGGGCAGAAGCGATCTGGATTTTTCCTGCAAGAGCGGAATCCCGGGATGGATCCCAGGAACTTTCATCAATTCCATTAAGGATGCCAACTAAGTCCCCAGCCCGGTATAATAAACTTTTTTCTAGACCCTGACCAAATTCAACGGTCTTAATTTCTTGGGCATATGTGGGGCTGACCGTAGTCAATTTGGTGGCGTGTTGAATGCCACCTTTTAAAAGATTGAGAGCACCATTATGCTCAAAACCTTCCATTCCCCAATATTTTGCCGGCAGGTTAGAGTCTAGATAGTCCTGATACGAGAATGTCCCTTGATGTTCAAGGTTGTGGATGGTGAGCACGGATCCCACTTTTCTTTTAAATGTATTTTTCGCAGCATTGATGAATGCGCAAGTAGCTGCAGCCATCCAATCATGGGCGTGGAAGATTTCTGCCTCCCAATCAATGGATTTCTCTAACTCAACTGCTGCTTTGGAGAGTGCGAATGCACGAAGAGCATTATCAGGAAAATCACCTTTTTCATCTGAATAAATTCCCGACCGTTTAAAAAGGGCATCGTTTTCAATGAAGTAAACTGGAACCTCGGATTTCCCCAGTTTGGTCGAACTTACTGAGAAACAATATGTTTTTTTTCCTAATCGAAAGGAAATAGGTTTTGGAAACAAAGTACGGGGTATCTGCCTGCATTCTTTATGAAGGGGACAAAGGATACGAATATCCAGTCCTATTTTGCCGAGAGCGAGGGGAAGACTACCAACTACATCCCCGAGTCCTCCTGTCCTAACCAAGGGGGAAACTTCCGGACTTACAAAAAGAATTTTCATATTGGACGATGTATAAAGTAGAAAGGATTTGTCATGGCAGAATAATTTTAATTGGCAACTGCTTTCGAGATCTTAAATTTGTGAATTCCTGACTTGCGATTGAGCTATATTAGCTTTTTAAATCCAGGGATATCCCATGAAAAATGATTTACTGACCCCAACTTTTTCCATCTGCAAAAGAAAAGTTTCAACCATGGAATGAAAAATTTATGACCCAAAGAACTTTGGATTTTGAATCAGAGCGTGAATTTCACAAGCTCTACGCCGAAGATCCAAGAAATTTGCAGCAAATGGAAAAGGCTCTCGAGTGTAAGGTGGTAGCAAGGGGCACTTCCCTTTCCTTGGAAGGAGCCGATCACGCTGTCGATCAAGCCGAAGTCTTCTTCCAGCTTTTAGAATCTGCCAGAAAACAAGGATTTACAATAAAAAGCTCTGACTTCTTGCGTTTTTTGGAGAAAGTTTCCAAAGGGAAAACTGCTGAGATACAAAAGCTTCTCGACCATCCCTTGATCCTTAATATTCGAAAGAAATCAGTTGTTCCAAGAAATTTAGGTCAGCGTAGATTTCTTGAGCTTATTCTTAAAAATGACCTTACTTTTGGTATTGGACCCGCAGGTACTGGAAAAACCTATCTCGCGGTAATTGCCGCACTGTATGCATTACTGGAAGGAAAAATTCAAAGAATTGTTCTTGCCCGACCGGCGGTGGAAGCAGGGGAGGCACTGGGTTTTTTACCCGGTGATTTGGAGGAAAAACTTTTGCCCTATCTAAGACCACTATATGACGCGATGGATGAGGTTCTCGGTCCTGCTGACGCTCGTAAACTAGTTGAGACTGGAGTGGTTGAAATCGCCCCGCTTGCATACATGAGAGGTAGAACCTTGAGTAAATGCTTTGCGATTTTGGATGAAGCTCAAAATACCACCAGTTCACAAATGATGATGTTTTTAACTCGTCTGGGAGAGGGCAGTAAAATGGTGGTTACAGGAGATGTTACCCAAGTTGATTTGCCTCACAATCAGGTATCGGGCCTAGTTGAGGCCAAAAGAGTTTTATCCAAGGTGAAAGGGGTTCATTTTCATGAATTTGACCAGGATGATGTAGTACGCCATCCCTTAGTAAGTGCAATCATTGGAGCCTATCAAAAGCCCGTCTCTAAGCCTTGACCATTCCATCTCCTTCATGAGATAATTATCTCTTCATGCCAAACGAGGAAAAAAGAGGTTCCCGTCGTAAGAATGGCCGTGCTCGAGCTCGGCGGAGAAAGGAATTGGAAGAAGACCAAGAAGTTGATCTCAAGGGGTTCCGAGGGAAATGGGAAAGAGGAGGCAAGCAAATCATCCTTTCCCTTCTTTTCGGTCTGGCAATTATCATTATCTGTTTTGTGGGTCAGGATCCACCGGGTCTGCGAACACTGGGTGAGGTTGCTCCGGAAAATATTTATTCCGAGCGTTCTTTTAAATATTTGAGTGAGGTCAGGAGAAAGGAGGCAGAAGAATGGATTCGTAGTAGTACACCCCGTGAGTTCGCTCGGGATTTTGCTGGGGAGGAAGGATACAATAAGGCATTAATTCGCCTCGAGGAGGGATTGCTAGCCCTGGACTCCATGGATACTGATTCTAGGGAAGTGGCCACAATTTCTTTGATTGAGGAATTGGAGAGTAATTTTCAGTTCCAGATAAGTAGGGAAGAATTATCCACGCTTTCCCACTGGAGAGACTTTGCGGAGGATCAAAACTTTTTTACTACGGTTGGGAAACTTCTTGGGCAACTTCACTTGGTAGGGGTAGTAAAATTTCCATCTACAGACCAAAAATTTATTTCTGAAGTAAATGCTTCCGCGCGAATTGATTCAAAAATGATTGATTTATCCGACCAGCTTTTGGTTGTTGGTTCGAAAGCGAGTGGATTTGCAAAAAATTTAAAGCCAGAAGAACTGGGATCCAAATATTTAGCCTTTTCCAACTATATTTTTGATCTCCATGAACACCTAGAAAATGATGGTCCGTTTACGGAAAATGGAATCACCCTTTCTGAAGTTATAGAGAGTAGCGATGAAAATGAATCCTTCTCCGCTCAACAATACAGGAATGATCTAGCCTCCACTCTATCTCAGGTCGCGAGGCGTGGACTTTTTCTTCGGGCCATCGACCGTCAGGCCACGACCAATGCCCAAGACCGAGCGATCTTAGCGATGGAACCAACCATGATCACGGTGAATGAAGGCGATTTAATCTTGAAAAAAGGCACCAAGGTAACGGAGGAAGATTTTGAGAAATATTCTAAATTTTTATCGATAACAATCGAAGACCGAAATCTTTTACCTAGGAGAATCTTTGTTACTTTTGGAACTTTTCTATTCGCGACTGTTTACATTAGCTTAGTCCTTCCCACTTTCTGGCGAGATTCTGCGAGATCTGGAATTGTGGCGGTGGTCATTTTGTTCAATCTTGGGATTTCTAGAATTGTGCTGGAATTGGGCGGTACCAATCTTTTTGGTGAGAATACTTTTCTGGTAGGTTTGCTTCCTTACTTGATGCCTGTGGCCCTGGCATCCATGGTGGTTATGATCACCGTTGGACCCCGAATGGCTGCCCTAACCGCATTTATTACCAGTGTTTTTCATGCAACCATGCAAAATTCAGGAATTGATGCTCTGTCCATCTCCCTGAGTTCTTCTTTAATTGGAGTTTATTTCTGCCGGGGTGTTCGCTTACGGGGAAGTGTTCTAAAAGCTGGAGCCATGGCTGGCCTAATCGGTGCCATCCTCGCCATCGGGGTGGGCATGGCAGTTGGGAGTGGAGCGGTTGCCTTGGCTAATCATGCGGTTGCGTCCTTGGTAGTCGGAGTGCTAACCGGTGCCTTGGTCTTGGGTGCTCTGCCCATAATCGAATATTCTTTTAAAGTTGCCACGGATGCTACCTTATTTGAACTGACCGATTTCAATCATCCCTTGCTTCGTCGTATGCAAGTGGAAGCCCCCGGGACTTATCATCACAGTCTCATGGTCGCCAATCTCGCGGAAAATGCGGCCTTAAGCGTTGGAGCCAACCCAACCATGTGCCGTGCTTGCTCTCTCTTTCATGATATTGGGAAAATGGCACAACCAGATTACTTTACTGAAAATCAAGGTGAGTTTGGTAACCCGCACAACCGACAAAATCCATCGATGAGTGCCTTGATCATAAAAAGTCACATCAAGGAAGGTATCGAAATGGCCCGTGAGCATGCTTTGCCTCAGGTAATCCGACATGTGGTTCGTCAACATCATGGAACCACTCTGGTAAAATATTTTTACCATCAGGCGAAGCAACGCTTTAAACAGGATACCCTCAGCTATGGGGAGCCGGATCGTGACCAACCCGATGAATCCACTTATCGCTATGATGGTCCCAAACCCCGTTTTAAGGAAAGTGCGATTATTTTCTTTGCCGACTCCGTCGAGGCAGCGGCCCGTAGTCTTCCTAAAGTCTCCCACCACAGTGTTGAAGAATTACTGGAAAATATTTTTAAAGACCGTCTAGAAGACGGACAACTTGATGAGTGTCCACTCACCCTGGAAGAAGTAGCAAAGATCAAGCAAAGCTTTATCAAGACAACATTGAATATGCTTCATTCACGGATTGAATACCCAGAGGATGAAAACGAGCTTACTCCCTCTACGGTTCGGGGAAATAAAGGGGATTCGAAGCAAAAAGCTTCCTGAATCGCATCCGATATGCCTTCTTCTCCCAAGGTTGAAAGCTCAAACCTCTATCCAGGGCTGTCTTTTTCCGAGTCCACCCTGCACCAATTCTTCGATCATGTTTTTTCCCTGCATCAGCACGGGAAGAAGGGAATTTTGTCCGTTGCTTTTTTACCCAAAGATCAGCATTCGGAAATTCATGGCCGGTTTCTCAAAGATTTTCGACCAACGGATGTGATTACTTTTCAAGCAGATGAAGAAGAAGAGAATGCGGGCGAGATTCTGGTTTCTGTGGATCAAGCCATTGGGGAGTCCAAGGAAAGGGATTTATCCTTTCAAGAAGAACTTTCCCTATATTTGATTCATGGATGGCTTCACTTGGTTGGCTTCGATGATCGAGAGCAAGAGGATCGCAAAATTATTCGAAGGGAAGAAAAAAGGGTAATGGATTCCATCCGGGAATTGCAAGCTTGGCCCGATTTTCTGCTCGCTTGTACGCCTGATCAATAGTAACCCAAGTCGGTGGTTAAGGAAAAAAAAGTAAACTTTGCGAGGAAGTTCAGAAATGCTTTCCTTACGGGCCTGTTAATATTTCTGCCCTTAGGAACCACGATTTTTGTCCTTAATTTCCTCTTAGATCTTTTTAAAGACCCAGTTACCCGGCTTGCCTTTCAACTTGGCTTGAGTGAAGAAAGTTTTTTCTTCGGGCTTGAAACCCTTTTGGCCGCTCTTGGACTGATTCTAGGCATCTTAGGGCTTACTTTGCTTGGGTTTTTATCCAATTATGTACTGGGGAGGTTTTTTATCTCTACCACCGAGAAGTTTTTGGACAAGGTTCCTTTTTTAAGTACGGTTTATCGATCGGTTAAACAAATTGTTGAAACCTTTGGCAAAGATAACCGGGCGGTGTTCAAGGCTGTTGTCCTAATCGAATATCCCAGAAAAGATTGCTGGGTTCTTGGCTTTCTTACTGGAGATGCTTCATCAGACACCGAAGATGTGGTCGGGAAAAAGCTCAGTAATATTTTTGTGCCGACCACACCAAATCCAACCAGTGGTTTTCTATTACTTGTTCCGCGGGAAGAAGTACATTTTCTTAAGATGTCGGTCGGGGATGGTATGAAAATGTTGATTTCCGGGGGAGCAGTAGTACCTCCCAAAAAGAAATTCAAAACCGGTGAGAATCCTGATTCTGACTAGCGTTGGGTTTCGTGCATTTTGCCCCTCTTAATTTCCTACTAATTTCGTGAGTGCCCGAATCGAGGAGTTGTCTGGGATCGTACTTCAAACCACGGCTACCGGAGACAAACACTCGCGTATTTCTTTATTCAGCAAACAAGTTGGACTTCAGTCCATTTTGTTCCGCAAAAGTGGCAAGCGAACATTGGGTGCCCAACCCGATTTGTTTGATGATTTGGAATGCACTCTTTCATATGCCTCGATTGGATCGGGGATGCCCTTTATTCGTGAGTGGAATGTTTTAAGGAAAAGAAATTTTTTGGCCCAAGACCACAAGGTTTTTTTTGCCGCTTCTGAAATTTCCCGCCTATTTCTGAACAACGGCAGCCATATTCTTGAACCTCAACCCCTTTTTGCCCTACTGCTCAAATCTCTGGATGCGATGGAACACGGTTCCCCCCAAGCAGTACGGATCAAAACTCTTTTTGTTTTCGCTCAACAGGAAGGGCTTCCGGTCAAACAAGCATGGTTGCCCGAGTTAGATATTGGATTACGAAAACAAGCAGAAGTCATTTTGGGCAGTAGACTATCTGAGCTCAAGGAACTGCCTTCCCGGGTTGATGAAATTTTAAAATCCCTCACGCTATGGTTAAATTCGGAAACCGAACTAAAATGCTGAACTCCCCAATTTCTTTCTCAACCCTTGCAAATTTCGGATTCCTCTTCTAAGCAAAGAAGATACTGATACAGCAATGGGAGTATTCACAAAAGATTGGAGCCTGAAGACCAAAGGAAAAGGAACTTATGAAATTACTGATTCCGTATTGGATGCCCTGAATGAATCCGGACTGAAGCAGGGCATTGTCTCGGTTTTCGTAAAGCATACGAGTTGCAGTTTGGTATTGATGGAAAATGCCGATCCTACGGCCCGGGTTGATTTGGAAAGATTCATGGATGATTTGGTACCTGATGATTATCCTTACTTTGTACATACCATGGAAGGCCCGGATGATATGCCTTCCCATATCAAAATGTGTTTAACCCGGAGTTCTGAAAATCTTCCCTTTTCGAATGGGAAATTGGATCTTGGAACCTGGCAGGGAATCTTTCTTTGGGAGCATCGAGTGGCTCCTCATAACCGAAAACTGGTGATCACCGTATTGGGCGAATGAGAAAATTAAATTATCTCTGGCTTTCCTTTTTTATCCTCGGAGTGATTCTTCTTGGCTCGGGTTGTTCCAACTTCGAAGATGTGGCAGATGAAGAAAGTAGTTCTGCCTTTCAACGCGGTCGATCCTATTTAAAAGTTGGAAAAAATGAGGAAGCCCTGGACGAATTCCTATCCATTACCCGAAGAATGGTAAGATGTCCCAAGTCCCACCTTGAAGTCGGCCGTCTCTACCTAACCCTTAAATCAAGAAAAGATCCAGTTGCTGCAGTCTATCATTTCCGCCGCTATCTCCTGCTTGAATCTTCTTCAAGAGAAGCCCCAAAAGTAAAGCAACTTATTGAATCTGCGGAGAAAGAGATCATCCGCAACCTTCCAGGCAAACCCTATGCAGGCTACTTAAATGGCCTCACTTTGCAGGAAGAAAACCTTAGGCTTAGGAGGGAAGTGGCAGATTTGAAAGCTCGAATTGGACTCCCTCTATCAGAGACTCTGAAGCCGGTTCAGAATGCTTCCACCAATCCGGTTTCAGCCAGCCCATCAAGCTCACCTGCTCCGACGATTTCCATGCCCAGGGTTCCGGCTGCCCCCAAAGATTATGTCGTTCAAAAAGGGGATAGTCTCTACGCTATAAGTAGGAAATTTTACGGAGATTCTTCTCATATCGACCGAATCTATCAAGCCAACCGGGATGTTATGCGGAGCAAGAATAGTTTGCGGGTCGGACAAACCTTAAAAATTCCTCCCTTGCCTCAGAACTGATGGCATTTGCCTGTCCCTGATGTCGTACTTTGATAACAACGCGACCACACCGGCGTATCCTTCGGTAATCCAGGCTCTCACCGCTGCAGCCCAGGAAGATTGGCAAAATCCATCCTCTCCTTATCGATCCGCTAGCCGGACCAAGGCAAAGCTTTCCAATGCCCGCATGGAGTGGGCTGATACCTTGGGAGTCGATTCCTCCCATATTATATTTTCCTCCGGGGCAACCGAGGCCAATAACTGGGTCATTGCCAGTGCCGCTCAAAACCATGCCTCTGATTCCCGTATCATGATTTCCAGCCTTGAGCATCCCAGTGTGGAGGAACCTGCCCGTTTTTGGTTCAAGGACCGTGTGGATCTTATGCCAAACCTTTCTGCTGGTACCGTTTGCTTGGATTCCTTAACCCAAAAACTGGACCAAGATAGAGATCCTGTTCTTCTTTGTATGATGGCGGCCAATAACGAATCCGGGGTGATCCAACCCTGGCTGGAAGTTGCCCGAATTTGTAAGCAAAGAAATATTCCCTTCCATTGCGATGCCACACAATGGGTGGGTAAGATGAGGTTTTCTGACCTCCACCACTGCACCTCCTTTACCGCAAGTGCCCACAAATTTGGTGGACCCAAGGGAATTGGCTGGTTGGTGGATCAGAATGCCAGCTCTCTTCAAATCGGAGGGAGTCAAGAAGGAGGTCGCCGGGCTGGCACCGAGAACTTTCCCGCGATTGAAGGCATGGGTCTGGCCTGGAAAGAGAGCCTTGCCCATTCGGTCGATGTGGAGAAGCGGGCGACCTGGCGGGATCAGATGGAAGCGGATATCCTTTCCCGTATTCCAGGGACTCAAGTCATTGGTCAGGGGTGTGATCGACTTTGGAATACTTCTCTGCTGCTGATGCCAAAATTTCAAAACCTCGACTGGGTCGCCAAGTTGGATCGCTTGGGCTTTGAAGTCTCGACCGGTTCGGCTTGCTCAACCGGTTCAAGTGGGGCTTCTCCGACCGCAATTACTTATTCCCTGGATGCCCTGGAATCTAAACGCCTGCTTCGGGTAAGTTCCTATCTTTCTCATACTCAGGAGGATTGGACTGGATTGGCGAATGCCATGGTGCAATCCTATGAACAACTCCTTGCCGCTGCCAATGACTCCAATGTCATTTCTCTTTGAGGTCTTTTTGTGCGCCTGCTTGGAATCAATCTAGAAGGCTTCCGGAATCTTGAGTCCGTCCGTCTAAACTTTGAGGGGGACCGGGTGTTTTTTCTCGGCCCAAATGGTCAGGGGAAAACCAATTTATTGGAAGCCATCGGTATGTCCGGTAGTTTAAGATCCTTTCGGAAAAGCGGGCTCGATGGCTTGGTGCAGGAAGGCAAGAAGCAAGCCCAACTTTTTTTTCGCTTCTCTGATGATTTTGGAGGCGAGCATGAGATCTTGCTCGGCTTTCGAAACAAGGGACAAAAAGATCTCGAATTAAATGGCGAAAAAATAACCAAGCTTCGAGACTATCTCGGTCAGTTTCCCTCGGTTACTTTATCCTCCCGGGATTTCCGTTTGGTTCGGGAAGGTCCCTCGGATCGAAGAAAGTGGTTGGATCTCTTGCTCTCATCTTCCTCTCAGGAATACTTGGACAGCTTACAAAGTTATCATCGTGCTTTGCGGGAGCGGAATGCTTTGCTCAAAAAGGGTGGGGGAGTGGTGGAATTTGTTGCCTTTGAACAGGCCCTTGCCCGCTCCGCAGTTAGCTTGCAAAAACTTCGATCCTCTGCACTCCCTGAACTTGCCAAGGAATTAGCGTCCAGGTACCGATCCCTTTCCGATGATCTTGAACAAGCTAGCCTGGAATATTTACCCAATCTTTCCGAGCTTACCCTGGAAGAATTGATCACTCAGTACGCCCTCGATCGGGAGAGGGATCAACTACTTGGTTCCACCCGGCATGGTCCTCACAAAGATGACTTCAAATTTCTACTCGATCAACGGGATGCCCGGAGCTACGCTTCTGAGGGTCAGCAGCGCGGACTGGTACTCGCTCTTCGACTGGCGGAATTTTCATATTTAAATCGTGCTCTCAAGAAAATCCCCCTCATTCTTGCCGACGATGTATTGGGAGAATTAGATGCGGATCGCAAGGCAAACTTTAAAAAATTACTTCCTCCCCAGGCCCAAGTCTTTGCCACCGGCACCGCATATCCATCTGATGAGGAAAAAGTCATTTGGGAAACCTTTTTGGTCTCTGCCGGAACCTTTTCCAAATCCGTTCCCGAATGATATTATTTGATTCCGCATGGATGAACTAAGCAGCACGCACTGGGCCCTTTTGGCTGTTGGGTCCTTGATCATGGGTATGAGTAAGGGGGGTATCCCAGGAGCAGGTAATTTGACCGTCGCCATCTTTGCCCTCGTCCTCGAGGATGCTCTGGGTCCTGTGGGGGTTCCCTTATCCGTCGGGCTACTGTTACCCGTATTAATATCTGCGGACATGACTGCCACCCTGGTTTACCGAAAGCATACCGACTGGGGGTATGTGATTCGCCTGCTTCCCTTTTTCCTCCTCGGTACCCTTCTTGGTTGGTGGGTATTCGATTATTTTCAGGGTGGGGATGAGCGGGTTGCTTTGCTCAAGGTATTGATCGGGGCGATTCTGCTAAGCATGACGGTTTTACACTTCGGTTTGAAATTCCGAAATTCTGGCAAATCCAAACTTTCCAGCGAGTCACCATCCACTGGGGAGCGACCCAAAGGATCGATTTCCCTGGGCGTATTTTTTGGCTCTCTGGGAGGGGTGGCTACGATGCTGGCCAATGCTGCCGGTCCCATCGCTCAGTTGTATCTCCTCGTAATGGGGCTTCCCAAATATGCTTTTATTGGGACCTCGGCCTGGTTATTTTTGATCGTGAATATTTTCAAGGTTCCCCTGATGATCGACTTAAAGATTATCACCCTGGAATCGATGGGGGTGAGTGCCTGGATGTTTATACCCGCTATGATCGGGGCGGCGACCGCACCGCTCTTTGTGAAATTCCTAAACCAAAAACTATTCGAAAGTTTGATTTGGTTCTTTATCGTCCTCGCTGGTCTGCGCATGTTGGTGTAGCTCTTGATTATTAAATGAACAGCAAATCTCGAAAACTTTGGGCTCAGCACTTATCGGGTACCAAGAAATCCGGCCAAGAGCTTGATTCCAAAGCCCTGCTTCGAAAAATACCCTACAAGGGTAGAATTCTCGGGATTGATCCGAGCTTACGGGGGACAGGCTTGGCAGTTCTCGAGTGCCAAGGTTCCAGTCATAAACTGCTCCACTCTGAAACCTTAAAATTTAATAATAAGGTTTCCTCCATCTCATGCCTCGGGAAAATCCATCAATCCGTGGCCCATTTGATTGATCTTTGGAAGCCCCGTCATATTTCCTGTGAAGAAACCATTTATGTTCAAAATTTTAAAACCGCTCAGGTCATGGGTGCCGCCCGTGGAGCAGCCCTATCCGCAGCTGCCATCCGGGAACTTCCGGTCTTTGAATATGCTCCCCTCCGGGTCAAACAGGCGGTGGTCGGTTTTGGCCGTGCAAGTAAGGAGCAAATGTCGCAAACCCT
>DBVA01000144.1:0-2839 GCA_002308735.1 Opitutia bacterium UBA1276 | reverse complement strand
GTGTTGGTGAAATCCGCTGAACTTTGATGCATCCAGTCGAGCAGTTCGGTGATCAACTTTTCATCCTCCTTCTTTGCCTCAAGGAGCCCAAGCTTGGAGCCCATCATCGCAAGCCATTTACTTTTATAAACTTCTTCAAATGAGTTTAATACATTTTCTGCCATTCCAATGGCTTCTTCTCTTTCTTGATGAATCAGGGGAATAAGACTCTCGGCCAGACGGGCTAGGTTCCATTGGGCGATATAAGGTTGGTTGGAGTATGAATAGCGTCCATTACGATCAATCGAGCTAAAGACCGTGGCAGGATCAAAGCTGTCCATAAAGGCACAGGGTCCATAATCGATGGTTTCGCCGGAAAGGGCCATGTTATCGGTATTCATCACTCCGTGAATAAAACCGACCCGCATCCATTGGGTAATCAATTCTGCCTGTTGTGCGATCATGGCTTCGAGCAAGGCCAGCGGTTGGTTCTTCATTTCCTTAATCTCAGGGAAATGCCGATCAATGAGGTAGTCGAGGAGTGCTTGGGTTATGGACTTATCTTTATGAAGGGAGGCGAACTCGAAAGTTCCAACCCGAATATGCGAACCGGCAATGCGGGTCAGGATGGCACCGGATAACTCGTTCTCACGGTATACGGTTTCACCAGTCTCGACCACGGCCAAACTACGGGTGGTGGGAATGCCAAGGTAATGCATGGCTTCACTGATAATATATTCACGAAGCATCGGGCCCAGGGCAGCCCGCCCATCTCCACCCCGAGAGAAGGGAGTTCTTCCCGAGCCTTTGAATTGCAAATCAAGCCTTTGGCCCGATGGAGTCAGATACTCACCCAGCATTAGGGCCCGTCCATCCCCGAGCATGGTGAAGTTTCCAAATTGATGACCGGCATAAGCCTGGGCAAAGGGTTCGATTCCTTTGGGAACCAAGTTTCCGGAAAGAAGTTCAGCTATTTCTTTCTTACTCCTTTTCGAGAAATTGAGGCCTACTTGATCTGCTAGTTTCTGATTGAAGATAACGATTTCTGGTTTTGGGACCGGAGTTGGGGATTGTTTGGTAAAAAATACATCGGGAAGTTCCGTGTAGCTATTTTCGAGGTCTAAGTGAAATGAAGTCATCCGTTTTTAAGTGCTTTGTAACCGTTCGTGATCAGTTTAGCTTTAGATACTCTACAATGTCACGAACCTGCTGGGCATCAAGTCCAAGTTGGGAGGCGGGAGCCATCAGGGAGGAATTCATTTTTTTGCGGGATTTGATATCGGTTGCTGCGATTACCAGGTCATCGCCTCCGAAGACCCTTATTACCAGTGGATCACCCTCTGCTTGAACAAATCCTTGCACTCGCTTGTCGCCTTTAACTAAAAGTTCTGTTCCTTCGTATCCATGAGCCAAGTCAGCAGATGGATGCAGGATGGACATCAGGATGGTTTCCCGGTTTTGTCCGCTTCCCCAACCGGCTAAGCTAGGTCCAAATTCCACGCCTACGGATCCAACTTTGTGACAAATATAACAACGCCCGATCTGTTCCTTTCCCTTCTTCGGATTGCCCTTGAGTTTCAGAATTTCTTTTGAGCTGGGTAGCTCGGTTGTGGGTCCAAAAGAAGAGGGGGCAAGACGGTCGACATAAATGGTTTCAGTTGCTTCCTTTCCATGCAATAAGTCTTTTGGCTTAAAAGCATTCCAAATTCCCTGGTCCCTTTTTTCGATAAAAACTTTTGCCAAAGAGGAGATTTTTTCGGAGCTTGATCGGGCGATATCCACCATGGCTTCAGCAGCCTGAGGGGCCTCAATCAAACTGAGTGCAAAGAGCATCGACCTGCGGATGGAATGGTCCAGCTTTTCATTTATTGCCCACTTCTTTAGTTCGCGGATGGAGGAAGCGGGGTGCAGGCGCCAGACTAATCCGCTGTAGATCGGGTCAAAATTTGAACCCTGACTTCGTTTTTTCAAGAGTGGATACATTTTGGCTTCCTTGTCGGTGCAACCAATTCCAAAAGCTTCGAGATAAAATCGGTCTTTCCCATCATATCCTTGGGCAATATTGAGTAGAATATCCTTGGACTTTTCAAGGGGTAGGTAACGCATCGCCAAGGCGATTTCCCTTCGGACCATGGGCGAGGGGTCCTTGGCTAAGTTGGCAGCATGTGTGAGGATATTGTGCTCTTCATGCCGGAGGGCACGGAAGGCACAGATTCGGATTTTTGGATTTGGATCAGCCAGTTGCCGTTCCACCATTTTGAGCCCCTTTGGACCCATCTTTGCCAAGGCCCAAATAGCCCGTCCCCGGATGAAAAGGTTGGGGTCTTGAAGAAGGGTTTTTATTGCCGGAATTCCTTTTTCTCCGGAGGCCACCAAGCGAGCCCGGCCCAATTCCCTAACATTCGGGGAGGGGTTCTTCAGTGCTTGGATTTGACCTTCGGTGGTGGTGAGGTCGAAGCGAGGGATTGAAAGTTCAGCTCCCTGGGGAGCAATCCTGTAAATGGCCCCGGTTTGGGCCTCGTCCTTAGTCCCATGACCACCAACCTTGGCATCGAACCAATCGGCAACATAAATGGCACCGTCCGGCCCGATACAGACATCACTGGGCCGGAACAGGTTGATCAATCCTGTAATCCTTGCTCCTCTTGCAAAGTCCGCTCCGGCAAAATTCTTTTTCGGATTACTAGTCAGAAAAATATCTCTTTGGGGCAGGGCCCAACCGGCTCCCTGGGCTTTGGGGTGGTATCCAAAAAGAACATTGCGTGCGGGTTCGCAACTGATGACATATCCTCCGAAGCGGTCTTCCATGATACCGTTTTCATAAAAAGCAATACCGGTGGGCGAGCCGCCTCCATAGACA
>DBVA01000145.1:1036-12927 GCA_002308735.1 Opitutia bacterium UBA1276 | reverse complement strand
CATTAACCATATCGGGAGTGTTATGATACTGGCAATCATGGTTACTAGGATTGATCGCATCGCAGTCTCTTTGTCGCCCTTGTAATTCCCCACAATTACAATCGCAAATATTCCAGCAGGCATTGCTGCCTGCGTGACCAGCACAGGTTTCATCCACTCCATTCCACCCGGCAAGGGAAAAAAGTACACAAAAGCGAGTGCAATTGAAGGAAACAAAATGTTTCTAACCAGTATCGAAGCACCTTCAATTTTCAGCCCTTTTGAGAACTTGAATCCTTCCATTAAAACATAAAAGCTACCCCCAATCAGGATTAAACCAATTGGAATTGAACAACGCCCAACCTGCATTACCACTTCCCAGACGAAAGAGGGTAAAAGCTCTTTTCCTCCCAATGCTTGAACAAATAAAGCGATGAGAACAGCAACGGAGGGAGGATTAAGCATTCCTGATATACTAAACTTATTGGAAGTCAAAACGACGATTCCTACGGTCCAAATTGCAACTTCAACCCCAAGATTAAAGAGGATAATTCGAACCACAATTTCTGTCCCAAAAAGTGCCTCACCGACTGGTATAGCAATAAATCCATAGTTAAAAATCCCAGAACAAAAACGAAAAGATTTGGCTGTATCCCTTTCCATTTTGAAAATATGAGATACTGCCCAAGATAAAATAAACCCAATTAAGATGGAAAAAAATCCATAAAGAGGTGTCAAAAAACTCCTGAAATCAAGGGCCATGTTTGGAGCACCAAGAATATGATAGAGAATAAAACATGGGTATAAAACTCGGATTGTTATCATACTTAACGAAGCATCTGCCTCCGCTCTAAACCAGCCAACTTTCCTAGCAAAAGCTCCTAAACCCAAAAGTAGGAAAGGAGGAAGAACCGATAATATAATATTGTTTAATCCATCCATCTAATTTCAATCGATAGCTTAATCTAAATTTACAAGCAACCTGCATATTTCCCCCATGATAAGATCATTGGCATGTTTATGCTGAATGGCGCCCCCACGAGGAATCGAACCTCGATCTACGGTTTAGGAAACCAGTGTTTTATCCGTTAAACTATGGGGGCAAAAGAGGGGAAGCAGCTAACTCCCTGAAGGAAATGGTCGGGCTATAAACCCTGCGTGGCGTTAAAATCACCCAAGCCAGAAACTCCGCTTAAATGGGTTGCATCATGCAGAGTGCTGAGGCGAGATTTCAATTCTGCAACCGGATCGGAGGCAAAATCGCCCTGAGTCAAAGCTTTAAAAGTATCTTCATTTGCCATAACCGGAAAGTCTGACGGATCTTCTCGATCAGTTCCCAGTGCAATCTCCCAGAAATCACTGACCCCATCCCCATCCAAGTCTTTGCGGTTCGAACGTAAGAAAGGATCACCGGATCCGTTATCATAAAATTGTTCAAATTTCGCACCCGATGCATCCGTAAGTGGAGTTGCATAAAATGCAAAATCTCCAAATTGCCTACTTTCATATATATAGACCATTCTTGTACTGATTTCAGATTTATTTTCCCAACCATCCATCACCCTATACTCAATGGTAATGGTGGTCATTTTAAAGTTGGTCAAATCTGTTTTATTGTCATCAAATCCATAGAAAGAACCTCGTCCACCCTCGGTTGAATTATCTTCTGCCTGCACATCTGGAATTTTACCGGGGGATCCAGTGCCATTCAAGTCAGGTAATAACTGGGTGGGGAAACCATAAGCATTACTAGCTAGAAGCTCCTGCCAGTCATTCATTGTATATGAATTCTTCTCGAAAAAGCTATAAATGTGAATCTTCCCAGCACCTTCCGAACAATCATTCATCTTATCTCTAGAATTCACTCGAACAAAAGCATGACCTTCTCCGATACCATCTCCATCAAGATCTGGATAATTATCGTCCACATCGAAATAAGCATTAGCATCCTCGGCGTAGATTCCGGGTTCTACGAAATCGTAATCCGCAATGAGCATTCTATGGGCACCACCTCTAAAACCAGTAGCGTTATATTCTGGATTGGTAGAGGAAATAGGTTGATCGAGAAAAGGTGCATTTTTTCCCTCATTACCTGAAGTTCCCGCAGGGTATCCCTGAAGACCTAAATAATTCGATTGATTGGTAGTCACGCTAGAATTTGATTTAAAACGCATGAAATCATGGATCTCATAATCTCCAATCAAGGTTAATGTGGGTGGTGTAAAATCTCCAACTTGCAGGTATCTCAAAACTTCACCGCTAATATTTCCGGATTGATCCGTCACGGTTATCTTAACTTCATAACCTGAATTTGCACCACGAGTTTCCGGATAAATCGCCCCAGGACTAAAGGCTGGGGTAAACTCTAATTTCCATTTTGAATTGTATGTTGCACTGCTCACAGCACCATTTCCATCCGTTACCAGCACCCAATTCGTACTATCAGGATCTGTAGTTGTTGGAAGAGCATTGGAATTGGTGACACCCGCTCGGCCTAACTCTTGATCAAAATCATTTGCATCGGTCGCAGTGAGACCGGTAAGAAGGTAGGTGGCGACTGATTTACCATCATTAATATCAGGGTCCGAAGTAGAGAGGAAATCGATCATGAATGTACTATTTAACTCGGTGACATCGATGACGGGTGGTTTGGTGTCTTTGACAATCAAATGACGAACGACTACATCTGAGGTATTCGGTGGAATTGAACTATCAATGGGTATGTCATTCACATAGTATTCGATGGTAAACTTCCTATCCAATGTTGTGGCATCAATTTGCGAATAAACATTTGCAGCGACCGCATTTTGGTCACTATTTGAAGAAATCTCAACTGAACTCCCATTATCATCCTTAATGGTCCGAACAATGGCATCTGTAAGGACTCCATCTAGGGCATCAATGGCTGAAAGTGAAAGATATTTTCCTGTTACTACATCATTCGGAGGGGAAACATTGGAGTAAAATAATTTGGCTGCGTCTCCATGCAAATCGGTGTAACGATCCGTTGAAGTAGGTTGTCGGTTTGCCTCAATGATGACAAAACTGTTGGTTCCATCAGTGGGGGGATCAAGGGTAATCAGTGGCTTTTCCTGATCAATGATAAAAACACGCCGGGCTGCAATAATCTGATTAGCCCCAGAGTTGTCTTGCTGGCTAACATAATAGTTTATTTTGTAAGAAAGAACGGTGTTTGGGTCATTTGCTTTGGTAACAGGTGTAATGGTGGAAGAAAAGCTGAGCGGTACATTTGAGTCATTCCTTGCGTAAATTCCAGGATCTTCAAACAGGACAGCGTTGGTATTTTTATCCTTGATATAAAAACCACTCATTCGGTATCGATAACGACCATTGGAATCGGTAGCTTCAACAACGGAATTCGGATGACCATCGACAAGGATCTCATCTTGTTCCGCAAAAACATAAAAATCGGATTCGGTCAGAAGCGTAAGGGCGACATCGGGATCAAAGTCAGACCCTGTCCAACCAGTAAAGGATGATAGAGAAGAAGAAATAGAGCTCGGAATCGGATTTTCCAAATCAACAATCGAAGTGTTTTCCAACTCGGTTGGATCGTTCACGGAATTTAAACTCGTGCTGGTTCCCCTAACAAAATCGTGAGTAAACAAAGCAACTTGTGGCTTGTAGGTATCAATCACTTCAATGGTGCGAACCATGTCGCTTTGAGAATTCTCACTTGCAAGGTTTCCATTTTGGTCTTCCGCTGAATATCGAATTTCATAGGAACCAATGTCGGTAAATCCAATGGATGAAACCAAATCAAAACTAAGTTCCTGCCCAGTATCAACTTGGACAAGTTTTGAAGTTACAGTGACATTTTCATCATAATTATCAGAAGCGACATGACCAGGATCCACGAAGGGAATACCAGCTTGCAAATAACTAAAGTGTTTACCGCCCTCAGATCCATTTTTCAATGTGATCAAAGGTCCATCTCTATCGACGACCCTTATTTCACGGCTGTAAATTGCTTCGTTTCCAAAATCATCTTGTACCACATATTTGATAATACTTCGGTAGCTCTCATCGGGATTTCCCTGTGGATCGACAAACGCATCCTGTTTCAGGCTGTAGTTGACAATAGTATCGTTAATAGCACCAAGGACACCTCCTATATATTCATTCTCTGAAACCTCTGAGGTTAAGTTTTTAGGCTCTAAATTGCCTCCAAAATCTTTGTATGCGGTTACTCCCGGCTCGAACTTGTTGGTATTTGGATCTCTGCGAAGACCTGTGGTTGGATCGCTAATAACTAAAACATCCACGATAAGGGGGTTATCACTCGGAGAACTATCAATGATAAATGGCGTATCAAAGGGCGAGTTGATTAAAACAATTTGACGGGTTGTAGTGCCTTCATTTCCAGCGGCATCAATGTAGCTGTAAATCATTTGAAAAGCTTTGTTCAAACTGGCTTGGGTTTTTGCGACAGCAACAATTTCATCAATAGTAGAATTGGTGGAAACAGCAGAACCATTTTCATCAAAACTTTGCATAGAAACCGTAATTTTTCCGGTTTCCCAGTCTATGGTGCCATCAAGGTTATCATAAGCCACTGCTCCAGGATCGCGGAATAGGCTATTGGTATTGTTTACATCCACGAATAATGGATCCGCTCCATAAATAGAAAGCTCGGGAGAGGTGTTATCAAACACTTCTACCCATCTTGAAATAGGTAAGGCATCATTCCCTGACGGGTCCTTGATTCCTTGATAGATGACCTCGTAAATTCCGGCCACATTCATGTCTACATTTCCAAAAGCAGATTCAATCGCTCCTGTTTGATAGCCCAGATTTTGTTCAATTTCTTGCTGGGAATAATAGTTATCTAAAATTAAAATTCCTGGATCCACAAAAGTTGTATCCAACACACCCTCAACTTGATGAGGGTCACTTTGATCAAATCCAGATAGAACAGATAGAATAGGAGGCTGGTTGTCGATTATTCTTATCTTTTGCACCACCGTTTGTTCAACATCTGCAAGGGAAAGATTAGTCCTGCTGTCTGAATATCGGTAATCATAGTCATTGAAGGTGAAAGTGACATCCGAATCAGGTTCTCCTGGTGCGGTGATTTTGGAGTAGTCAACGGAACCTTTCTCGAGTCGAAATTCTGTTTTACCTCCCTCGGTTGAAAGCACTATCAATGGAACAGACAAAGAGTCGGTTGGGTATGGTAGATCCGTTACTACTTTCTCTTGATAAGTAAAATCATCTAAGCTCTGCTCGTAGTATTTAAGAGAAAATTTTGGATAAGGGGAATTTTCAAGGGTTGAGTTAAGAGGGGGATCGAGTTCCCAAATAACATTGAAGGGGCCGTCATCAGGAGTAGGGTAATTGGCATATTTTTTTTGAACTAAAAATGGGAATATTTGCTCACCGTTTTCCTGTATTGAGCCATACTTTCCAGGAGTTAGTTCTATCTTGGGTTTAGTTTCAACAACTTCAACGGTGCGATTGATTCCAGTAGTTAATCCGCGTAGGTCTGTAACTTTGTATTCCAAAGTATAGGTATCAGTTTTTTGCAAATCCGGTGGATTTTCTAGGCTCACGATAGAGGATAAATCATTACCTAAGAAATCAGTAGCATCAATCCATGGGTCAATATCTCCAAAGTCTTTATCGGTGAGTTCAATAGTAAGGTAATCATCCCCTTTCAGATTCATGAAGGGGTGAGCACCTTGAAAAGGATCAGGAGTTAAAGGGGAATCCGAACCACCCGATAAAATTGCAGATTCTCCAGGAGCAGCAAGCTCGGGTGTGGGAGTATCCAGACTCACCGCAACAAGCATGGATTCAAAAGTTATCGAACTTGAGCTTGATTCCGCACCCTCGATTTCAAAAAATACATCGGAAGCAATCTCATGAATCATTTCCCAACCCCCACCCGAAGCACCACCGGCAAGTAGCCCCCCGGATTCAAAAGCTGAACTGCTAGAATCATCTGCACTGCTTTCCTCACTTGATTCAGTAGATGCTGAAGGAAAAAGTGAATCCATTGCGGGTGGCATTCCAGTACCAGATAAACCGGGGCCAAAAGTGGAAGTCAGGTCAACCAGACCGCCACTTTGTGCCCCGATATTTTCGCCCAACTTACTGGTAGCCGCAACAATAGATTGACCGGAGACTAGAGTCACTGCATTTCCACTAGTATCGGTAAAGTCAATATCTCCAGATATTAGATTGATGCCGCCAGAAATATCACCGGTAAGTGGATTCCGGACAGCCATCAATTGAAACATGGTCCCTCGAATGCCTGCAGTACCCAGTGGACTACTCAAAACCATCATCGATCCTTTGTTCAATTTTGGAGCTTTTACAATAAGTTCACCAAAGTCTAAGTGAGCAAACAATTCAGAATTGCTGGGTTCTTCTTCCATTTTGGAAGGGTTGGTAATCTTCGCATTCGAGACAATTTTTTGATTGTATTTGCGCAGGTAGAATCGAGAACCGGGTTTTATAGTAATGAGCGCACCATTGGAGAACAACAATCCAGCCTTTCCATCTTTTCCGGTGGTCAGAACTGATTTTTGCGAGAATGTCTTGCCGATTGAAGAGGAATCTAAAGAAACCTTAAACTCGTCCTCCAGGGAAAAGGAATGAACTTCACCTTCAAGAGAAGCTAAGATCACGGTGGGTTCAATTTTACCCCCAAAGCAAGAGATGAAAGTCGAAAAAAGTATGCAAAAAAATACAGGTGCTTTCTGAGGAAAAGCAAATGGATAAAAAGAGCGTTCGGCTTTTAACATGCGAAACCCTACAATAACCCTAAAAACAAGCGGTTCGCAAGTGATTTTTGAATAGAGAACTAACCAACTTCAGATTGGTAGGACTGAGAGTCCAAAAGTTTATCCATATCTGAAATATTCTTGCTTGAAATTTTAATCATCCAACCATCGCCGTAAGGATCTTGATTAACCTTTTCCGGGGAATTGTTAAGCTCCTCATTGCATTCAACTACTTCCCCCTCAATCGGCATAAATAGATCTGAAGCCGCTTTTACGGATTCGACGACACCAAAGACATCATTTTGCAAATATGAGGAGCCCGTTTCTGGTAGTTCGACAAAGGTAACATCTCCTAGACTATCTTGGGCATGATGAGTAATGCCTACGAGAAAACTCCCGTCGTCCAGTTCTTTAACCCATTCATGGTCTTTGGTATATTTTAAATTTTCGGGGAAATTTGTCATGACTAAGACTTTTTACTTTCCTCCAACAAGCGGAGCAAGGGAAATTCTGATTATATTTCTCCTATTTTCGTGCCAGACTCGACAAATGCATTCTTCACGATGACCAAAACTCCATCTCGAGCATAAATATTTTGTCTTTCATCTGCCCAGCCTTCCTGGACTCCCTTAGGACTCAACCGAACATTTTCACCAATTCGGGCATTCTTATCAATGATCGCATCTTGAATCTTTGATCCATCCCCTACTCCAATTGAAATTTGTTGGTCATTAGACCCATCATCATCTTGATAATCAGCACCCATCATCACAACATTTGAAAAATGGCAGTTATCTCCGACTTCGGATCTTATGCCGAGCATGCAACGCTCAAAAGATGAATTCCCTATTCTACAACCACTTGCAACCGTAGTATTTTTAAGAGAGCATTCGACGAGTTTTGCCGTAGGCAAAATATCTGGGTAATTGTAAATCGGAAGTTTTTCATCGTAAAAATCAAAGGAAGGTTTGTCGTCAGTCAATTGCAAGTTGGCTTCAAAAAATGCTCTGACTGTTCCGATATCCTCCCAATAATCGTCAAATAAATGGCATTTCAAGTTTTTAGAGTTTACTAAAGAAGGAATAATTTCCTTTCCAAAATCAGTTGCATTGCCTTCGAGTGCATCCATCATGGCTGATGCCTTGAAGACATAAATTCCCATAGATGCCAAGCAACGATCTTCCACTTCAGCATTTCCTTTTAGATCACTTGGGACTAGACGAGAAATTACCTCTGGGTCCGTAGGTTTCTCAACAAAATCAATGATGCGGTTTTCGTCCCCTATTCTTAATAAACCAAGACCAGATGCCTCGCTTAGAGGAACTGGCTTTGCTGCGACTGTGACCTCGGCTCCACAATCAATATGTGCGGCTACCATTTCAGAAAAATCCATTCTATATAATTGATCCCCAGAAAGAATTACGAACACATCATCGGGATGGGCATGAAAATGAATCAAATTCCTTCGTACTGCATCTGCAGTACCCTGGTACCAGTCATCTCCGTCTTCGGTCTGTTCTGCAGACAGGATTTCCACGAATCCTCGACCAAAGCGATCAAACCTGTAAGCATCCTGCACATGGCGGTGAAGGGAAGCAGTATTGAATTGGCTCAAAAGATAAATGCGATTAAAACCAGAGTTGATGCAATTGCTTATTGGGATATCGACGAGGCGGTATTTTCCTGCAATCGGCACGGCTGGTTTACATCTCAACTTAGTCAATGGATAAAGTCTGGTTCCTCTTCCCCCGCCCATAATTACGCAATGTACATTTCTTTTCATTATTTCCTCTCGATTATTCTTGCTCGCAGGCAAGATTTTTCCGTTTTCCTTATATGTGTTCTTATATTCACCCAGTCTTGTGCAATAGCAAATAGCAACATTCTTTTTATAAATTTTGTAACTTAACGCTTACTAAATCCATACAAACAAACCATGGATGTCCCAAAAAAATGAACTTTTCACCTTCAAGAGATGAATTTTCAAAAATCGCACAAGATTTTGATATCGTTGCCGTCAGTGCAAAATTCACAACTGAATCAGAAACTCCGCTATCCGCTTACTCAAAACTGTCGCAAGAAAAGCCCGCTTTTCTTTTCGAATCTGTAGTAGGTGGAGAACAAGTAAGTAGATATTCGTTCGTCGGATGCAATCCCCGAAAAATCATTTCGGCTGGACACACTGAAACCACGATCTTTGAGCATGGTCGTGACACTACTAAAATTCCTACCCCCAAGGATCCCTTGGAATTAGTCGAACATGAAATGGCCAACCTTCGTTACCATGGACTTGAACTTTCTCAAAGGTTTTCCGGTGGTGCGGTCGGGTATTTGTCATATGAATATGCGAATCGTGTTGAAAGCTCTATTCCAATACCAGATGTGGATGAACTTGGTCTTCCCCTATTATTCTTCATGATTGCTGACACGGTTCTGATTTTTGATCATGCCTGCCAAACCCTTACCATATGCTCAAACATTGAGACTAAAAAGAATCCTGATAATGAGTATACCAAAGCTTGTTCTAGAATTGAGGAAACTTTCCAATCTTTAAAGAGACCACATTCCTTATTTCCCACTCAACTAAGGGATATTAACAATCCTACCCCTCTTCAAGGCAATTTCACCAAAGAAGAATACATGCGTTTGGTGGAAGAAACAAAAGAATACATTCGTGCTGGAGATATCATCCAAGCGGTAATATCGCAACGTTTCACCCAAGCCTTTCAGGGAGAAGCAATCAATTTGTATCGTTCAATAAGGGCAATTAATCCCTCACCCTACATGTTCCTTTTGGAAGGAGACGATTTCGCTATTGTCGGGGCATCTCCAGAGGTACATGTGCGTCTTAATAAAGACGAGGTATTAATTCGCCCAATTGCTGGAACAAGACCACGCGGTTCCAATGAAGAAGAGGATCTGGACCTTGAAAATGAACTTTTAGCAGATGCAAAAGAAAAAGCGGAGCATTTGATGCTAGTTGATTTAGCTCGGAATGATATTGGCAGAGTCTGTAAACCTGGAACGGTGAAGGCAGCTGAATTCATGACCATCGAACGCTACTCCCATGTGATGCACATCGTTTCCCAAGTGGTTGGGAAGTTGGAAGACGATCGCAGTGCCTTTGATTTGATGCGAGCCACTTTCCCTGCCGGGACAGTTAGTGGAGCACCTAAAGTTAGAGCTATGCAAATTATTTCCGAATTTGAAAACCTTCAAAGAAACGCATATGCTGGAGCCCTTGGATACTTTGGATACGATGGAAATCATGACTCCTGCATTGCAATCCGCACGGCTATGATCAAGGGAAATCAAATCCATATGCAAGCAGGGGCAGGTATCGTTGCTGATTCGATTCCCGAGTTGGAATACGAAGAAACTTTAAACAAAGCCAAAGGCATGCTAAAAGCTATAAGCATGGCCGAAAATATTCATTAAGTCCGCCTTTTCTTTTGTCGAAAATATGCAAAATAGCGAACAAGAATCACTCCAAATCTATCTTCAACAGATTTCACAAATTCCATTAATAACGGTTCAAGATGAAATCGATCTAGCTACGGAAATCAAAAACGGCAGTGAAGAAGCTCGTGAAAAGATGATCACAGCTAACCTTAGGCTGGTTGTAAAAATTGCTAATGAATATTCCAATTTAGGCCTTTCCCTCCTTGACTTGATTAATGAAGGTAATATCGGTCTGATGAAGGCAGTTGAGCGTTTTGACCCTAATAAAGGAGGAAAGCTTAGCACCTATGCATCATGGTGGATCAAACAGTCGATTAAGAGAGCTTTAGCTAACCAAAGTAAAACGATTCGACTTCCTATTCATATGGTTGACCGGGTCACTCAGATCAGGAGGACAACCACTGCCTTGGCTGAGCGACTTGGCAGAGATCCAACAGACGATGAATTGGCTTCTGAGATGAACCTTCCAGTTAATCGTATTACACTTCTAAAATCAGTAAGCCAAAAACCCGCCTCACTTGATTCTCCTTTAGGGGAAGAGGAAGGTTCAACATTAGGTGAAATCGTGCCTGATGACCAAGCGGTATCCCCTCTTGAAAACTTACAATCCAAAAGTCTCATAGGAGATATTAGCAAGGTCCTTAACCAATTGGAGCCCAGAGAAGCCGATATTATTCGGCTCAGGTTTGGGCTCGAAGGTTTGGACCCTTTAACTCTTGAAGAAGTTGGAGATAAAATCGGAGTTACTCGGGAACGGGTTAGGCAGCTTCAAGAACATGCCTTGAGGGAACTCAGGAAGAGCATGGCAAAACTGGAAAAACAAAGAACGGCAGAAGAGGTAAAGCACGAAGAGATGATATTTGAAAGGGCTAAGTTCCTTCAAGGAATTTTGAACAAATCCTAATCGGAGACTCTTCTTGCAAGTGCAAGAAGAAACTTCACTGCTAAGATATCTAAACTTTATTCCTCAGTATCCGAAGCGGTGGCTTCGTCAAGTAAATCACCTAGTGAGGTTGTCAAATCTTCGCCCACCTCATCATATGCTGCAACTTCCTTAGCCAAAGCATCTTCATCGTAATTTGCGGCCTTAATACTGAGTCCGATCCTTCTCTCTTCTTTATCGATCTTGATGACTCGAGCAGAAACCTCATCTCCCTCATTGAGGTGGTCTTTAATCTTTTCGATTCTTTCCTCACTCACTTGACTAATATGAACGAGACCATCTATTTCATTTTCAAGCTCGATAAATGCACCATATCCAGCGACTCTGGCAACTTTGCCTTTAATTACATCACCCATTTTGTAAATTCTATCGATATCTTCCCATGGATCTTGAGTAAGCTGTTTCATACCCAAGCTTATACGCTGACTGTCAATATCGACTTCAATGACAATGGCGTCTACTTCGTCGCCCTTCTTAACCATTTCGCTCGGGTTGTTAATCTTACGTGTCCAGCTCATATCGGACACATGGACCATGCCATCAATGCCTTCTTCAAGCTCAACAAATGCTCCGTAGGAGGTAAGGTTTCGTATCTTTCCACGCACTCGAGCACCTGGGGGATAATTGTGGGTAGCCATATCCCAAGGGTTAACATCCAATTGTCTTAATCCGAGAGAAATTTTCTGGTCATCTTTCTGAATTCCCAAGACAACCGCATCAACCTCATCACCAACACTCAATACCTCGCTCGGTTTGGT
>DBVA01000145.1:0-716 GCA_002308735.1 Opitutia bacterium UBA1276 | reverse complement strand
ATTCGCTTGGTCCATGACATTTCAGTAACATGAACAAGTCCCTCAACTCCTTCTTCCAATTCGATAAATGCACCATAAGGTACAAGATTAACGACTTTTCCGCGAACCTTTGCATTGATTGGGAATTTACGCTCAATTTCATCCCATGGATTCGAGGAAAGTTGTTTAAGTCCCAAGGATACACGCTCACGGTTTTGATCAATATCAATGATGCAGACAGTAATTTCTTCTCCAGTCTTTACCATTTCGCTGGGGTGAGAAACGCGACCCCAACTCATGTCGGTGATGTGCAGTAAACCATCTAATCCATCCAAGTCAATAAAAGCACCATAGTCTGTTATGTTCTTAACCATACCACGCCGGGTTTCACCAGGCTTGATTTTAGATAAGATTTCGCGCTTCTTATCTTGCCTTCTTTCTTCAATGAGTTCCCTTCGAGAAACGACGATGTTTTTTCTTTCACGGTTAATCTTTACAACTTTGAAATCGAAAGTCTGACCAACAAATTGGTCCAAATTCTTGGGAGCTTGGATATCTACCTGTGAAGATGGAAGGAAGGCATCCACTCCAATATTAACGACCAAACCACCCTTAACCTTGCTACGAACTCGACCTGTTATAACAGAACCTTCTTCGCAGGTGTTCACAATCTTCTCCCAATTTTTCTTTTGCTCTGCTTTGTCAAAAGATAATTGAGGATTGCCGTCCCGGTCTTC
>DBVA01000051.1:0-2746 GCA_002308735.1 Opitutia bacterium UBA1276 | reverse complement strand
ATCCCAACTGCCATTAGCCATAATTTCTAACAACGCTCTTAAAGGCGGACAGGCTTTTTCGATACATCCATCTTTGAAGTATCGAGCAGCAACGGTTCGTCCTGCATCGACAAGGTTGTTGAGGCTATCCGCATATTGCTCCTCGTCTTGTAATTCTGGTCGAATCATATCTTCTGGAAAAACTGAAGTTGGATCAGTAAATATTCTACCAAGAAATTCATGAGCGAATCTCCGAGTTATGCGATATCCAAGATATTCCGTAGGTAGATCTGCTCCATTATGCTTCAATTTAGGAACTTTTTCTAAATAACCTTTGGAGATCATGTCATTGGGATCGTTTTCGTAATCCCTCAATCTGCTCCAAATCTCTGGAATAAGAAGGCTTACATCATGTGCCACCTTATACTTAGGACCTATATAACCAGCGGAAGTGACAAAAGCCCCCTGGCCGGTTGATGCGTAGGATACAAGGGCTGCGTTCAAATCATGAATAGGAAGAATCGCATTAAAAGGTGCTTTAGTAAGTGCGCCTTCTGAGCCCGCACCAGTGGTTGAAGGAGATTTTCCAGTAACAGAAACAATAAAATCAATAAAGAGCTCAGGTAATTCAAGGTAGTGAATGGGAGCAAAGCAACAAAGCGGTCGAACTTTACCTCCATCTTCGGCGGGGTTATTCCTACGGCCAGGAAGTACAGATCTAACCGGATATAAAACAGAATTCTGATGATCTATTTTTCTTCGAAGCCGGGTTCCGGAAAGAGATAAATACACTGATTTTGGATCAAATAAATCGGGCCTAGTCTGCAAATATCGTGGGTTTTTAGTTGGTTTTCCATCCACAATTCTTGGATTTGCGGATGAAACAAACTGACTTGCCTTACCGACCTTTTCGGAAGCTGAAAGAATTAATTCTCTCATGGGATCCGTATACTTTTCAAAAGTTAGGGTTTTAGCCACTTGATCTACGGCATCTTCTTGTTCTAAACATTCAAAATTACTGATAAAGTTCCCGGGTCTGGCTAGATCTTTTTCGGTCTGTTTGTCAAAACCTCGATGAATGGCGTCGTCAGGTCTTTGAAAAAGTCGATATTCACAATTATGAACGAATTTTGCAGATTCCTTAAAATTTCCTGGTCCGATTTCATTTAATAATCGAAGGGGGGCTACCGTGGATACGGTGATGTCATCTTCAGCTAGAAGTTTCTGGGCAGGAATAAAGTCCTTTCTCAAGGCAAAAAGCCTCCATGATCCGTTTTGGTCAAATCCAATTCTTAGCAGACGAGTGATCAATTTCTCACCTTTAAATCTCAATTCATTGGCAGGCTGGCCATTGACCGAGTCGACGCTGAAATATTGTTCCCAATTTTCTTCCCATTCTTCGCGGTATCTTCTCTTAACAATTAATACGAGGTCTTTGACTCTTTGCGGAATGGTATCAAGCCAAGTATTGAATTCATCTGTGTAGAGCGTTTGGGAAGGAGTTAATAGTTTTATGACTGAACCCAATGACCGGTCTGGGTTTAATATTTTTCGATTTCTTATATTACTCTTCTCAGGATTTCGAAATCTGTCCGAGTAGTCCTTGTCAATTACTTCACGGGTGATTTTCATATCGCCCTCCCAATCGGCAATAAAAACAGGCCCACATACAATGGCATCGGTGAGAGGTTTTGAAATCTCAGATTTTCCTCCACCGGAAACGGTACATGGCTTATGACAAAGAAATCCCTCCCCCACTGTTCCCACGAGTTTCCAGGGTCCGTCATTTTCTGTTTTTTTCATTTCTACCTTGTATCCAGAAGGTAATACATAAGAGTTTTGAGGGTCCAAAGCCATGTTGCATGTATTTCCTTTGTAAGTCCAAGAGACTTCTTGTTCTCTCAAACTAAACTTTGCGTTTTCTGGTAGATAAAAAATAGAATCGAATGTAGGGTCACAATAAACGCCATCAACCGCATCGGTTTCCGAAATTCCTAGGGTACTTAAAGTATCCTCGAAACTATGGGGAGTTTTTGGCAAAATAGCCAGGGGCTCAAATTCCTCACCCAAGTCATAACTTGGGAAAACCACTGCCCCACCCGCATGCTCTTCTTCACTTAAACCCGACAAATTAGCAGCAAAGCTTACTTGGGTCTTCACTTCTTTTTTACAGTATCCAAAGTAATTATCAGCCAAAACGGTTACAACCACTCCAGAAGAGTCTCGGAAGGTTAATTTAAAGGCATTGCCGTCATTGTAGAGCTCATCGGGGTCATCGTAATACATGCCATCTTGAATTTCCCTTTCTGAAGCTTCACTCTTGGAGGGCAAATTCAGGATTTGTTTAGGTGTCCCAGCCAAATGGGGTGCCACGATTACACAACCAGTATGTCCAGTCCAGTGTTCGATATCTAAACCGGCATCATTTTCTGCTAGAAATGGATCTCCTCCGTTTCCAAAAATACTTTCCACAAAGTCAAGGTTTGCCACACAGCCTCCTGGGGCAAAGAACCTAATTTCCATTGATTTCTCCCTGATATAACCTTCGACAGCCGGACAGACAACAGGTCTTAATAAAAGAGAAACCCAGCATTTTGCTGGATCTTGTTCCACCTGCGAAAATGGAAACACCATATCTTCTTGAGGGGGGTTGAGTGCGATCCTGAGTAGTTCCTTTGCTGCACTAAGGGGTACAACTTTTTTGTCATCCGCTGCGGGAAGTCCCACATCCGCAACATGAAAAACTCCAGAAGTGGTTCTGCGATCA
>DBVA01000147.1:0-4891 GCA_002308735.1 Opitutia bacterium UBA1276 | reverse complement strand
TTCGTTCCGGATGGTTCGATGTTTAAGAAATATCGTTATCGTAATGAGTATGTGGAGCGTATGCTTCGATATTACACCTACTTGAATAAAGGCCTAGTCATCCAGTATAACGGTAAGAAGTTTCGCTCCAAAAATGGTCTTAAGGATCTTTTAGAGGAAAATCTTTCCGAAGATCCCCTTTATCCGATTATTCACATTGAAGGTCATGATATCGAGGTTGCTTTTACGCATATTGAGCAATACGGGGAGGATTATTTTTCTTTTGTGAATGGACAGCATACTACTCAGGGTGGGACTCACCAGGCTGCTTTCAGAGAAGGCTTAGTAAAGACCATTCGTGATTTTTCGAAAAAGAATTTTGATGCGCCTGATATCCGTGGCGGTTTGGTTGCTGCGATTAGCTTGAAAGTACAAGAGCCTGTTTTTGAGTCCCAGACAAAAACCAAACTGGGATCCTTGACCGTTGCACCGGAAGGCGAATCCATTCGCTTGTTTGTGGGTAATTTCCTAAAGGAGAAACTGGATAATTTTCTCCATAAAAATCCACAGACTACCGATGCATTATTGGAGAAAATTCAACGAAGTGAACGAGAACGTAAAGAACTTAAGGGAATCCAGAAAATCGCAAGAGAACGGGCTAAAAAAAGTAAAGTCCACAACCGAAAACTCCGGGATTGTAGGGTTCATCTGAATACCAAAGATAAAAATCGCTTCAAAAGTACCTTATTTATAACGGAAGGTGACTCAGCTAGTGGGTCGATTACCAAGGCTCGAGATGTTCAGTTCCAAGGAGTCTTTAGTCTTAAAGGAAAGCCTTTGAATTCATTTGGTTTAACTCGTAAAGTGGTCTACGAAAACGAGGAATTTAACTTGGTGCAGGCAGCCTTGGGAATCGAAGAAGATTTGGAAGACCTCCGTTACAATCAAGTTGTGATTGCAACCGATGCCGATGTAGACGGTATGCATATCAGGCTCCTTTTAATCACATTTTTCCTTCAATTCTTTCCCGAATTGATTAGGCAAGGTCACTTATTTGTTCTCCAAACTCCCTTATTTCGGGTGCGGAACAAGAAGACCACCCTCTATTGTTACGATGATGCTGAGCGCGAAGCGGCGATTAAAACTCTTGGCCGAAATCCTGAAATTACACGATTTAAAGGTTTGGGTGAGATTTCTCCTGAAGAATTTAAACATTTTATTGCGGATGACATTCGTCTCGATCCTGTAAAAATTGATGTGCAGGAATCGATCAAGGAGATGCTCAAATTCTTCATGGGGAAAAATACTCCGGAACGACAGGAATACATCATTCGCAATTTACGCTTTGAGCACGATATTGTTGAGGAGGAAGCAAAAGAAGATAAAAAAGCAGACATTGCGGTAAGCGCTGATACCGAAGATAGCGAGGCAGCTTAAATTTTTAAGTATGGTAGAGGATAAGGGAAAAGAGGTTGAAGAGGATCAGGATTCAGAAGATGAATCTAAAAAAACGGATGATGTTCAAGAAGTCCGCCGCTTTGACCCTGAGGCCACAGCACAAGGTACAAATACTGACAGGGATGATGGGGATGATGCCATTTATGTGGATGATATGTACGGTGATTGGTTCCTTGATTATGCCTCTTATGTAATTTTAGAACGGGCAGTGCCTCATGCGGACGATGGCTTGAAGCCAGTACAGCGCCGGATCTTGCACTCGATGAAGGAGTTGGAAGATGGAAGATATAATAAAGTAGCAAATGTCATTGGAAATACCATGAAGTATCATCCACACGGTGATGCTTCCATTGGTGATGCAATGATACAACTGGGACAGAAAGACCTACTCATCGATACTCAGGGTAATTGGGGTAATCTTCTGACGGGAGATTCCGCGGCTGCTCCAAGGTATATTGAAGCTAGGTTAACCCCATTTGCATTGGAGGTTATTTTCAGCCCAAAGGTTACTACTTGGGCTTCTTCATACGATGGAAGAAACAAGGAACCGATTACTTTCCCGGTTAAGTTCCCACTTCTTTTGGCACAGGGAGCCGAGGGAATTGCAGTGGGTTTATCAACAAAGATTCTCCCCCATAATTTCAATGAGATTTTAGATGCCATGATTGATGCCTTGCGGAAAAATCCGGTTAACTTGCTACCTGATTTCCCTCAAGGGGGAATTGCTGATTGTAGCGATTACAACGGAGGAGCCCGTGGTAGCCGTGTCCGGGTTCGGGCGAGGATGGAAAAGGTTAAGAAGCACTTGCTGAAAATCATCGAGATTCCATTTGGTACCACGACAACGAGCTTAATTGATTCTATTTTGGGAGCCAACGACAAGGGGAAGATAAAAATTTCTAAAATTGAAGATAATACCTCAGAAAAAGTGGAAATTATGGTGCATTTGCCTTCTACGGTTTCAGCTGAAGATGCTCTGCCCGCTCTTTACGCCTTTACGGATTGTGAAATCAGCTTAGCCCCGAATGCCTGTGTCATTCAACATAACCACCCCCAGTTCTTAGCAGTAAACGACCTAATCAAATCATCTGCTGAACTTACCCGTGAGTTGCTTAGTCAAGAACTGGAAATACAGCTACATGAGCTGCAGGAAAAATGGCATTTTTCTTCTTTGGAAAAAATCTTTATTGAAAAAAGAATTTATCGGGACATTGAAAAGGAAGAAACTTGGGAAGGGGTCATATCTGCTGTCGACAAGGGACTAAAGCCCTATGTTAAACTTTTTCATCGAGTAATTACGCAGGATGATATTCTTCGTTTGCTTGAAATTAAAATAAAAAGAATTTCTAAATTTGACTCTTTCCGTGCGGATGAGTTGATCCAAGGCTTTGAAGAAGAAATTGAGGATGTTAAGGGGCATTTAGCTCAGATCACTCGCTATACCATTCGCTATTTAAAAGAGCTGAAGAAAAACTATGGAAAGGATCGGGAACGTAAGACGGAACTATCCATGGATAATGACGGAAATCTTATTCCCTTTGACCGAATTGTGGCTTCCAAGGTTGTGGTCGCCAACGAAACTTTATACCTTAATCGAAAGGATGGATTTGCCGGTTACTCTTTGAAGAAAGACGAAGCAATTGAAAAATGTTCTGATTTGGATGATGTCCTTGTCATCGGCAAAGATGGGGTGATGAAGGTGATGAAGATAGCCGATAAGATGTTTGTAGGTAAGAATCCATTAAAAGTTTCTATTTTTCGAAGGGACGATCAAAAAGTATACAATATGGTCTACAGGGATGGAAAAAGCGGTAGGCTTTATGCCAAGAAGTTCAAAATTGGAGGGGTAACCCGGGATAAAGAATATCCCCTTTTTAAGACCCATTCGAAATCAAGAATTTTCTTTTTTGCGATGCATGATTCTGAGAAGAAAAATAGTCGGGTTTTAGTTCACCTCGATCCCGAACTTAAACGAATCAAAGAGATGGTTATTGAATTTGATTTTGCTTGGCTTGAGCTTCAAGGAAGGTCCGTCAAGGGAAGTACCCTTACTGCACACAAAGTCGACCGTGTGGTAAACGCTCCAAAATCCGATGAAGATTTGGGGGATTCGATTTCGAATAAGCCAATCCCAGAGAAGAACCGAACCGTAGAAGCCTCGAAACCGAAAGGTCCAGCGGAGAAAAAGAAAGATGAAGTAAAACGAACCGGAAGCCCATCTGAAGTTACCAAACAAAATCAAGTTGGAACTAATTCTAAGCCTTCCGCAAGAGAACAATCGACCTTTGACTTCCAAGATAATTGAGACTCAATTCATTATTTAGTTCTGAAATGTCTTCTTGATTGATGGTAATGACATCCGAGCTGACAAAGGAAGAAATTAATCGGAAACTTCTTCATGGCTTGGCTGTTATCCTGCCTCTCATTATTTTTTACGGTCCGGAATTAACCGGACAACCTAAGGTTTTTGTTTCTTGGGTATTCGCAGTGATGTTTTTATTTTTCTTATCCATTGAATGGATGAGGCTGAATGTAGACTCTTTTCATAGCCTGTTTTGCCGCTATTTCGGTGGGATGATGAGGGAAGTAGAAAACAAGCAACTTACGGGGGCTACTTATGTAATGGGAGGTTCTTCTATTTGTAGCATGATTGCCCTTTACAGTCATAAAAGCGAAGCTGCAGTTTTGCTTGGGTTAACCTTGTTTATCTTGGGCGATGCAGTTGCTGCTTTGGTTGGAAAAGCATTTGGGAGAATACGAGTTGGCCAGAAAACCCTGGAGGGCTGCCTTGGTTGTTTTATCTTTTGTGTTCTTTTGGCATGGTTCGTATTCCCGCAATTGCCTCAATTTTTGGAGTCATGGGGGGGGCCTTTTTCAATAGTTCAAATTCTTCTGGTTTCTGCTGCTGTATCTTTACTTGAATTATTTCCGATTCGCTTGGGAAAAGTCGTACTCAATGACAACCTTTATGTGCCAGCAGTCGTCAGTCTTGCCGCTTTAATTTTACCTTGAAAAAATTAAGTGCTTTGATTCTGCAAACGTTTTTTGAAAGAGCCTAAGTCGTAACTTTTAAGAGTTTTGCAGTCCACGATTTGCAGTTTATTTTCTTCCACCCAAAAGATTGCTCGTTGTTCAAATTTATTTCCCATCTGAATCGCCTGTTTAAGGTTACACTTAACCACAAAACTAAGTTCCTGATGGGTATGATCTTCCGAACAACCGATGATCTCCCGATGAATGAAGTTAGACTGGAGTAAATCTTTTCTAAGTATTTCATTTCTTTCATTATTTTTGAATTCATCTAGGCGCATGTCCATAGGATTGTGGGCGGTAACAATAGCAAATGGCATGATGACATTTGAAATGCTTTCGACCCCTTGGAAGACAACACCAAAGTAATTCTGATTCATTCCTGAAGTTTACATCTATATCGTCTTTTGTTTCGAATAAAAAA
>DBVA01000149.1:0-16663 GCA_002308735.1 Opitutia bacterium UBA1276 | reverse complement strand
TTATGGAATTCTGAACGGCACCTCGAATTACATTCTTACCCGAATGGAAACCGAAGGAGCCAGTTTTGAAGAAGTTTTGAAAGACGCGAGGGAACTTGGATATGTGGAAGCGGATGAGTCCTTGGATTTGGATGGAATTGATGCGGCTCACAAGGCCGTAATTTTAGCTTACCTTGCTCACGGTATCTGGGTGGATCTTAAGGATATAACCGTGGAAGGAATCAGTAAGATTTCCAATGCAGATTTGGATGCCGCTCAGAAATTGGGTTGCAAAATTAAATTAATTGGGGTCATTCGCAGGAATTTTGAAAATGATCATGTCTCGGTTGCGGTCTATCCTGCACTAGTCCCGATGGCTGAAATCATTGCCCGCACCGATGGTGTTTTCAACGGTATCAGTTTGACCGGTTCAGTGGTCGGTACGGTTGTGTTAACGGGTAGGGGTGCGGGCCAGGATCCAACGGCAGGTTCCGTAATAAGCGATTTGGTTGATGTGGTGAAGGGAATCAGAGGAATCAACTCATCCGTCAAATTACTTCATGTATCTCCAGATCAATGCAAACCTGCACCGGCAGTTGAAGTCACGGGTTGTTATTATTTAAGGTTATCGGTCGATGATCGCCCTGGCCAACTTTCGAAAGTTGCGGAGTGTTTAGCTGAACATGCGATCAGTCTTGCCACAGTTTCGCAAACTCCTCACGGAAATAACTCCCCAGCAACTTTGATCCTTACCACACATGAAACCAATGAACACTCTGTTGCGCAAGCAATGGCTTCCCTCGAAGAGCTCCCGGGAGTAGAAGAACCACCCGTGCTATTTCGTATGTTCGATCCTGATTCAAACGGAGAATGAAAATTGTTGTAAAGAAATTTGGGGGTACTTCTGTTGGGGATGTAACCCGGATAAAGAAAGTTGCTCGTCGAGTCAAAAGGGCTTGGTCCGAGGGTGATTCTGTGGTGGTTGTGGTCTCTGCTCGTGCTGGAGTAACCAACACCTTGATCGAGCGTGCCAAAGCGATTCAGAAAAACCCTGCGGATCGGGAATTGGATGTGCTGATGACTTGTGGAGAGCAGGAAACCATCGCTCTTATGTGCATGGCTCTAAACGCTCTGGGTGTCCCTGCAATTTCGCGGACCGGGTGGCAAGCGGGGATCATAACCGACGGCTTGCATGCCAAGTCTCGTATCTTGGAAGTTTCGGGGGGAGATATTCGGAAACAATTAAGGGCTGGTAATGTCGTAGTCGTAGCAGGATTTCAGGGAGTCAATGAACAAGGAGATCTCACCACCTTTGGACGAGGAGGATCAGACCTAAGCGCCATCGCATTAGCAGGTGCTTTGCGAGCAAAAGGTTGTGAGATTTTTACCGATGTCGAGGGTGTGTTTACCGCGGATCCAAGAATTGTCCCTAATGCTCGAAAGATCAATGCCATCAATTATGAGGAAATGCTCGAACTTGCCAGCAGTGGTTCTAAAGTAATGCAAACACGGGCAGTAGAATTTGCCCAGAAGCATAACATTCCGTTCGAAGTTCGCTCAACCTTTTCAACCAAATCAGGAACCAGTGTGAAGAAAAAAGTAAAATCCCTCGAAGACACCTTAGTAAGTGGTGTCGCTATTGATAAAAATCAAGTTCGTGTAAGTATTACCGAACTACCGGACCGACCGGGAGCTGCTGCCGCTATTTTTAAAGTAATGGCAGATGCCGGAGTCGTGGTTGATATGATCGTCCAAAATGTAGCTCGGAACGGTAAGGCTAACTTAACCTTTACGGTTCCCTCCGAGGACGCTTTCCGTGCGGAGAAGGCATTGAAAGAGCACCTTGCGGATGAATCCAGTGGCAAACTTGGAAAGAGTACCAATATTGCCAAAATTTCCGTGGTAGGAGTTGGCATGCGGTCCCATTCAGGAGTAGCTTCGACCTTCTTTGAGGCTTTGGCGAATGCGGGAATAAATATGCTCATGATTAGTACGTCAGAAATTAAAATTTCAGTGGCGGTAAGCCCCGATCAAGGAGATGAGGCAACCCGTGTGGCTCATGTTGCTTTTGGTCTCGGTAAATAGGATGTCCCGTAGCTCATAAAACCAATCGAAATGGAATTCATTAGCACGCGTGGCTTTTCGGATTCGGTTGGGTTCACCCAAGCAGTTGCTCATGGCCTGGCTCCGGATGGAGGCCTATACCTACCAAAATCTTTTCCGGATCTTTCTCCAAATTTAAAAAAATGGGAAGGCTTAGCTTATGATGAGCTTTGCTTCGAATTCTTTAAACTCTTTGCTACGGATATGAATCCTGCAATTTTGAAGGATTGTGTTTACAGAGCATACTCAGGTTTTTCAGTTTCTGAAGTGGCACCGATTGTTTCTTTATCTGATCAATGGAAGGTCTTGGAGCTTTTTCACGGGCCGACTTTAGCATTTAAGGATTTTGCCTTACAATTACTTGGTAATTTATATGAAGCCCAGATCGACAGGGAAGGAAAGCCTTTGACTATTTTGGGGGCTACTTCGGGAGATACTGGGGCCGCAGCGATTTCAGGCCTTGTCGGGAAAAAGGGGGTAGAAGTATTCATTCTTTATCCAAATGGAAAAGTGTCTCCTTTACAAGAGCGCCAAATGACCTGTACCGGGGCAAGCAATGTTTATCCGATTGCGATCGAAGGAACCTTTGACGATGCCCAAAGAACGGTGAAAGAAATCTTTGCCGATCTTTCTTTTCGGGAAGAAGTTGGGCTTTCTGCAGTCAACTCGATTAATCTCGCCCGTATTCTTGCCCAAAGCGTGTATTATTTGTTCGCTTGGTTGAGGTTGAAACCTGAATGCCGAACCAAGACTACTTTTGTTGTACCTACCGGTAATTTTGGAAATGTTTTTGCTGGTTGGCTTTTGACAAAGATGGGTATTGAAATTGCTGAATTTCGGGTGGCTACCAATCAAAATGATGTTTTACACCAGCTTTTCAAAACGGGAGAATATGCCTCATCCTCGGTTCGTCCAAGCCTGGCACCCTCCATGGATATTCAGGTAGCCTCGAATTTTGAAAGACTGCTCTATTTTATCCTGGGGAAGGATTCATCAAGGGTGCAAGAAGTAATGACTTCTTTTCGTAAAGAAGGAAAATATTGCTTTGAAAAGTTTGTAAGCTCGGGCTTTTCGAGTTGTAGCTCATCGGATTTGGAAATCCCCGAGTTGATCCAACAGATTTGGGATGAATTTGATTATCTGGTGGATCCCCATACGGCATGTGCATTTAAGGATTTGGATCCGAAACAAGCTAGCATGGTCCTGGCCACTGCACATCCTGCTAAATTCCCATCCGTTTATGAACAAGCTAGGATGAAAGTTCCCAAGGCAGATGAACTAGAGGTCTTGCTCGAGGTTGAGCCAAGAAATTATCAGGTAGAGGTTGATCCTGACTCCATACGCTCATTCATCAAAGCTACCTTATCGAAAACAAGTTAAAGCTCTAATAATAAAGACTCGCAAGGCGAATGAATCCCGCAAAAAGTGAGAAATTAATATTGATTCGGGGTGGGGGGTTAGGTGATTTTTTACTAACTATTCCGATTTTGTTTGAAGCTTGTAATCGCTACCAAGAGGTTAAGCTCTTCACCCGGGCATGCTTCCATCCTCTTCTTCAGGTTCTAAAGCTTGAGCAGTTGGTGTTGCATGACTTGGATAAGGAAGGCAAGGACCTTTGTGTTATCTGCAAGGATAGGGATGTTTTCACTTTTTGGAATGACCAGGAGTGGGTGGATGAGTTAGGAGAAGCGGGAGCCAAGAAGGTCATTCCGCTTCTGCCTCGGCCAAAATCGGAGCCCCATTTCGTGGAGCATCTTTATCATGCATTGGATTGGAGCTTTCGGGATGAAGTCCATAACACTCCATGGTTAGGAGATCACTGGAGTTCTCAAAGTAAAACCCTCTGGATTCATCCTGGTAGTGGGAGTTCCAAGAAAAACGCAAGCCTGTCTTTTTTTGAAAACAGAGCAATCAATTGGCTAGAGAAAGATACTGAAAATCGGATCATTTTCTCGTTCGGTGAGTCCGACCAGGAATGCAGAGAAAATTTACTACGCTCCTCGATTGCGGAGCAAAAAAAGGTTCAATTTCTTTCCGGACTTTCATTATCAGCTTTTAAAGAAAGCCTAGAGCAAAAAGCAGGTAGATATTTAGGAAACGATTCTGGACCAAGCCACCTTGCTGCGATGCTTGGTATCCCGACCGAAGTACTTTTTATCTCCACAAATCCAGAGGTGTGGAGACCGCTGGGACCGCGGGTGAAGTTACTCCGAGTTGAGTAGTATCTTATAGGATACGGAATCGACTAGGGCCTCCCAGCTGGCGGTAATAACATTGTCGCTGACCCCAACCGTTCCCCATGTTTTTTCTCCATCCGTGGACTCAATGTGGACTCTAGTGATTGCGTCAGTTCCAAGATTACTTTCAAGAATCCGGACTTTGAAATCAACTAAGCGAACTTGATTAATGTAGGGAAAGTCTTTTTCCAGAGCCTGCCGTAAGGCATGATCGAGTGCGGATACCGGACCATTTCCTTCCGCGACCGTGTGCCTGATTTCATCTTTAATTTTTAGCTTAACAGTTGCTTCTGAAGAACTGGTCTTGGTTTCGGTTCCGCTCCCAACTCCGAGATGGTAGCGCAGAATTTCAAAAGCAAAATCTTCCCCACGAAGAAATCTTCGAAGCAAGAGATCAAAGGAAGCATCTGCAGATTCATATTCATATCCCTTGAATTCAAGTTGTTTTAATTCTTCGAGAAATGATTTCATCTCGGGTGAACGCCCATCTACTTCCATCCCCATCTCTTTTGCTTTCATCATGATACTGCTTCTACCCGACATGTCTGAGACCAGTACACGAGTACGATTTCCCACAATTGCAGGATCAATATGCTCATAGCTACGGGTTGATTTGGCTGCGGCATCAGCATGAACTCCACCCTTATGAGCAAAAGAAGCGGCACCCACATAAGGAGCACGTATATCAGACCTTAAATTCGTGGCATCATCTACAAAAAGAGAAAGATCTCGAAGTTTGGACAAATGAGGCTGACAATTTGTCGATCGATCCATCTTAATTTCAAGGTTAGGAATAATGGTGGTAAGGTTGGCATTGCCATTCCTTTCTCCATATCCATTCATGGTACCCTGTACCATGATCGCACCCGCTTCGACTCCGGCAAGACTTACCGCGACCCCAACCCCCGTATCATTGTGGCAATGCACTCCAATTGCAGAATTGGGGAAACGCTTCACCACTTCGGTGGTAATTTCCTGAAAGGGAGTTACCAGCTTCCCCCCGTTGGTTTCACATAAAGTAAGGAAATCCGCCCCTCCTTTTTGGGCCGCTTCAAGGCTGGAAATCGCATACTCTGGGTTATCCAGGTAGCCGTCGAAAAAATGCTCCGCATCATATACCACTTCCTTGCCCTGTTCTTTGAGATATCGAACGGTATCTTCAATCATGGCGAGGTTTTCTTCGAGAGTGGTGCGCAAAACATCGGTTACATGAAGGAGCCAAGTTTTTCCAAAAATAGTGACCACCGGGGTATTTGCCTCAAGAAGTAATTTTACTTGAGCATCTTCCTCAACTGGAGTGGAAGCCCTACGAGTTGAGCCAAAGGCAGCAATTTTGGAGTGTTGTAAATTTAAACCAGATGCCTGCTCAAAAAAAGCCATATCTCTCGGATTACTCCCGGGCCAACCGCCTTCAATGTAATCAACGCCAAATTGATCGAGCTTCTCGGCAACTCGCAATTTAGCGGAAACAGTAAAGGATACTCCTTCCGCTTGCGAACCGTCCCGCAAGGTGGTGTCATAGATTAAAATTTGATTATCTTTCATGGTGAGGAGAGTTAAAAAGTCAGGGGATGTCTAAAGGTGAATATAACTACTTGGCTATACATTTTAGTAATGTAATTTCAGCAGAAAGCCCATTCCCCGAAGGTTTGACCCACGAGGTCAGGGCTACGAAATTCGCGAATATTCTGGGGCAGCTATTAGAACCATAAAATGAGCCTTTCTCAAAAACATTCTCTTATTCTAGGAGCACTTCTTTTCTTGGCAACGGCAAACAAAAAGGAGTAAGACAAAGATGTTGATTCAAGAAAAATCACATCTTGGCTATGAATTAGTCCGCTCGCTCAAGAAGAATTTCTTCCATATGGGCTTGATTGATCATGGTCTACCGTATCCGGTTCGAATGAAACGCGGAACTATTCTCGTACTGGCACTTAATTTGGCCAAAGAATTGAAGGAACAGATTCCCGATAAGAGGGTAGGTGTGGTTCTCCCTTCAGGTACAGGAGGTCTGCTTGCCAACCTTGGGCTCATACTCGCAGATAAAATTCCGGTTAATTTAAATTTTACCATAGGCGAGGAAAGTTTGAGATACTCCATGAAGAAAGCGGAGGTATCGACGATTATTTCCGCCGCGGCGGTAAGGGAAAAAATTACCGATTTTCCGTGGCCTCAAAATATTTTCGACCTGGGATCTTGGCTGAGGAATAAAAGGAAGCAAAAGGGGCAAATGATATGGAAGCACCTGCAGGTCTTTCTCTGCCCGGTTCCCCGAATCATTCGGGGCTTAGGAATTGGGAGTGACCCGGATCAAGAAGCCGCTTTACTTTTTACCTCAGGCAGTTCGGGAAATCCAAAAGGGGTTGTTTTAAGCCACCAGAATTTACTTTCAAACTGCAGGCAAATCGAAAGTGTTCAATTATTTGCCAGTCAATCTTACTTGTTGGCAAACCTTCCTCTTTTTCACTCCTTTGGATTTACGGTTTCCATGCTTTACACCATGCTGTCCGATTTAGTTATGGTCTGCCTCCAGTCTCCGCTTGATGTCAAAAAGAGCTTAGAAGTAATTGAGAGCGAGAAAGTGCAAGTTCTTTTAGGCACCCCCACTTTTTTGCGGGGCTATCTTCGTAAAGCAAAAAAGGAACAGCTGGAGAGTATTCGGTTCGTTGTAGCAGGAGCAGAGAAAACCCCGGATGGATTTAAGGAGGATTGGGAATCTCTTTGCCCTTGCTCTTATCTTGAGGGGTATGGCCTTACTGAAGCATCCCCTGCCATCTCCTTCAATCTTCCAGACCAAGGGATGAGAGAAAAATCGGTGGGTAGATTGTTGCCCGATATTCAGGGCAAAACCATCTCACCCGAAACATCCGAGGCATTACCTACTGGGGAAGTTGGAATTTTATGTTTTTTAGGACCTAATATTTTTTCCGGTTATCTTGATGATGACCAAGCAGACAGCACGGCTTTTGATGATCAAGGATGGTATATTACCGGAGACCTTGGTCGAATTGATCCAGATGGTTTCTTGTTTATTGAAGGGAGACTATCCAGGTTTTCAAAAATTGGAGGGGAAATGGTTCCGCATACCAAAGTGGAAAATGTGATTTGCGAAGTCTTTTTCCCGGATGGTTCGGATCAAGTCAATTGTGCGGTTGTTGGTCTGCCCGACCCGGTGAAAGGGGAGAAGTTGATCCTTTTAACAACCGAAGATTTCGAAATTCAGGATGTAAGAAAAAAGCTGTTAGCCAAGGGAATCCCAAATCTTTGGATTCCCAAAGCGAGTAAGAAAGTACCAGAGATTCCCATTCTTGCCAGTGGGAAGCTGGATCTTAGCGAACTAAAAAGACTTGGTCTTTCAAGTAATTAAACAAAAGTTTACCTCCTGTGAAATTTGAATTTGTACCAAGGCACCTGTTTTCTTAAAGAAAAACATGACATTAAGTCTGCGGGCAAATTTGCTTTGGTGAAAAACTATGGTAGGCCGGCCGGGACTCGAACCCGGAACCAATGGCTTAAAAGGCCACTGCTCTACCGATTGAGCTACCGACCCACTTTGAAGACGAATACTACTATAGGAGGCTTTTTGAATCGTCAACAATCAACGCCTCGAGAGCAAATTCCAAAGAAATTCCAAAAAACCAAGGACTCTTCGGAATCAAATTCCTGTAGTTTTTGACAAACTATCCAACCTGATCTTGGTTTTCTCTTACCATTTATTGATCAGTTGCCTGCCCAACTAGAATCCCTAAAAATGAGACCAAAGTGATCAGTGCATTTCGAAAATTAAACATCAAAGCCTTCCCTTTTTTAAATATTTTATTGGAGGTCGCTTTTCTCTCCATTCTCGAACTCATTAGCAACTCATCAAGTGAAAAAGATTTCCACGCTAGAGGGAATCATAAGGACGAGCGCGTTTAGCAAATCGATCTCTAGGCAACCGGTTTTAATTGGTTTTAAATCGGATAATCAGAATTAATATTCTCCAAAGCTTTATTTCTTGTTGAATCTAGATCTTGGAGTCACTAGGGGATGAATTATGAATCGTAGATCATTTGTTACATCCTCTTTGGGAGCAACTGCTGGACTTTCCCTTCTTGGTGAGCAGAAAAAAGAAGCCCAAACTCAAGTAAAACATTCAACTTCTAAATTATCTTGGCAGAATGGATCCAGTTTCTGGCCTATTTGTTTGGATACTGCAACTTTGGATAAATCCATGGGCATAGAGGAAAAACTCCGACTAGCAGCGGAGGCTGGCTTTGATTGTGTTGAGCCATGGGATCGTGAACTGGAAAAATACGAGAAGGAAGGTGGTGATTTAAAAGATTTAAAGAATTTGGTTCGTGACTTGGGTTTGTACATCCCAAGCGTGATTGGATTATGGAATGCGTTGGATGTAAGTGAGAAAAGTTTTCAAGAGAGAATAGCGGAGCACCGCAACAGGCTTCGGATGGTTTCCGCTTTGGGAAGTCAACGGGTACAAGTCATCCCAAATATGAAGCAGAAAGAACTTTTTGATCCTCAAATAGCATCCTGGTGCTATCGAAAAATCTTAGATATTGCGATTGGGGATTATGGATTGGAAGGGGCAGGGGTAGTCTTCCTGAACTTTTTTGAACCTCTCTCCACAATCTCCAAAGCAACCCAAGTTGCTTTTGGTGCAGATCACGAGAAGGCCCAAATAATCCCTGATACTTTTCACATGTTTCTCGGGGAATCCAAACTCCAGAACTTCCACCACCTCCGGGGAGATTTTATTACTATTTTTCAATTTTCGGACTGCCCGAAAGGGGTCAAGCCCCATGCTAAGCATGAGGATAAAATTCGGGTCTTGCCAGGCGATGGAGTTCTGCCTCTTGTCGAAACCCTTCAAACCCTTCAAAAAATAGATTATCAGGGTCCTATTTCTCTGGAGCTCTATAACCCCGAGTATCGGGCTAGGGAACCCAAGGCTTTTTTGGCTGAAGCGATTCAAAAAACAATTGCTGTTGCTGAAAAAGCAAGCCGGCGTATTTAAAATACCGCAAGAAATACGAGTCATAAAGGCGCGCATCATAGCCTGCTTGATTTAGTTGAGACAAATGGGCTCAATAATGGATTTTAATATTTCATAAACTCTTGTTTATCAATAAATAATATTCGGCATAGCATATGCAATGTAGATGTAATTAATCATCAAACAAAGGAAATAACTATGAAATTAAATGATAAATATGAAATCAGTCCATTCGGGAATCCATTTGATTCCCTATTCTCCCTGCTTGCAAGAAACGATGTTCCATCAACTTTTGAATCGGAACCAAAGACTTTTTCAGATTCAGGATATGGAAAGGTAAGATTTAAAAACGAAGAAACCCAACTGCGAATTGAGTTCTTGGTGCCAGGCTGGCAAAAATCAGAGCTATCCCTATCGGTTGATTCCAGCAAACTTTGCTTGAATACTAACCCCGATAAGAAAAAAGACGGAACCGCTCTCTTTCAGTTGAATGACCTGAGTTCAGAAATCAGCCTTCCAGAAAATTTGGCTACTGAAAAAGCACAGGCCAAACTAGACGCAGGCGTTTTGACTGTTTTGATCCCTTATGCAGTTGCATCCAAGGGAAAAAACCTAAAGATTGCCTAAGTTTAGATTAGAACAACCCCCCAAACAAGTCCGGGCTCCCTAAGGGGTGCGGACTTGTTTGTTTTATGGATCCGAGGAGTCCGGTTCTGCTTCTGGATCATCTTCTTCTTTGGGCAAAGGATATTCTAGGCTTATCCATTTATCTATCCACCGATTATATTCTTCGAAGGTGAGTATGGATAGTTTAGCTTCAAACCATTCAAGTACTTGCCCTACTTTTCCCCTAAGATTTTCAAACTCTTGAAGTCGGGCCTCATTTTTGCTTTGGATGAGTGCAATCTCTTCTAATCGTTCTTCCTGTTTTTTTCGATGCTCAGCAGCTGGGTCGGGTTTTACTTCCGGCGGGGTCGGGGTTTGCTCTTCTTGTTGAAAGGTGGAATTAAAAAAATCTTCAGCGGCTTCATCATCCGGATCATCTTTGGTATTTTCACCTTCCTCGATTTTTACCGGTTCCGGTTCGGGTTCGGGCTCCGGGAAATCTTCGTCTGGGATTGGATCAGGGACGGGTAATAAATCAGGTCGTTCGAGGGTGTCGATATCTGGATTTGAAAAAGCTTGCGTAAATAAATCAAGTTCACCTTGTTTTAAATCGTCGAACGGGGAGGATTTAATGCAAATATGACATAGTTGAGATAAAGCATCCTTGGGGTTGAGCGACATAAAAAATCGCTCTGTAGAGAAATCATCATCGATAGAATATTCTATTCGATATTGAAGAAGTTCGGGTTCACGTTCTTTTTTTCTTTTCATTGGGCAGGATGAAAAAGTTAGTATGAGGTAATTAAGATGGGTAAAGATTTACGAGCAAGCAGATCAGGAGTCAATGTTCAAGGTAGTTGGAAAGAATTTAAATCTAAGGTAAAGTTCAAGACACGAAATATATTCTAGATTTATGACCTAGTATCCAAAACTGATCGTACCTAAAAAAAGGAAGTCGCATAAAAACGGTAATATTCCTTGTCTAAGCTCGGATGCTATTTTTGGATGAAAGCATGAAGATTCGAATTTGTTCATTCTTTCTCCTATTTACAATGAGTTTTGTTTGTTTGATCGCTGAATGGCCCCAATGGCGTGGGCCCGGAAGAGATGGCAAAAGTATGATAAGCTTTCAAACAGAAAAACTTATAGAACCAATTTTATTATGGGAAAGTGAAACCATTCCAAGTGGTGATGAAGGGGGATTTGGCAGTGTTGTTTCCGATGGAAAGAATGCCTATCTTTCCATCGTCTGGCATCGTGATGTTCCCACTGAAACCAGAACCATTTCGGAGCTTTTTTTGAGAAAGTTTGGAGCTCGCAAAGTAAACCTTCCAAGTGAAATTGTTGAAAAAGCAGAGAGGGACCGTCTTTCCTTAAACCCAAGACTTCGGGGAACAAAACTCGATCAATGGATTGATCAATGGCTTGAGGCTCATTTGGATCCAAGGCAAAAGATGGTGCAGGGAGATTTACTTGCTTCAAGATTTAGACAAGGAAAGTTAGCCCTTCCGGTTGAAGTTATCAAAAGGTTGCACGCCATGAAAAACAAGCCTTTTCGCAGCCAATCTCATTTGGATGAATGGCTTGGGAAGCAAGGTTTTGACCAAGGTTTGGTTGAAAAAATCTCACAATCCGTTCCTCCCACCAAGAGAATTGCCGAAGATGTAGTATTAGCTATGAACCTCAATACGGGAAAGCGAATCTGGAAAGCTTCTTTGGAGGGAAAACCTTCAGGACGTTCCTCGTCTTCGACTCCATGTATTGATCGGGAACAATTATTTGCCGTGGGCAGCAATCGGATTTTTTGTATCGGGTTGGAAACGGGCGAAATACTTTGGGACCGAAGCTTGGAAGTTGAATCCATGGCAACTTCTCCGGTCTGCTTGGATGATAAGGTGATTGCTCTGGTCGGGAATCTGACGGCTTTCAACAGGAGCAATGGAGAAGTAATCTGGGAAAATGCTGAGATTAGCGGAAAAGCAGGATCTCCAATTACCTTCGACTTCCATGGCCGGCAAGTGATTGCCTGCAACAGTTCGAAGAAGCTTTTCTTGGTCGACTCCAAAGATGGAGAAATTATCTGGAGTGGAACCGGAGGGGGTAGTTCCACTCCAGTCTATGGCCAAGGCTATCTACTGGTTCATTCCAAGGATAAAGAAGCAGGCCTAGTTGCTTATGACTTATCCCGGAAGCAGATCACGGAAGCTTGGAGGTTTCCCAAGCTCACTCGTAGGTCCGATTCAAGTCCGATAATCAAAGGTTCCAATGCCTACCTCATCGGAGCTGGAATGAGAGCTTGTTTTGATCTGAGCACAGGGCGTCTTGTTCGGAAAGAGCCCGCAAATCATGATATTTCCTCTCCCGTCATTGCCGGTGAAATAATTATAGCATTCGAAATTAAGGGAAACTTTTTAAGTCTGATCGATTCAGCTCCGCAAAGATTTCAAGAACTAGAATCTTTTAAGATCAATGCTCTGCGTTGTACAAGTCCAGCAATCGTAAAGAACAAGATCCTTATCAGAAAAGATGACAGGGTAAGCTGTTTTCAATGGTTCTAAGCTCATAATATTTTGGCAGGATAATCAGGTTCTGTACTCCTGTCGTAGTATTGATTTCGATCAAAAACTTAGAGGCTTAGAATTGTTTTTTTGTTGACGGAACGATGGGATGAATAACTTTTATATTTTTTATATTTTCTTTAAAATTATTATCCCATGAGTACTGACAACGATTCCTCAATTCCTTCTGGTGGCCAGAAACCTAAAAAACTTAAGCTTAAACTTAAGCAAAAATCTGGAGGCAAAGGTCTCACCAAACCAAGCCTAAAACTTGGTAAGAAACCATTGAACAAACCGGTTTCGCTTAAACCAAGAACTTCACCCGAAGATGCCAGCCCTCCTCCTGGCCTTACTCAACCTCCCATGGCCGGCACTGATACAACGAATTTACCCATTCCTTCTGAGTCAATTCCTGCTCCCATTCCAGAAGTGCCTGAAAAGCCATCCCCCATTGACTTTTCAGATGCTCCCACTTTACCCCCACCTCCCCAAGCCGAAGAAGCAGATTCTGAGTTACCCCCCATCCCCGGAATGGCTGAGGAGACCTCAGAAGATACGGAAGCTGAAAGCGAAGGGGATAGTATTTTACCCCCACCCCCTGTAATGGGCGAATCTCCAACGGAATCAGAAATGGATTCTCCTGATTCAGCTCCTTCCCTAGGTTTACCCCCTATGCCCGATACGGATTTACCCCCCGCTCCACTAGGAGAAGCCTCGGTAGAATTACCACCCCTTCCGGGGATATCAGAGGAACTACCAGAGTCCTCAATCGATGAAGGAGAGGATGATGTATCCCTGTCACCCCTACCTGAAATTAGTGAGCCAGGTGGTGATGTGGAGCTTCCTTCCTTACCCCCCGGCCCTGTTTCCAATGAGCCATCTTTAGAACTGCCACCTCTGCCAGACACACCGGAGGAACAACCAGACTCTTTGATCAGCGAAGAAGAAAACGAGAAGATACTTCCCCCTCCACCCGACATGGGTGAGTCTGATGCCGGAATGGGAGCTATTCCTCCCTTACCTCCTGTGCCTGGTTCAGATGAGTTGTCTGAAACATTGCCTCCTCCACCAAGTGCCCATGAAGGAAGCACGGATGCTCCTGAAGACGGAGCAGAAGAAGGAAATGCTCTCCCCGTTCCACCGGCGATGGATGATCTTCTTTTAGGGTCGGAAGAGAACACCCTACAAAGTGAACCAAAATTATCTCCAACCGTTGATCTCGAACCTACGGTTTCCAGCGTAGAAGAGCCGGTTGATGATGTCTCTGAAGAGAATAAAGAGGTTGAATCTATCGATGTTTCTGCTCCAACTGATTCCATATCTGAGAGCCCGCTCATGGAGGAAAACAATTTCATGACTCCACCGCCAATGTCGGAAAAAGCTGCCACCGAAAAATTCGATGATGATGGGGGAGATGATAAAGAAGAAAATGAAACTCCACCTCTATCCACTACTAATACCGACTTGATCAGTACAGAAATGGATGCCTCGGTTGAAAAATCCGATAATGATTTCATCGAATTAAAGGAAAAAGTGACTTCTCTTTCGGATGAGTTAAAAAGACTCAAAAATGAATCCAGGGAAGAACTGGATAGTTTGTTTAAAAGGGTGGATGAACTCGATGAAATTCCTGCTGCCTTGAAGAGTGAAGATGAAAAAGTGGAAGTTCTTACAAATTCATTTGATGAGCTTAAAACATCACTTCACGAGGACATCGCTTCTTTTAAGAAAACAATAGAAGGCCAATTGGAACAAAATACAGAAAGTGGAAGCGTTCAGCCATCTTCAACCAAATCAATTTTATCAGAAAGTGGAGAGGTAAGTTGGAAGGAAGGTCAATATGTGGTGGTTTCTCAGGATGAAAATGCGGGTGATCGTTCCCCTCTAGAGGTCAGTATTTTAGATTCTAAAAATGAGGCTTTGGAAAAAATTCATGCTAATATGACCAGTCAAAAGCCAATTTACTTTCTTTTTCCTAGCAATTTGGAATCTGAATATCACGAAAAATTCTAGGGCTTTCAGAACTACATAAAATTTACAGGCTTATCCAAGCCGAGTTCAAAAAAGATTAAATTTTAATTTGTCTAATTTATTTCCTTTAAGCGGTTTTCAAGCCCTAGTGAATATTTTGCAGACTTTCGAACCGTTTCTAGAAAGATTTCTTTGGAGCCATGAATCCGGACCATTCTCTTAGCTCTGCTGCATGCCACATAAAGTAAATGCCTAGATAAGATTTCAGAAGTAATGAGAGGTAAGGTAATCATGACATCTTGGTATTCTGAGCCCTGACTTCGATGAATAGTCATCGCAAACGCTAAGTCAAAAGGAGGAAGACGAGCGGGTGAAAATTTTCTGTAACCACCCTTGTTGTCTGCGAACCATACGGATAATTTATCTGAATTTTCTCGGGTTGGTAGAAAAATTCCAATGTCACCATTGAAGAGTTCGGAACCATAGTCATTTTGTTTGATAATGATCGGTAAACCAGAGAAATAAAGATCCGGATCATTAACTAGAATCTTTTGACATCTCTCATTCATGGCAATGACCCCACGATTTCCCTGATGAGTGGGGCAAAGAATTTGAAAGTTCAAAAATGCTTGATGAGCTTCCGCGGGTGTCTTTGCTTTGATAAGTGATGCATATCCCTCGATAATAGCCTGATTGATCTTGGAATCATCCCAAGTTTCTAGAAACTCAAAGTCTTCGTGTCTCTCTTCGCCAATAAGAAGTTCTGTTTCAGCTGTATCGCCAGAGGAGATAGCTTTGCATAGTCGATGGATAGAACTGGTACCGCTAAATCTTCGATTGGTTGATAGTTTCGCGACGAGCTGAGGATAATCGGGTTGCAAGAAATGACGGACTATGGAAGCAAAAGGGGCACCGGCTTCAACGGGAGCAAGTTGATCCACATCGCCGACTAGAATGAGGCCACATTCATTTGGAATCGAACGGAATAATTTTGCCATCAAAGGGAGATCAATCATCGAAGCTTCATCGATGATTAAGAAATCGGCATCCAGGGGATTCCTTTGATCCTTTCGAAAGTGAATGGATGGTGGAAGTGGTTGAAGCAGACGGTGGATGGTGGAAGCCTCCTGTGGAAATTTTTGCTTTTCATCTTCGCTAAGATCAAACCTTTCTAAGTTAAGCAAGATGGATTCCGTCATTCTTTGTGCCGCTTTTCCTGTGGGTGCGGCCAACAAAATTTTTATTTCCGAATTATTTTGTAGTAGAGCATGTAAGATGGATACGACCAGAAAAGTTTTACCCGTTCCGGGTCCTCCCGTAATCACTGAAAATTGATTTTTGATTGATAATTTTGCGGCCTTCAATTGATCGGGGTCATTGGAAAATAAGTTATCCAAATGCGAGCAGTCCATTATCGGACCTTGGTCGGAAATGTTTGACCACTCTCGTAGTTTTTTGGCTATGCTAATTTCATAGTCAAAATATCTTTTGAAATAAAGATCACCACTAGAGGTTAATACTAAAGGCCTTATTTCTTCTGGGCCTCCAACCAGATCATTTTCTTTTAGAATTTCGATTTCATTACCAAAATCAGTAAGATTTAGGGAAGAGTGACCCTCTATTAGTTTATTATGTAATGACTCTAGAATCGGAAGAGCATCATCAAGTTCGGCTTGGGGTTTATGTCTCTTGAAAAATTCTAAAATCTGGGATGCCAGTTTAGGTTTGATGCCAGTTGTTTCTTTCATCTTTAGATGGTTAGGAAGCGATCCATTGCTTGGATGATTGCTTTTGAAGGGCGATCGAAAAAGATGCCGTCATCTGGTTTTGAACCCTTACACATACCTCGGATAAAGAGGTAATAAACTCCACCGAAGCATCGATCGTAGTCATAATCCAAAGAACTTGATTGTGAGAGAAAGCGATGGATGGCCAAAGTGTAGAGATGATATTGCAGGAGGTAGTCTGCCTCTTTCATTTCTTCAAACAGGTTGTGGGAAGCGAAGGCATCTTGATCACCTTCGAGCAGGTTGGATTTCCAGTCCAAAATAAAATATTGGTCTTGGTGCTTGAAAGTAAGGTCAATGAAACCCTTAAAGAATCTAAGCTCATCAACCACGCTCGATAAGCCTTTTTTCCCTTTTAGATAGGTAGCAAATGGATTACCAGGCTTTACTTGATCAAGGATATGCCCAAGTTCTTCCAAATCAAAATCC
>DBVA01000163.1:0-3172 GCA_002308735.1 Opitutia bacterium UBA1276 | reverse complement strand
CGATTCACAAAGTTTCATTGATAATTTACTGCTGGAAATTGAAATTATTTCTGCAGTATCCTTCGATGAAACCTTGATGAAGGATCTAAAATGAGGATTTACTTCTTCGGTTCGAAGAATAGATAGGCTGGGCTTTCGCTGAGTTCGAAAGTAATAGACTTCAAGGTCGAAACGAAGTCTTTATTTTGAGTTTGTTCTGAGGTTTGCATGGCCAAGATTTGTTTTGGTTTCGCGGGCAGGTCGGTAAGTGTGATCTCCGTTATTCGATGGTTTTTTTGGACCGGTTGATCGGATCGGAAACCCGTGGGCATCCATGCCACCCAACAGAGTTGATTCCTCTTATCTTCTTTGGAGAATTCGAAGAGGTAAAGCTGCTCGGTTCGTTTAATGATGCATTCGAATCGATAATTACCCAAGATCCGGTAAAGTTGGCTAACTGCATAGAAACTGGGTTTTGGTTTTCCGTGGCGAGTGAGTCCCGATGAACCATGGACTTGGGGCTCATCCTTATCGTCAAAAAAGTAAAGGTAAGCACGATCCACTTTCATGGATGCAAACAGCAGAAAGGAACGGATCAAATACTGGGCTTGTTGCAAGTCGGTAACACCTCGCCAATCCAGCTTTTCGAACCACCCCGAGCGTTTGGCCATTGCCTTTGGGGTGCAGGAGTCATAACCGAATTCGGTTATCCAGATCTCCTTGTCAGGGGCGATTCGGTCTCTCCATTGGACTGTGTCTTCCACAACCTGGAGGTAGGGGGTGTCTTTGCCTTCAGGATAGGTACGAGTCCAAGGGCTTTGGGTTATTCCTTTTTTTAGCTGAGCATAGGTGTGCAGATTTATGACATCAAAAAGTGGGAGCATCTCAGGATCAGCAAAAGTTTTCCGTAAATCTTTGGAATACTTGTCGGCTGCTGTGGCATGGGCCGTACAGGTGACAATTTTGACTTTCGGGTCTCCAACCCTGATTCCCCGGGCCATATTTTTAAAAATGGATTGATAAAGGGCATCGTCAAAATCGTTCCCAGGTTCGTTGTCGATCTCGATTGAAGTGATCAGCTTTTCCTTTCCCGAAGGTCCGAAGTAGCGTGCCATCGCCTTACCATATTCAAAACACCAGCCCCCCTGATTCCTCCAAATTGAGCCATAGTCCTGGTTACTTTCACCAAAGGATCCGAACTGGGCACAGAGGCTATTTTCGAAATTTTGTGCGGTCCATTTCCCGTACACATGGGTTTTCCAATTCACTTTATTTACGCAAATGGGAAAAGTGATGGGATCACCGGGCTTTTTTACATCCCAATTTAGATTATGGTAATTTCGAGCAAGTTTGCAGGTTTGGGCGTATTGGATTGGATCGAAATGGAAATGTCCATTGATTCCCATGAAGTCCCGTAATAGGGGTGCTTCCGAAAACAATTGAAAAGCAAAGAAAGCGGGTAGGGTGAAAAGAAATTTGATTTTTACCATGGAAGGATTAGACCTCAAACTTTTCTCAGCCTGCCAACCGAACTGCAAGCCGAACGGCCGATTTGAGATTGCGTGAGTCAGCCTTGCCAAGCCAAGCGATGTCGAGGGCGGTTCCATGATCCACCGAAGTACGGACGATGGGGAGACCCAGAGTGACATTCACCGCTGATTCAAAGGCGATTGTCTTGACTGGAATCAGTCCCTGGTCGTGATACATACAGATGTAGGCATCGGTCACATTCCTTTGCGATTGGGTGAAGGCGGTGTCAGGAGGGACCGGGCCTACGAGGTCGCAACCTTCCTTCCGCATTCTATCCATCGCAGGTTGGATGATACGTTCCTCTTCGCAGTTTCCGAATAAACCATTTTCCCCAGCGTGTGGATTAAGTCCACATACTGCGATTCGTGGTTCTTTTCCGAGCAATTTTTTGTGGGTGGCCCGAGTAAGTTCGATTACATCCACAATTCTTTGTTCGTTCAGTAAATGGGGAACCTCCTGATAGCCAGCATGCACAGTGACCAAGCTGCAATTGATCTCATCGGAAAGGAAAGCCATGCAGAATTTTTTCGATTGGGTCCGATCGGCAAAAATCTCGGTGTGTCCCGGTTGGGGAATTCCGGCGGATTGCAGGGCTTCTTTGTTGGCCGGGCAGGTGGTCACGGCATGGACGCATTGGGAAAGACAGGCATCGATTGCTTGGGTTATATATCCATAGGTGGCGTGACCCGTGGCTTGATTCACCACGCCCGGTTCCAGCAGCTTTGGATCGAGAAGCCCAAGGTTGAGCACACAAGGCTCAGTTGCTGAAGCTAAATCATTTGAACTGATTTCTTTAAAATCTGCTGACTTGTCCGTTTGCTCCGCACACAGCCTAAGAACATTGGCATCTCCAAATACAATCGGTGTACAAAGATACGCAATGGAGGAATCGGTTAGAAGATCCAGGCAGATTTCAGGACCGATCCCTGCAGGATCGCCCATGGTCACGGCTATGCGAGGCTTACTCACTTTACATTTAAAGTCCGAGGGGTTCTCCGGTCCTTCCGTAGTCGTCATCGTGCCGGATTTGATCTTCTGCCTTCCATTCGCCAAAGCTGACCACCAACATCCTGAAAATGGTATCTTCTGCCCAGAACCGGTGTTTTTGACCTGCTTTAATCATGAATTCTTCATGGGCTTTGGGATGAAAGAGCTCACCGTCAATTTCAAGGACGGCACCATCATCCAGGAAATGAAAGAGTTCATGGCGTATATTATGGGAATGTAAACTTGCCCGCTCTCCAGGTTTCACCTCGGTGAGATCTACCGAACATTCTTGGTTTCTAACTACCATATGGATATCTCCCCACGGTCTTGTGGAGTGAATAGTTTGCTGTCCTAGGCGCGGGTTGGTCATAAGACTATATTGTAAGACGCAAAAAATGGGGGGCAAGCCATTCTCATTTAGGGTAAGGTAAGTGAAACGCCTTGCTTGTCAGGGAGATGCTTGACCACATGTGGGGTTTTACTCGCTCCAATGGTAATTTCGTAAACTCCGAAAAAAGCCCCGTCGATCACTGCCTTTCCCTGTTCGTTGGTTGCAGTGGATCCCTCGGTCCACCACTTGCCCTTAACCAAGTCTCTCCAAACCCCGACAGCGGGCCTTTCCTTCCAATCCTTACGAATCAGGGTGCCTTCGGGTTTCCAATGATCACCTGCCCAA
>DBVA01000027.1:0-12679 GCA_002308735.1 Opitutia bacterium UBA1276 | reverse complement strand
CTCGCTCCGGGGAGCTTGGGTCCTGCCCTTGCCTTGGATTTGGTGAAAAGTGGAGAAATTACCCGGGTCAGCAATGATGTGGTCAAACCGTTTTACAAGCAAAAGTCTGCAAGGGCAGTCGCCCAACTTAGACGAGAAATTAACGATGAAATCCCGATGCGAATTCACAAACCTGAAGGAGCATTATTTCTTTGGCTCTGGTTCGAGGGGCTTCCCATCAGTAGCCTGGAGCTTTATCAACGGCTAAAGAAAAAGGGGGTGCTCGTGGTCTCCGGTCACTATTTCTTCCCGGGAATGGAGCAAGATGATTGGGCCCACAAAGAGCAGTGTATCCGGGTTACCTATGCCCAGGACGACGAAGTTGTAGAGAAGGGTATTTCACTGATAGCAGAAGAGATCCGGGGGATTTTTTCATCCGCTAAAGGCTCCTAATAATTTACTCTTGCTGATTACCTTTTTTCAAAATTGAAAATAATTCTGCTCAAATCAAAGCTTTCATTCATCTACTAATTGGGAATCCCGGGGTACGCTCTATCTGACCAAACTGGAAAAAGGAACCACACCTCTTTTATTGGGGACTGGGCACCCAAGGGACAAAAAAGCTGCGGTACGAACAAACCAATTTGGTACGCATCATCTTGAGTCGGAGATGACGGATGTAGTGGCATGGACATGGATGAACAAATGGGGAGGCAGAACCTTTTCCACTTCCCTTGGGCACCAAAGCGATTTTGCGGATCCCAATTCGGTGAGATTTATAATCAACGGAATTTTTTGGGCGTCTGATCAGGTAGTTCCAAGTCCGGATACAAAGATCAATACCTTCGAAATTACATCTTCCAAGAAAAAGAAAAAATTCAAATAACAAATATTTTTTCGCAGGTAGTGTAAGCATCTGCATTGCTTTCTTTAGAGTGATTTAAAACCATTAGGTTGAATTCCAAATATATGAAATCCTTTAATAATCATTGATCATCGGCCTTGTTTTGTCGTTCCTTTTTTTGACCCCGAACATTGGCCGGTTGGCAAATAATGCGTTGAAGTTTTCCCGTGCTTATGCCACCAACAAGTTGAGGTCCAGATGATGACGAAGAGGAAGTAATGAGCTTTTACAAAAAAAAATGAAAATGAAGAATTTAGGAGATTTCTTATTTCTTTGTTTTATTCAAAGATTTGCTAGCCACTTCTTTTTTAGGTAACCATTTTTTAAATCGGCTCAGGTCGGATGTTGCCGCTAAATTCTTCCATTCATACGGGTCCTTGGCGTGGTCATAGTATTCCTCGGAGCCATCAGCATACCGAATGTACCGTTCTTTTGCGGTGCGCACCGAATGGTTCCCGCGCCCATGGGTGGTAATAGCGGGATGTTGCCATTTAGCCTTGGGGTTTTGCAGGAGAGCAGAAATGTCGTGGCCGCTCACATGGTCAGGTTTCTTAATCCCAGTAAGCGAACATAGGGTGGGGTATATGCTCATGGTGTCGACAGGCTGACTGCATTTCGTTCCGGGTTTGGTCATGCCCGGAGCGACCCATATCATCGGAATACGGGTGGTTTCCTCCCAGAGGGCAAATTTTCTCCAATGTTGTTTTTCACCGAGCGACCATCCGTGATCACTCCAGAATACTATAATCGTATTCTTTCGGTCAGGGCTTTTTTCAAAGGCATCGAGAAGCCTGCCCACATTCATGTCGGTGTATGCACAGGTGGCAAGGTACGATTGGATCGCGGCTTTCCAGCGTCCGCTTTTCAAAAACCTGGCATGGTCAGCCTGGGGCTTGGCCATTTTAATTCCTGCCGGGGGGATGTCATCGAGATCATTTTCGAAATGGGGCGGCAGTTTGATTTCATCAAGTGGGAAATCCTCATAATATTTACGGGGAGCCACAAAGGCCAGGTGTGGTTTGTAGAGTCCACAGGCAATAAAGTATGGTTTCTTACGCTTTTTCGAAAGTCGTTCCACGCAGTAATCAACCGAATGCCAATCCACAATGTCTTCATCTTTTAAATTCGGGAAGGTTTTCTCGACATGGTACCCGTCGTACTTATCAACCCCTGGGCCATTGCTGGATAACTTTCCTTTATTCATGTAATCACTCCACTCCTCTTCGAGAGCATCCATTTGGTGATAAATCTTTCCGGCCCCGGAAACATAATATCCCGCTTTTAAAAACTGGGCGGAGAGGCCTTCGCCAGGCTTTTGATATTTTCGCCATTCATGTCCGTTCTTGTAGCATCCGCTTACCCATGGACGTCGACCACTCATCAGGGCACAACGGGAAGGTTCGCAGGCAGGTACAGCGGTGTGTGCGTTGGTAAAGGTGGTCCCCATGGTAGCCAACCGGTCAATGTTCGGAGTTTTTGCCTGTGGGTTGCGACCCAAGTGACCCACCCAGTGGTTCAGGTCGTCAACCGCAATGAAGAGAACATTGGGACGATCATCGGCACGAAGAGAAATCGTAGATAATAAGGCTGCAAGAATGGTCAGGAAGCGTAGTGTCATGATTGATTTTGTTTGAATTCCTAACATTGTGTACTTGTCAGTTATTGGAGATCAAACCATTTTTTAGGAATGATCTTTAGAAATATGTTTATTCTTGTGGCCACGATTATTTTTTGCCTAAACGCGGTTGCCCAAAAGAATCCTGAGCCCGATCGAGTGATCGAATACAAGAATACTCCTCAAGGTAAACTGTTTTTGCATACCTATTACCCAGATGACTGGAAAAATACGGACAAGCGGCCCGCAGTGGTCTTTTTCTTTGGGGGTGGATGGAGTGGTGGAAGTTACACCCAGTTTTCTCGTCATGCGGACTACCTGGCTTCCCGTGGCATGGTTGCCTTTTGTGCCGACTATCGGACCAAGAAAAATCATCAGACCGAGCCAAAGGCCTGCGTAAGTGACGGTAAGTCAGCCATGCGCTGGATACGTGGAAATGCTGACAAATTAGGGGTGAACCCGAAGAAGATCATTGCAGGGGGAGGTTCAGCCGGTGGACATGTAGCGGCCACGACGGCCACGATCCAAGCTTTTGATGAATCAAGTGATGATCTATCCATTAGCCCCAAACCCCAGGCCCTCCTGCTCTTCAATCCCGTAATCGATAACAGTGAAAAGGGGTATGGACACTCCCGAGTCAAAGAGTATTGGAAAGCCTTTTCCCCCATGCACAATATTAAAAAAGGAATCCCGCCCACCATTTTCATTTGCGGAACCGAGGACAAGCTGATCCCGGTCGCCACCGGAGAACTATTCAAAAAGAAGATCGAAAAAGTGGGTGGGCGTTGTGACCTCCATTGGTATAAAGATCAAAAGCATGGCTTCTTCAATTCCATGTATGAGGAAACCATGATGATGGTGGATAAGTTCTTGGTTTCGCTTGAATTTCTCAAGGGTCCGGCCACTCTGAAGTAAAAGCTTTCTTATGCCTGGAATGCTTCTGTTTCTTTTATGTTTAAGATAATTAAGTTCGTTTTTTTCGGAATTTGCCCATCGATGGCTTCCCTGTTTGGAGTCAATCAAAAGCCCAATATCGTAGTTTTTATTTCCGATGACCTGGGTCGATTGGACACTTCTATACACGGCTCCAAGGATGCCCGCACCCCAACCATGGAAAGACTGGCCGCGGAGGGTATTTTTGGGCAGCCCTTCCACAAAGTGACTGGCCTGAAGATCGAAGTCATATTGAGCATGTATGGAAGGATGGGAATGGCGACTGCCGACAGGAAATCGTTTTAATCAGTCGCGAGATGGATCAAGAAGCACTGACTGCTATGCTTGATGATTGTTTACTGACCGGATATTAAAAGTTAATTTAGAATCCGAAAAAAATCGTTCATCTAATTTAATTTCATTTCCAGGGTATTGAAATGCCAATGAGCATCTTTTAATTCGATATGTCGTTTATATCCATAATTTACAATCAACATTGTCTCTCTTAAAGCCAGTGACATACCGCAAACTAAAAAAAGATCATTTATTATATTGGGCAGCTTCTTCAGACCCGCTCGTTGCAGAACCTTTACTGTAAGAGTGGGCACCCATACCAGCTAGTTGACCGTTTTGTACAATTAGGTACTGGTTTCTAATTTCCTCTCCGTTGAAGAAACATTCTAAGATTTCCCGGACTCCATCAGCATATCGAGTTTGTGCGGATAAGGATGTTCCAGAGGTGTGAGGAGTCATCCCATGATTCGGCATAGATCTCCAAATATGATCATTCGGTGCTGGTTGTGGAAACCATACATCACCAGCATATCCGCTCAATTGTCCACTTTCAAGTGCTTTGGCGATAGCTTCACGGTCACAGATCTTTCCCCTCGCGGTATTAACAATGAACGCCCCTTTTTTCATTTTACCAATTAATTCATCATCAAATAAGTTCTCAGTTTCTGGATGAAGGGGACAATTGATCGTTACCACATCACAAACTTTGATCATAGATTCTACGGATTCATGGAAGGTTAAGTTAAGTTCCGCTTCAACATTTTCTGGTAGTCTGTGTCTGTCAAAGTAATGCAAATGCACATCAAAAGGTTTCATTTTCCTCAATGCATCCAAACCAATTCGTCCAGCAGCAACTGTCCCAATGTGCATGCCCTCTACATCATAGGATCTTTGAACGGCATCAGCAATATTCCATCCGCCCTCATTTACGATTCGGTGCTGGTTGTGATAGTCCCTTACCATCGAAACAATCATCATCACAATGTGCTCAGCAACGGATCTAGAATTGCAGAAAGTTACCTCTACCACATCCACCTTATGATCAATTGCCGCTTGCAAATCCACATGATCTGAACCAATTCCAGCAGTAATCGCCATTTTCAGTTTTTTTGCTTTTTCAATTCTTTCCTTGGTTAAGTAGTAGGGAAAAAACGGTTGGGATATGACAATATCAGAATCAACGATATGTTTGTCGGCTTTGCAGTCATCCCCATCCTTACTGCTAGTCACAATAAATTCATGACCGTTATTTTCTAAGAATTTTCTCAGTCCTAATTCTCCTGATACACAACCTAATAACTCACCTGGAGTAAAGTCTCTTCCTTTAGGGGTGGGTAGGGACATACCATCCGGATATCGTTCTAATTTGGGAAGATCACTAAGGGGATAACTTTGGGGCATACCATCCTTTGGATCGTCATACAAAATACAAAGGACTTTCATTTTTTCTGTTTTTGGGTGTTTAACTTAGGCAATGTTTTGAATTTCAAGAAATTCAAGGATCAATAAATTTCTTTTTGCGTATTTTATTAATTGACCCAATTTTTACTTTCAGGAAGATTCTTCGTCCATACAGGTAGGGCAAATTCTGCAAAATTTAAGATTTAACCAATGTGCCAAGGCAAGTGAAAATCCTGCTAAAGCTGCAAAAACGAAATGAAGAATATCTTCACCATGAAAATGTTGATGAGAGTGTTCGAATGCTCCGGGCCGAAAAGCAAATAAGAGTAATCCGACCAAAAAGCATCCGGGAATTAGTAATTTTCGATGCTTGAGATAGCCACGAAAAAGAGTCGGAGTGGCAATCAAAAGTGTGATCGAGACTATAACGAGTTCGGCACTGTCGCTTGCAAGAAATGAACTTCCCAAAACTGGAATTAATGGCAATAGGATGGGCATTGCCAAACAATGAATAGCACAAATAAAAGATACCGAAAAACCAACTTGATCAAATCTTCTCCAAGCAATGTTCATTATACACTTTTAATTAGATGAAATCCTGATTGATGAACCTCGATAAATTTGTAAATTGGAAATTCCAACTGACAAGGCAACAAATTAAATAGAGTGTTCAATAACCCATGATCGGGGACCGTTGTAAGATTGAACTTTAGTCTTTTGTTTGGAAATGGGCGAAATAAGACTTGGTGCCTCATGTTCACAATTCGGACCACAAACATGGGGTTCGAACTGACTTTTTATGTTTCGCTCTATATTATTCTTTTTTGTAGAATCTATTTGTCGTAAATTGGGCATCGTATTAAAAACACGCTGACTTAATTTTCCACAATCTGGGCAGGGACCAGGGTGTCTTCTTAATCCTGAAGGACGCATTAGCTCGAAGACACCATGTTCTTCACAATTATATTCAAAAATTTGCATGATTTAATTAGTTTGGTTGTTAAAAAATCTAAGAAAAGAAATGCATACGAAAAACCTACACATCTCTTGTCTAAAGGAGTCTTTAGATCAATCAGCTTTTGCAAGATCAACATCCGAAGTAACGGAATGTTTCGGACCTTCAGCATTTGGCTTGATGTCAAAATCAAAAATCTCAGTGGGTAAATGAAGGGTGGCGCAAGCATTCGGTATGTCCACGATTCCGCTGATATGACCTTGCACAGGAGCGGTACCGAGTATGGCATAGGCTTGCTCTCCTGTGTAGCCAAACTTCTTCATGTATTCAATCGCATTTAAACAGGCTCTACGATACGAAACATGAGCGTCTAAGTAATACTGCTCGCCAGTGGTTTCATCGACGGAGATCCCTTCAAAAATCAAATGCTCCTTGTATTCTGGCTTGATGGGACTGGGTTCGAAGATAGGGTTGATAACGCCGTACTTCTGAACTCCTTGTTTAATCAGACTTACTCGGATATCAAGGTAGCCAGCCATTTCGATCGCCCCGCAAAAAGTAATTTCACCGTCTCCCTGTGAGAAATGAATGTCACCCATAGAAAGTCCCCCTCCATCGACATAGACTGGGAAATAAACTTTCGAGCCTCGAGTCAAGTCTTTGATATCACAATTTCCACCATGCTCACGCGGAGGAACTGTGCGAGCAGCTTCCTTAGCTGCTTCGGCACCTTCTTCGGGGCTCATACGACCCATGTGGGCAGTGTCGGCATAGGGTAGGGCACAAAGGGGAGGCGTACGATCAGGATTGGTTTCAAATAACTTAGTTTCCCTTTTATTCCATTCATCAAGGAGTTCTTGGGATGGTAAGCATCCAATGAGACCTGGGTGCATGATACCAGCAAACTCAACATTTGGAATGTGTCTCGAAGATGTCTTGACCCCATGAAAATCCCAGCAAGCTTTTCGAGCTTCTGGATAATGTTCGGTGAGGAATCCACCCCCATTTTCTTTTGCAAATAGGCCGGTGAAGCCCCACTCGGATTCTTCCAAAACTCCAACATCAAGAATGTCAACCACAAGCAAATCTCCGGGTTCAGCACCTTTTACACCAATCGGCCCACTCAGGTAGTGGACCTTGGTCAGGTCGACTACTTTTATGTCGGTGGCATCGTCATCATTGCTGATTTGTCCACCTGTCCAGTCAATGCACTCAACTCGAAATTCATCTCCGGGTTCAACTGTAGCCACCATGGGAATATCAGGATGCCAGCGGTTGTGTAGTACATCATGCTCTTCAGGACTTGCATCGAGATTTACTTTAATTAATGTTTTCATAATTTATTTATTGTAGTTTTTAGTAGTAGTAAAATTGGAAAAGTAATCTGGTTAAACTGAAAGAAACTTTTTGATTTTTTCTGCATCCACTTCGGATCGGTCACTTGAATGCACAATAGCACCTCCCTCCATTACAAGGAAACGATCACAAGCAGTAAGGGCAAAGGATAGAACCTGTTCGGCAACAATGATCGATACATCATGCATATCGCGAATAGTCTTAAGCTTTTCTGCCATCTCTTTAATAATCGATGGTTGAATACCTTCGGTTGGTTCGTCTAAAAGAAGAACTTTTGGTTTGGTAACCAGGGCTCGTGCAATCGCAAGTTGCTGTTGCTGTCCACCCGAAAGATTGCCTCCCTTACGTTTTCCCATCTCTTTGAGCACAGGGAAAAGCTCATAGACATAATCCGGGACATTTTTTTCATTGGAGGAGTCCAATCCGGTACGTATATTATCGGTAACTGACAAATTTGGAAAAATCATTCTTCCTTGCGGAACATAAGCCAAACCATTTCTCACACGCATGAAACTTGGTTCTGTCGCAAGTTCCCTGTCATTAATTTTGATACTTGATCCGGAACCGCATTCTAGAATACCTATAAGAGATTTAAATAAAGTAGTCTTACCCATTCCATTCCTGCCCATAACGGCTAAAATTTCTCCCTTTCGCAGTTCAAGATCCAAGTCAGTGATAACTTTACTTTCACCGTAGCTAACATTTAAACGATTGATAAAAAACATTTAGATTTCCTTTCGAATTTACATCTTAGTGGCCAAGGTAAACTTCCTGTACAACGGGATCACTGCGTATCTCGTCCATGGATCCTTCCTTGAGGATTTTACCAAGGTGCAAGACCGTGACTTGATCTGCTATTTTGGCAACGAAGTCCATATCGTGCTCAATAATTATGATGGATCTTTCTTTGGCTATTTTTTCGAGCAGATCAGCAGTGGCTTCACGTTCCTTCGCAGTCATTCCAGCAACGGGTTCATCTAGCATGATAAGTTCCGGGTTTTGAACTAATAACATTCCAATTTCAAGCCATTGCTTTTGCCCATGGCTCAAAAGTTCTGCTTCCGTTTCGAGCATATCCTGTAAAAAGATTTGTTGGGCTACTTCATTTATGCGATCGATAACTTCCTTAGTTCGCGAGAATTTAAGGGAACCAAAAACCGTGCGCCCCCATGGATAAGAAATTTCTAAGTTTTCATAGACGGATAACTTTTCATAAATGGAAGGAGTTTGAAATTTTCGTCCAATTCCCGCTCGCACGATTTCATGTTCCCGCATTTTCGTAAGCTCTTTGTTGTTATATCGAATACTTCCAGAAGAAGCCCTAGTTTTTCCACTGATTAGATCAAGTACCGTGGTTTTTCCTGCCCCATTGGGTCCAATAATCACTCGTAACTCACCTTTGTCGACATAGAGCGTGAGCTCGTCAACTGCTCTAAATCCATCAAAGCTGACGGTCAGGTCTTCGATTGCCAGCAAATAATCTGTATTACTTGGCACTGTTTTCCTCCTTCTCTACAGGTAAATTAGGTATTTCATCGCTGTTCGTGCGCTGAGCAAATTTAGAAACAAGTTTTTTGATGTGATCCTGATAAATCCCAGCAAGTCCCTTAGGTAAGTAGAGAACAATAACAATGAAAGTTGCACCGTAGAAAAATAACCATTGTGCGGCATAAGCTTCCGAGAATGCAGTTTTGGCGGCGTTGACTGCGAGAGCTCCATAGACTGCACCAAAAAGGCTTTCCCGGCCCCCAACGGCAGTAAAGATGACCATATCAATGGAAGGAACTACCCCTATTAAGTTAGGAGACATAAATCCGACTTGTAAAGTAAACATCGCTCCTCCAATTGCGCTTATTACTGCGGCGAAGCAAAATATGAAAATCCTAAAGGAGGTAATATTATAGCCTGAAAACCGTACCCGCATTTCTTTATCTCGCTGTGCGATTAAAACCCGACCCAAGCGGGTCGACAGAATATATCGGCTAGCTAGAATGCAAAGAAGCAACAAGATTGAGCATAGGTAATAAAGTATGTAATGAGCCGATTCAGTCCTAATATCCCAGCCCAAAAGGGTTTTCAGGTCCGTGATTCCGTTTATTCCTCCGAAATATCCTTGGTTTCCCACAATGAAGTACCATAAACAGGCCACCATCGATTGGGTCAAAATTGCGAATACCACCCCACTTACTCTTCCCTTAAAATAAAAAACGCTAAGGATGAAAGCGAGAACAGCAGGTAAGACAATGATCAGTGCGATCGTAAGGGGAAGGCTTTTAAAAGGATGCCAAAACCATGGTATTTCTGTAACCTGATTCCAATCCATGAAATCAGGAATTCCAGGAGTGCTTTGAATCGCTGTACTCTCAGGATCAGAAGCCTCAAGCTTGAGAAACATAGCCATGCAATAACCTCCTGCCCCAAAGAATAATCCTTGCCCAAGGCATAAAATTCCAGCATTTCCCCAACACATGACGAGTCCCACAGCAGCAAAGGCATAGCAGAGATATTTTCCAGCAAGATTAAGCCGGAATGCACTTAGCGAGGAGGGAAGAATGATCAGTATAACCACGGCTAGAATCACAAAAGCAATCAGCCCTTCCTTATTTTTGAAAAGTCTTTCGTATAAAAGCTTTCCAATGCTTGAATTTTCTTGGCTGGTTGTATTATTCATAGCAAATAAACTAAGTCCTTAACTTCGGATCTTGTCGGAAAATAGACCGCGGGTGAATTTCATCAGGACGACAAAGATAATTAGATAAAGCCAAACTTTTGCGATCGAACCGGTCATAAAAAATTCAAGAATTGAAGAGAGAAGGGCGAGAAAACCTCCGGAAACGAAAAGACCAACCAAGCTGCCTAAGCCACCGACTACCAGGACAAGGAAGGAATCAACGATGTAGTTGGTACCAGCTGAAGGGGAAGTGGATGCCATGGTTGTAAAAAAGGCACCAGCAATTCCTGAAATGCCACAGGCGATGCCAAAGGTTACTCGATCCGTCATTTTGGTGTTGATACCTAAAGCACTGGTCATTTCTCGGTTTTGAGTGGTAGCTTGCATGCGTAGACCCATACGCGTTTTGGATTTATAAACTGCTAAACCAGCAGTTAGACAGATTGTAAGTAAAAGTAAGACCAATCCGCTTATTGGAATATCAATAATATCACTCGCTGCCCACGAACCTAAGAGCCACTCAGGTAAGTCAGCACTCATTTCCCTTGCTCCTATAAAACTTCTAAAACATTGTTGCATGATTAAACTTAAGCCCCAAGTGGCAAGGAGTGTGTCAAGGGGTCGGTGGTAGAGTCGGCTGATTAAAAACCATTCAATAAGATACCCAACTCCAAAAGCCACGCAAAAGGACAATGGAATGGCAAAAATGATATAGTAATCAGTAAAGGCAGGAAAATTTTCGGTAACAAACTTGGAAAAAAGACACATAGTGTACGATCCCAGCACAAGGAATTCGGCATGGGCCATGTTGATAACCCCCATTTGTCCAAAGATAATGTAAAGTCCCAAACCCATTAGTATGAAAATACACATCAAGCTTATTCCGCTGAATGACTGCATTACCACAATCGAGTAAATTTCTTCGTATGTATAATCATCCATGAGAAGATAATATTTTTATAGAGTTTGTTTAAAAAATGGATAATACAACAAGCCGCCGAGCACCATCAGGGGGACGACGGCTTGTTGAAAGAAAAGAAGATTAAATCAAATATTATTGGTAGCCTTTAGGAAATGGATCAGGCTCAATCAAATCTTCGGAAACAGCCATGACTTCAAATTGTCCATCTTTTGTGATTTTTCCAATCTTAGCTCGGCTGTACAAATGCTGGTTGGTTTCGTGAACCCGTACATATCCCTCTGGAGCATCCGGTAATTCAATGTTTGGATGTGCCGCGTGAATATTGTCGATGTCAAAGCTTCCAGCCTTTTCAACCGCCGCTTTCCAGATCCATGGGCCAAGGTATGCAGCTTGTGTGACATCCCCAATTACGGAATCAGCACCCCACATTTCCTTAAATGCTTTCACGAAAGCCTGGTTGTTTGGATTTTCTTGAGATTGGAAATATTTCATGCAGGCGTAAAAACCCTCGGCATTTTCGCCTCCAATACCAAGCAATTCATCTTCAGTTGTTGAAATGGTGAGCAAGTTGTATTTTTTGGAAGTTATGCCAGCTGCTTTGAGTTGCTTGTACCAGGCAACATTACTTCCACCTACAACAATGCTGTAGATCAAATCAGGTTTTTTGAGCTTTACCTTGTTGATAAGAGAGCGGAAATTGGTGTGTCCGAGAGGATAATACTCTTCTCCAACTACTTTGCATTTTGAATCCTTTTTCTTCAAAAATCGTTCGATATGATTACGAGCGATTTTGTTGGAGGTACGGGGCCAAATATAATCAGAGCCGATAAGGTAGAAGGTTCTTGCACCAAGGTTCTCGTATGCCCAATCAAGACCCCAAAGAATTTGTTGAACCGCTTCTTGTCCTGTGTAAACCACATTTTTAGATGCTTCCAAACCTTCGTAGAAAGTTGGGTAGTAAAGCATGTTGTTTTCTTTTTCAAAAATGGGAAGAACTGCTTTGCGAGAAGCAGAGGTCCAACAGCCGAAGACGCAGGCTACTTTGTCTTGGATAATTAACTTCTTTGATTTTTCCGCAAAAGTTGGCCAATCGGAAGCCCCATCTTCTTGGATAATTTCAATTTTTCTGCCGAGAACTCCTCCCATATCATTAATTTGCTTGATGGCTAGTCGCTCAGCTTCAACGGAACCAGTTTCACTAATAGCCATGGTACCTGTTATGGAATGTAGTTGACCGACAGTTACCGTATCGTCAGTGACTGCAAGGCCTGTTTTGCACACTTCTGCAGTGGGGAATTCGTCGTTACCTTGCAAAAGGGAAGGCATAAAGGACAACAATGCAAAAATAGAAAATACTTTTTTGCACCTACTTTTTAGAATTTTGTTAATGTGAATCATTTTTTTAGGGTGATGTTCGGTCAGTAACCGATAATTTGAGTTTTGTTTATATGTAAGAATGGAACTTAATTTTTTTTGCAATTCAGTAACAAACTTACTGTTTTGAGATTAGATAAATTAGCCAATTGCATGATATGTGCCAATTATTTTGCTTAATTCAAAAAGATTTTTTTTTGTACAAAAGTTTATAAAATAAAATTAAAAATTGTTAATAAGTTTTAGCTGTATTTAAAGAGACAAATATTAGATTT
>DBVA01000185.1:0-6600 GCA_002308735.1 Opitutia bacterium UBA1276 | reverse complement strand
AGCCAAAAATTATCGTTTCTTCTCATATGGAGACGCAATGATTATCTTGTAATTCAAACTATGAGAAGAATTTCACTTTTAATTATTCTTTTCGGCTCAAGCATTCTGTTTTCCAAGGCTGGTATCAAAAGTTGGAAGAGATCCTCTTGGTTCGGATATTTTTATGAAACCCAAGGAGGTTGGACTTACACAGAAAAATTTGAATGGATCTACCCAGAATCATCGATTTCAGATGAGAATATGTGGTTTTACACACCCGACATCGAATGGTGTTGGATGGATTTGAATGTGGGAAATTTTTTTTATTCAGAAAGGTTTCAAGAATGGGTTTATTGTAATGAAGAAAATCTTTTCTATGATTTTGAGCTGTCTCAGTATTTTTCATTTGATGAATACTTTAGAAATAATTGGAGACTAAGGCTCTTTACTCCTACTCAAATAACTAAAACCAGCCACGGATATTTCATCGTCGATTGTTGGCACCACCGAATTTTATTTTCTAAAAAAAATCACTCCAATCTTTTTAAATGGCAAGTGATTGATGACAATGTTGCTGGGCCACATTCGATAATATCCATTGGAAACAAAATAGTTTATGAAGATACCGGAAGGGGCAATCTCATCACAAAGACTTTTGACGGTGATATTTTTTCTCAGAGCAACATTATTAATGGAATCGGTGTTCGTCCCCATAAAATAATTTATGATTCAGAAAATAACTTATCATTAGTGCTAAATTCTGGAAATAGAACACTTAGCCTGGTTGATTTTGATTCTAAAGATCACAAATTAGTAAATACACTGGATCTGGATTTTTTGGGGGACACATATTCTAGATCAATTAGCCTTATTAACGGGTTGCTTTATTTTGCATCTGGTCCCAATCAAATTACCGAAACGATATATGATAAAGATTCGATTTTTGTGGTTGGTAAATATCCAGTTCCTGAAGGCTTTGAATCTATGAATGATATCTTCAAATCTTCTAATGGTTGGATTTATTTTACGGCGACATCAAACTCGAAAATTGTAAGAGCAAAGAGTTTTTCAGAGTTTTCGAAAGGCGATTACGAAGACATCAGTGATATACTTGGAATAGAAGGTAATCCCTATTATCTATCAGAGTTTGATCAAAAAGTATATGTTACTGAAATTGCAGAGAGTAGTGCCATTATATGGTTCAAAGATAACATTGGTAGTGAAATCATCGAATTCGGTAGACTTATGGATTTCGGTGCACCTAATAAGCAGGATTTTTTAAGAAAAGCTCTTTTGCCACTGTAAATTTATACATTCAGTGATCCTTTTTATTTCTTCTCCTACGAAGGTGCGATGTTGATTGTCTAATTTCAGAACAAAGGTAATTGTGGATGAATGAAACTGATTCCCTCCCTAGCCTTGATACTCTTTTCATCCTCCTATGGAAACTCATTTACGGTCTTGAACACTCTACCGGATGATCTGCACAAAGCCTCAAATGTATTCAGTAAATCAGTTGAAGTTTTCGGGCTCAGGGTGCTATCTACAAATACTGTAGCGGATGCAAAAGTTCTGCACACTGCAAATGTTCTGGCTGAATATCTGGACAATGATGAAAATGGTACGGTAGACCAGCCTTCAGTTCTTACTACATTATTAGGAAACACAAAGGCCGAGATTGCTACGATGGTATTGTTTGCATCTGAGAATGAGCAAGCATCCTTTGAGAACAGTTTGGGCCCTCTCATGACTGTTCTGACCAGAACTCAAAATCTATTCGCGAATGAAATTTTTGAAAATGGTAGCTCTGGAAATAACCGGGATGCAACTCTGGAAGAAGTACTTCACTTGGTAACTGACTTAGGCTGGGATAAAGCCTTCCCTTCAATTTGGGGGGAGCAAGCAGGATCATCGATTGCAGATGCAATGGATGTAGCCCGAGGAGGATATTTTGAGACCGTACCGGCCCAGTATCCCGCTCAAGCATGGTACACTTATTATGACAATACTTCCGACTACCCGACTCAAATTACTGAATATGTGTATTGGGCAACCACTACCTACCTCGGAGGACAAAACTGGGAAGGAAGGGACCATTCGAATTATACCAATGAATGGAAACCCTACACCAAAGAAATGCTTCAACAATCAGATCCTGCCGTCGTAAGAATCCTTACCTCGAATAATTACAATTTCCCGATTACCCAATTACCAGACGGAAATTATTCAGTCTCTACAAAAACTTCTTCAATAATTTTACCTGATGCTTCTTATTTGGGCTCAGCAAATTGGTACGAAAGTTCATGGTTTGGTACTTTTTTTGAATCAGCAAATTCATGGCTTTATCATACAAACCTTGGTTGGCTCTACATGCCATCATCAACCACCAATAACTTATGGATCTACAGTCCGGATTTGAAATGGCTTTGGACCACCGCACCTTTTTACCCTTGGCTATATGTAAGCGAATTGAAGGAGTGGAGATATTACTCAAATCAAAAAGGATTTTATGACCCTAATACGAAGCAATGGCTAAACAAGTCCGATTTAATTGCCCAGTTCACCACAAGTTTATACACCTCCGCTTCCTACTCCAGCGGAGATTTAGTTTCTAATAATAACCTATCTGCCTGGTTTGATCGTTCCCTTGAGATTAACGGATTGATGCTGGTGGTTGCCGGAGAAGTTGGTGGTCAGATTGCGGTGCCTGAGGAGTGGGCCAAGAAAATTGCTCAAACCGTAAAGCTACTAACTGATCCTAATTCAGAGGGTATTGATATCTCTTCTCAGGAACAGATGATTAAGGTGCTCAAAGGAGAAACTGGAACTTGGCATGCGGGGTTTTCTTCCGTGCAAAGGATAGCTTACGGGGGTGGGACCGACTATAGTCCGAACCCACTCACTGATTCAGGAAGGCAGAGCTATCTAGGGTATGAGAATTTTCAGGATTCAAACATGATGAATGATATGATTTGGTACAAAAACAGTAGTGATGGAGTAGCCAATTCCGTTGGAGATTACGATATTGCCGAGGTCCTTGAACATTTGATGCATACGATTCACTTGTATGGGGTACCGGGTGCAGTTCCAAATTCGTCTGATGCCCTACAGTGGGATCCAGATTTTCACGTCGGTTGGCAAACAAGCGAATTGTATTTTGCGGTGAAAGAAGCTGTAGATAATGGGGTATTCAATTTGGCAGACTATGGAGATGAAAATATTAATTCTCCCGAAACCTACAGGGTCATATGCAAAGAGTATCTTTATCTGCTTAATTTTGGCATGTGGGAATTTGGTCAGGAATTCTGGGAAAACGGCACGCTTGCACCAGAATGGAGTGACCAGGCAAGAACCCCAACTGGAGTTCAACAACTCAACCCCTTAGGATATTCTCTCTTTAACAGCTACATAAAACCAATACTTTCCAAGCCGAGTTTGAGTGCACTCCGCTCAATCTTTCAGGACAACGACTCAGGAGTCTCCGGGTACCAAGCCGATTAATCACAAGTAATAGTAGCGTTTAGATTGAGATATCTTTAAGTGGCTGATCTGAGGCGAGCGTACTATTTTTTAATTGAGTATATAAGTTTTCCAATTCAGGCATATGGACTCCCTTTGATCGACCTCGAAACAAAGCCTCTCCCCAAATTGCATCAACCTCGACCGGCTTACCAGCAAGAAAGTCGATCAGACTGGATGGTTTGTATGCTCCCATCGGTTCAGTAAGTTCGAATTGTCGGTCTAGAAAAGAAGTCTCAATATCAATTCCAAAAGCTTTTGCCCCAAGCTGCACTTCAATCATCAAATTACGGGCCCTTTTTCTTAGTTGGGAATCAGCTAGTATTTGGTCGGTGGTTATGCCACCGGCTACAATGGCAAGTCCGTTGAAAGGAATATTCCAACAAAGTTTTCGCCAAAGTGCTTCATCCAGGAATTCTGCAACCCGAATCTTTACACCAGCATTTTCAAAAGCCTGAATCATATTAGAAGCATCTTCGTTAATCCGCTGGTTGAATTGCCCAAACTGAACATATCCAGCTAGCAAGCTCTCAATTATATGGGGTGCCGTTCGATTGATACAGGTAAAGCAAAGACCGGCCAATATGGTTCGTTCTGCTCCAAAACAATCAGCAAGATTTTCAACATTGCCCATTCCATTTTGTAAGGTGAGCAAACGAGTTTCACTACCAATTAAGGGAGCTATGATCTCCGCAAGGTCTTGGTTCGCAGTTGTCTTACTTGCCACCACGACCCAATCACAAGGACCGATTTCATCAGCACGACAATGAGCGTGCAAAGAGTCGACCTTTTCCTTTCTTCCTTTCTCTTCATGATGTATCAACCACAAGCCTTCTCTCAGAATGTCCTGGTAGGAACTACGAAAGAGGAAATGGATCTCTTGCCCTGCTAAAGCTAGCCTACTACCATAATAACCACCCACCGCTCCTGGACCAACCATCGCGACTTTGCCAACCCCCTTCATGATTGCTTATTTTCGCAAAGGAGGAACCAGAGTATTTTCAGCCTCTTCAGCCAAATGGGGATAATCCAGAGTGTAATGCAGCCCTCGGCTCTCTTTTCTTTTGAGAGCTGAACGAACAATTAATTCAGCAACACAAACAAGGTTTCTTACCTCCAAGAGAGATAAATCTACCTTGGCATTCCAATAGTATTCGTTGATTTCTCTTTCGAGGTTTCGCAAACGAGAACGGGCACGTTCAAGCCGTTTTGTGGATCGTACAATGCCCACATAATCCCACATGGTGCGCTTAAGCTCATCTAAGTTGTGAGAAAGAACCACCCTCTCATCGGAGGCAGGTACATCACCATCTACCCACTCGGGTAAGAAGACCTTTTCTTTCTTTCGCTCATCGAGAAAGGAACAGACTGCCTCTGCACCACGATGTGCCATCACCACAGCCTCGAGCAGGGAATTACTTGCCAAACGGTTCGCCCCATGCAAGCCGGTACAAGCTACTTCTCCACAAGCAAAAAGCCCCTTTAGTTTAGTAGAGCAATCAATTTCAGTTGGGATTCCGCCACAAGAATAATGAGCAGCTGGCACAACGGGAATGGGATCAATTACCGCATCCACTCCTCGTTTTAGACAATTCTCATAGACATTGGGAAATCGCTTTGGAAAGCTACCCTTCATTCTCGGCGTATCCAGTCTAACAAATGGTGCACCCGAACGTTTCATTTCCCGGTCGATTGCACGGGCAACCACATCTCGGGGCGCAAGGTCAGCCAAAGGGTGGTATTTTTTAAGAAAGGGTTTACTTTTCGAGTCGATCAATTTTACTCCCTCCCCCCGGACAGCCTCGGTGATAAGGAAGCGGTCTCCACTCTGCGAGTGGAGTGTGGTTGGGTGAAATTGAATAAATTCCAAATTCATTGCCGGCAGCCCGGCTCTGGATGCCATCGCAACCCCATCTCCCGTAGCAATCGAAGGATTGGTAGTATACAAATAAGTTTGTCCGGCACCCCCAGTGGCAAGAAGAACAACCGGGGCAGCAACCGTAACCACTCGTTCCTTATTCGCATCATACAGGTATAGTCCCAAAACTCGGTCGCCACTTCCTTCCACTTTAACACCTAACTTACGAGCTTTTCGTGAGGTTACTAAATCGATTGCAAAAAAATGTTCAAATAATGTGACACCTTGCTTTGCTATATTGGCAAGCAAAGCCTCTTCAATCGCCTTACCGGTCACATCCTTGACATGCAAAACTCTTCTTTTGCTATGTCCACCTTCCTTTCCCAATGAAATACGACCATCATCTAGGCTAGAAAAGGATACCCCTAATTGTATCAAATCCTTAATCCGTTCAGGTCCATCTTTTAATATCTCACGAACAATTTGAGAATCACAAAGACCATCCCCTGCTTCCAAGGTATCCAGCACATGTTTTTCCAAATCATCGCCAGCAGAAGTGACCGCAGCAATCCCTCCCTGGGCATAATTGGTGTTGGATTCAGCTTTATCTTTTTTGGTAAAAATGGCAACACGGTAGCCTGCCTCGGCAACTTTAAGTGCAAAACTGAGACCTGCGATTCCACTTCCCACAATTACCAAATCATATTCTGTCTTTATTCGCTTACTCATAAGACAAATCCATATTATCGATCAAACGTATTGAGTCCACCCATACCGCAACCACAAGTAAGGATTCTTCCGATATACTGCCCTCTTCTATCTCCATTGTATTTCGGTTAACCACCTCAGCATAATCAACTCTCACAGAGTTTCCCTGTTGCAAAACCATCATAAACTCCTCCTTCACCCGATCTACCTTTCTGGTTTTTTCTTCATCCACTAATTTCTTTACTGTGATCAGTGCTTGAAAGATCAGTCGAGCATCCTCGCGTTGAGTATCATTTAAATAAACATTTCTTGAACTCATTGCCAACCCATCAGTCTCCCTCACAATTGGGCCTACGATTACTTCGATCCGAAAATGAAGATCTTCAATCATTCGTTTTAGAACTGAAACTTGTTGGGCATCCTTTTGCCCAAGTGCAACAAAAGTTGGCCTACAAAGATTAAAAAGCTTAGCACAAATGGTAGTAACTCCCTTGAAATGTGAGGGGCGGAATTGTCCGCAGAGTTTTTCACTAACA
>DBVA01000178.1:3292-4083 GCA_002308735.1 Opitutia bacterium UBA1276 | reverse complement strand
ATCAAATCTAAATTTTGAAACTTTTTGGCAGAAGAATTTTCGAGCAACTACTCAAAAAGTCGTAAATTTAAAGACTGAATTTAGTCCAAGTCGTGTTTCTTTGAATTTAGAAACAGGGAGTATTGTAGTGGATATTAAAAAATTAAATCGACAAAGCTCATTTATGGTGAAGACAATGGTGGGTGTTGCAGGTATCCGGGGAACGCAATTCGGCATGTTGGCTAAAAGTCAAAATACTGAATTATCTGTGCTTAGGGGGCGGGTGGATTTTATTGACGCAAGTAGCAAATTGAAAAATCTGAAAATCTCTGAAAAAATTAAGGTATCCGCTCTAAGTGCTGGCAATATTGATGAGCTATCGAATGATGAAAAGGTAATCCTTGAAAAAGATCTTGCTGAATCTCTAAGAACTATTTCTGAGATTGATCTTAGCAGATTGTCAAATGTGGTCGATGCATATTCAAAACCAAACATATTATTAGTTGAATCGGCATTAGGAATGAAATTAATTTGGTGTCCGCCAAACAAATTCATGATGGGTGCGGGAGATAAAAACTCTCCTTTTCGATCAATATATCTGTCTGAGGGTTTTTATCTTGGGCAATACGAAGTCACACATGAGGAATACAGAGAAGTCACTAATAAAAGCCATAATCATTATTCAAAAGGTCCCCAAAAGCCTGTAAATGTTACTTGGCATCAAGCAGTCGCTTTTTGCATCGAACTAAATAAGAAAGAAAAATTACCTAAGGGTTGGAAATTTTCATTACCAACAGAAGCAGAGTGGGAAT
>DBVA01000178.1:0-3004 GCA_002308735.1 Opitutia bacterium UBA1276 | reverse complement strand
ACCAACAGAAGCAGAGTGGGAATACGCATGCCGAGCTGGAACCAATACTAAATACGCTTTTGGCAACTCTTTAAGTAATGATCAAGCTGGCTTTCGTCCGGGTATTCGTGATGTTGTAAATGTGGGTTCATACCCGCCAAATTATTGGGGTTTTTTTGACATGCATGGAAATGTGTGGGAATGGTGTCAAGATTGGAGAGGTCCATATCCCCAAAATAATGAAATTGATCCCATCGGACCTTCAACTGGAACTTTTAAAGCATTGAGGGGTGGTGGGTATATGGATTCCGTAGAAAGATTAGGTTCTTCATATAGAGCTGAAAAAGAACCTTCTTATGGATCTGGGACTTATGGATTTCGTGTTGCTTTGAAAAAGGCTATTGAACCCCGATGAACCTCCGCACCCACATCTCCAGCTCAATCGGCTACCGGGAGTTGGACATGTTCGACGAATCCATCCAAGCAAGCAGTATGAGCTTTGCTTGACTAAATCCAGTACTTTGCTTGCATCATAAGGAATGCGATACCTTGCCCTTATCTCTTTTCTTTGCTTGTTGGGTTGCCCGAGTGCACCCATGGAAGAAGTGGTCGAGTCCAATGATACTTCCGATGCCATGAAGGAGCAGGATGATTTGTCCGGGATTAATCCGGATGAAGTTGAGGTTGATGAGGTTGAAATTCAAGAAATTGAAGCCGATCTGGATAGCATTGCATGGGTAGATAAGCAGGAATTGGATTTTAAAGAGGATGGGATGGTATACCAAAAGGGGACAGATGTTCCGTTTTCCGGGGGTATTAAAAGCTTTTATGAGAATGGAGAACTGGAGCAAAGATACCTCGTTCAAAACGGGATCAAGCATGGGCCCTATGAGAAATATTTTGAGAATGGAAAATTGAACCGGAAATGTGCCTACAAAGAGGGTAAACTTCATGGGAATTTCAAAAAATGGTACGAGTTTGGTAAGCGGGCAAGTGAGGGACAATATTTGGATGGGCAAGAGGTGGGAATGTTTACCTGGTGGTATGAGAATGGATTTCGATCCCAGCAAGGAGGGTTTAACCTGGCTAAGGAGCACGGGGTATGGATGTATTACTCGGAAGTGGGCCGGGTCTTGGAAAAAATTGTTTTCTATGAAGGCGAAGAGCTAGAAATTGAGGATGGGTATTAAATTCGAACCCATTATTTCCCTGTCCCTTTTCCAAGCCTTTGTTTTTTCTGATTGCTAGGTGCAAAGAAAGAAAAATAGCATCCGGCCATGAAGAATTCCCTTTTCCGCTTTTGTATTTTGATGTTTTTACAATTCTTTACCTGGGGTGCGTGGTTTGCGACCCTTGGATTATGTTTGGGAAGTAATGAATTTGGAGATTTTGCGGGTTCGGCTTATGGCTCCGCTCCGCTTGGGGCGATGATTGCTCCCTTGTTTCTCGGTTTGATCGCGGACCGCTTTTTCCCGTCTCAAATCGTAATGGCAGTCTTATTTGTGGTTGGTGGAATCTTTCTTTTGCTGGTTCCCTCCGTAATGACCGCTGGGAATGGAGACTTAATGGTGACCCTACTGATCTTAAATATGCTTTGCTTTATGCCCACCCTGGGCCTGTCAAATTCGATCGCGTTTGCAAATCTCGACCGTTTGACTTTTCCAAAAGTGAGAGTGTGGGGCACGATTGGCTGGATCGTTGCCGGGTTGGTGGTGGGAATCCTGGGCTGGTCTGCAAAATTTGAAATGTTTTATCTGGGCGGAATTTCCTCGGTTTTGCTGGGAATCTTTTCCTTTTTTCTTCCCCACACACCCGCTCCCGCCAAGGGCAAACCGGTCAATGTTCGTGACTTGTTGATGCTGGATGCCTTTGGGTTGTTAAAAAGACCGGCTTTTGCGGTGTTTATGATCTGTTCCATGCTGATTTGTATCCCTTTGGCATATTATTATGGGACCATGAGTAATTACCTCGGTAATACGGGATTTCTACAACCGGCATCGACGATGGCGATTGGGCAAATGTCGGAGATTTTCTTCATGCTTCTGATCCCCTTCTTTTTTCGAAAGCTTGGAGTAAAATGGATGATCTTGATTGGGATGCTGGCCTGGGTCTTACGTTATGTACTTTTTGCCATGGGAGCGCCGGAGCAAGTACAATGGATGATTTTTCTTGGGGTTGCCCTGCATGGTATTTGTTACGACTTTTTCTTTGTCACCGGATTTATGTATACTGACAAGGTCGCACCGGATACCATCCGGAGTCAGGCCCAGAGCATGCTGGTTTTTTTCACCCAAGGCTTGGGGATGTATATTGGATACGGGGTATGCTTCGGAATTTTTTACCAAGTGCCTTCCAAGCTGTTCGGATTAACCTTTGATTTTTCGAGTTGGGGCAGGGGAGTTACCGGATTTGATGCTATGGATGGGGAAATTAAATCAGTCCGGGGAGAAGGAGAATTTAGTTTTCTTTCTCAACTCGGACAGATGTTTTCGGTCGATTTACCCACGAGTTTATCTGCTGAATTACTTGGTAACACCATGTCTCAGTGGAATGAGTACTGGACCTTCCCAGCAATCATGGCAGGGGTCATTGCCGGTCTGTTCTTCCTGTTTTTCTGGGATAAGGTATCAATCCGCGAAGAAGAAACCGGATAGGTCTTCTGCCACAGCCTGTATCATCGCAAGTGGAGATCAGGTTGAAGACGGGAATTCCGATGCTCTAATTTTTAAAATCCTAAGCAGTAGAAACCGAGATTTTGGCAAAGGACTCGATTTCGGCAACCATTCCACGGAGTTCTTGACTTAAGGCATTCAACTTGGTTCTGGAGAGGTTTATTTTTTCCTTGGCTGCATTTTGAAGCTCCCCGGTGATCTCATTCAAGCGGTCGCTCAATTGTTCTAGGGAAGTAATGGTTTGCTCCACCAGTTCACTGGCTGAACTAGAGAGGGATTCTTGAAAGAGAGAAATCTGGTCGTTCACCTGACGCTTGGTCTCTTTGGATTCGGCAAGCAGAATCCTTTCATCG
>DBVA01000201.1:0-14192 GCA_002308735.1 Opitutia bacterium UBA1276 | reverse complement strand
GCACAAAATATGATACTAAAATTTATCTTATACAAAATTCTTAAATAAAAATATGAAAAAATTTATAATCCCTACGATCGTAAGCTTAATACTAAGTACCTTCGCTTTTTCGCAAGAAAAGCAAAAACCAGAGGTTGATTCTTCCAACCTTGGAGAAAAGAAAAAGAAAGTTGAAGTTGAACGTCCTCGCTTTCCAACTCATTGGGGTCGACCTCCAGAGATTCAATTAAAAGACTACCGTCCTCTCCCTGGGGGCTTTGGTATGGGTAGTTCAACTCTCGCCTATTGGATCAAGGAAAACATCGAAGAAGATGCCAAAAAGGGAAAACCTGAAGTAGATCCAAAAGATCCTCGTAACATCGAAAAAGAAACCTTACAGGCTCTAAAAGAAGGTAAGATTTCTAAGGAAGATGCACAAAAAAAACTTACTTCTTTGCGTAAAGAAATGGCAGAGAAAGGGGATCGAAAGCTCCCAAAACGCCCTCAAAAACCCGAGCTTTCAGAGGAAGTCAAAGAGAAGATTGCTGCGGTTAAAGAAATGGAAAAATCCATTCATACCGAAATGAAAGCAAAAGTAGAAGAACTTGGAAAGGATGCATCCCGTGAGGAGATCAAAACCGCAGTGGAGGCATTTAAAGAAAGCAACAAGGAAAGGTTCGAGGAGATCAAAGAAAAACATTCTTCGATCCGGGAAAATATGGAAGCCAACCGTCCTCCAAAACCAGAAAGACCTGAACTGACTGCTGCATTGAAAAGTAAGGTAGATGCTCTCAAAGCAAAACAAAAAGAAATGCATGAAGCTCAAAAGAAACTTCACCAAAGTCTTAAGTATGCTTCCAAGGATGAGCGTAAAGAAATGATTACTGACTTCAAAGAGGCAAACAAAGAAAAGCATGAAGAAATTAAAACCCAAGCCAAAGAAGTTAAAAAAGAAATCAGGGAATTGGTTGAAACAGATGCAACCAGAACTTCTGATCTTTAAAGTTTTTCACCCATCTTGAGGTAATTTTTACAAGCGGGATGACCACACGGTCATCCCGCTTTTCTGTTTGTGAATTCTCCTCTAATTTGCGTTATTTCATTTTCATAAAGCATTTATTCCATTTTTTCTCATGCTTTCTTTCCTCGGTTCTTCTCGGACAAGACCAGAACAGCACTTTATCAGATGAAGAACTTAGCCAGATGCTTTTTGGAACCAATCCATCAGAAAATGTGGAATTCACAGAAACAAAAAAAGCACCATGGGTTCCCTCTTATTCCGGTGAAATCGGCATCGGCTATTCCGACAATCCACTTTATGGCCCATTTGTTAGGCAAGATACTTCTTTTTTGGAAACCTCGCTTGAAGCTTTTTTCATCCGGGAGGGGAGTCAGGAATATCTCAGCTACCTTTATTTATTTGGAGAAGGAAAGAGATACGATGCATTAGAGGATAATAAGGAGACTTCCCTTCTTCTTGCTCAATTAGAACACGCTTATACTCCGCTCAAATCGCCCTATACTTATGGACTGCGCGTGCGTCATATCTATTACGATCAAGGTTTTGATTTTTCGGAGCTAGGACTTCCTTACACCATGAATGTTCGCTCAAACAAAACGGAGTGGATCCCTTACTTATCCAAGGTATTCTCAGAACAATGGTCGGGGTCCATCCAATTCATAAAAGGTTTTGAGGACTTTAAGGTCATTGCAGATGACAACCAAGATGTCGCGGTCCAAATCTCGATCCGTGGAACTCCAAATTTTTTGGAGTGGGAAATTGAAGGTCAATATTCAAAAAAGCAATACCGAGAAAGACCCAAACGAGATGGGGATGGGAACCAGCTTTCCACGGATGCCATGCAAACTGAAAAAGTAGAGCTGTCTTACGAATTACAAAAAGATTTTAGTCATTCTCTTTGGAAAAATTCTTCAGCAAAGTTGAAGTGGACCCGGTTAAAGGATGATGCGGGCGGATATTATGACTTTGAAAAAATTGGTTTTAGACTCGAACAAGAATTACAGGTTTCATTTTTCAGCACCAACGCAAGCATCATGGGTTCAGAAACAGTCTACAAACATAGAAGGGTTGACTCTGGGGATCGATTCAAACGGCAAAGTTTGAGCTACAGTACCTCGGCCACTTTTCCCTTCCATGAAAAAACGGATTTTTACATCCGTTGGGAAAGAGAAGAAGATTTTTCAAATGCAAGAGATTATGAATATTTCACAAACTTCTGGTCTTTAGGAGTACAATGGGAACTTTAAAATTAATGAAAATCCGGAAAGAATGGTTTGGCTTTGGTCTCTGCTTGCTTCTACTATTTGTCCTCACAACTATTTTACTCTGGCATTCGAGGGCTCAGTTTCACTCCCAAATCATTGAATCCCAGCATAAGTTGTTAGACTCAGAGATCAGTAGTATCGCGGAGAAAACTGAACTTAAACTTTTGGAAAGTGACATCACTTTTTTTGATCTGGGTCTAATCGAAATGACCTCTGACCGAAGCGAACTTCTTGAAAAAATCATTATCGAGGCACTGACTATTCCAAATGTTCTCCAAATATTTGCCTATGAAATGAATGGTTCCTCCATTCCTCTTATCACGGGGGAACGATCAATCCCCGGTCTCAATACCTTGCAGACCAAAATCAAAACAGAAAAAACTTTTTTCAGACACAACCGAGGAGAGTACATTTCCTTATTTCTGAAAGTTGATACCTTAGAGGAACCCTGTGTTTTTGAAATTCAACTTGAAGAATACTTCATTCTTAGTGATTGGGATGCCATCGACCGGGAATTTTTAAGCCAAGGGATTCTAATCTTGGTATCGGGTACGATTATCATGTTCATTATCTTTCGATTTATGAGTATCCGTATTCATGAAAGAGAAAAGCGATTGGAACAAAAAAATCAACTTCTTCAAAAAACCAACCAGAAATTAGCCCAGGTTTATAAAACGGTCAGCCTGGGTGCCCTGACTGGTCACTTGATGCATTCCTTAAAAACACCCCTTACTCATCTTCAGATCTTGGCCCAAGAAGCAGCGAAACAAAGTGCAGTTAATCCGGATGAGCTCCTCGAAGTCCATAATCGCATGATGGGCTTAGTTTCCCAATCCTTACATTCGCTCAAAGAAATTGAAGACCAAAAAAAGGTGTACCATGTCTCACTTCGGGAAATCTTTGAAGTTGTTATTGAAAAAACCAAGGGAATATCAAGCTCCGGAAATGTCCAATTCGTAGAAAACCATTCCTTGGATCAAACTTTTGACAACTTAAATAGTGCCCTTCTATCCCCTATTTTAATCACCTTGATTGAAAATGCTTTCGAATCCAAAAAAGACAGCATCGTGACATTGGGATCCTCTCAAAAAGGAGAAGAATTCCAGATTTACATCTCAGATACAAGTGGTGGCATTCCATCTACGGAGAGAGAATTTCTTTTTGATCCTTCCAAAAGTAGAAAAAGCCGAGGAACTGGGCTTGGTCTTGCTCTTGCACATCAACTTGCTCAATGCATGCCTGCATGCTTGGAGTTAGCCGAAACCGATCAAACTGGTTCAAAATTCACCATCACTTTGCAAGCGAAGGAAGAGGGAATATGACATATTATAATTGGCTTCATTTTATTCTTTGAACTAAGTTTATATCAGCCGTGTCCTTGCGTTTCTTAATCTTACTTCCTGCCCTGTTCTTACCCAAGTTTTTGGTTGGATATTCGTGGAATCCTCCCAACGGAATGTTTACTGAGTCCACAAACTGTAGATCTTGTCACAATAGCTACTCCTTAAATTCAGGAAGTGGAAGCATAAGCCTTTCTGGATTACCTAGCAGTTATACTCCGGGCCAAACTTATGACCTTTCCCTTATTTTCTCGGGAACTTCGTTGAACAGCTATGGCTTTCAACTAGCCGCACAAGCCAATATGAACACCAGTGGAACCCTTAGTGCCGTATCCAGTGACATGAGTATTGATGCCAGTGCAGCCGAACATCGGGGTGCTTCTTCTTCGGGTATCTGGAACTTTCAATGGACTGCCCCTGCCACCGATGAAGGTTCGGTTTCCTTCTATGCGGTCGGGGTTGCAGGCAATGGGGGGGGAAGTAGTGGGGACTATGTTTACACGGCTAGTGAAAATCTATCTGCTGCTGCTACCGAAAGTGTATCCATGGAATGGAATGCAAGCACTGGAGGAGTTATCTTTTCTTCCCCCACCATCGGGTCTGACGGAGCAATCTATGTTGGTTCCAATGATAACAAACTCCATGCTTTTCATGCGGATGGTAGTCCCAAGTGGACTTTCAATGCCGAAAATTGGGTCGATTCCACTCCTGCAATTGGGCCAGACGGCACCATATATGTAGGCTCTTGGGATAACAAAGTATACGCGATTAACCCAAGCGATGGGAGTAAGCAATGGGAATTTGAAACCAATAGTTATGTGATCGCCAGCCCCTCAGTTGGTGCGGATGGTAAGATCTATGTCGGGTCCAAAGATTCTATTTTCTATGCCCTTGAAAGTAATGGTTCCTTGGCTTGGGAATATTTTGCCGGACAACCGATTTCATCCTCTGCTGCCTTGGGTCAAGATGGTAGCATATATTTTGGAGACGAAAATGGTACCTTGCATGCCCTTCATCCAGATGGAACTAGTAAATGGACCTATGTAATCGACGAGGTAGCCGATACCAATAAATCGATTCTTTCCTCTCCTGCCCTCGACCTTTCTGGAAATATTTATTTTGGTTCCGGTAATGGATATTGTTACTCGCTCGCCGACAATGAGAACAACGCGACCCTCAATTGGCAATTCCTGACCGGGGATCGGGTCGATGCATCTCCTATTCTTGGGGCTACCAATGATGTATTCTTCGTATCTCGGGATGGATACCTACGTTCTTTATCCAGCTTAACTGGAGGACTCAACTGGGATGCATTCGTTGGAGATGTTTTTTACAGTGCCCCCGTTATCGATAGCAATGGAAGAGTTTATGTTATTGGTTACACCGGTGGAGGGGAAAATCACTTATCAGCATTTGAGTCAAATGGCACCAAAGCATGGGATACTAATCAATCGGAGATTAGTTTCTCCGTTGCCGGAATTGTGGATTCTTCCCTCCTTCTAAGTGAGTTGGGGAAATTATATTACGGGTGCTATGATGGTAAATTATATTGCGTTGACATCGAATCTGGACCTGCGACTTCAGATTGGCCTATGTTCCAAGGTAATGGAAAACGAGACGGGGCTTGGCCAAGCTATACTTTAGAAATTTCCGCAAATAGCGATGGTTATGGTCAAGTTTCGGGAGCTGGAATTTATAACCCTGGCTCCACCGTAACGATAACCGCCACTCCTGCTACAGGTCACTCTTTTGAATCTTGGTCCGGCAGCGGCCCCGCAGATCCAAGCTCCGCCTCAACGACCATCGAAATGACCGAAGACCGCAACCTTTCCGCTGTCTTCACTGTAAACTCCTACCAAATAAACATTACAGTTTCACCCACGGATGCTGCGGTGGTCCAAGGAGCTGGGGTCTACCCATATGGTGAAACCGCCACCCTTTCAGTTTCTTCACTTGGAGCTGGCTACCAGTTTGAATCCTGGTCAGGGGGAATCTCCGGAAATTCAGATCCCTTAACTTTTTCGGTAAATCAAGACAGCAACATCACCGCAAACTTTGAAATCATAAATTATGAGCTGAATGTAACCGTAGTCTCCGGGGGAACCGTTTCTGGAAGTGGTTTATTTCCATACGGTAATTTAGCTCAAATAAGTGCCACAGCTTCGGATGGTTATACTTTCTCGGGTTGGACCGGTAGCGGGGTGACAGATCCCAACTCGGCTTCGACAACGGTCAGTATGACCGAAGCTAGAAATATAACTGCCAGTTTTACGCTCAATACCTATGCTCTCAACATCTCAACAACTGGACTGGGCTCGGTGACGGGAGCTGGTACTTATAGTCACGATGGTCTGGTAACCATTTCTGCAGTGCCATCCACCGGCTTCAGTTTTTTGAACTGGGAGGGGAATGGGATCTCAGATATCCAATCGGCTACCACTACCGTCAGCATGACCGAAGACAGAAATATAACTGCTATTTTCGGGACCAACTCTTACTCTCTGCTGGTATCTGCAGGAAATGGAGGAACTGTAACTGGATCCGGTACTTTTTCTTATGGAAGCGAAGCATCGATTGAAGCGATCCCTGCCACTGGATACTCTTTTGTTTCTTGGTTTGGCCATACTGTAGACTCAGTAAATGCCCTCCAAACTACCGTGAGCATGACCCAAGATATATCTCTAAGTGCAATTTTTGAAATCGACCAATTTACTTTATCTCCAATCACAACTACCGGGGGTACGATTACCGGAGGCGGAACCTATGAGTATGGAACCATGGTGAATATCAATGCCATCCCCGACTCGGAGTATCTTTTTGTTCGATGGGAAGGGGTTGATATTACCGATAAAAACTCATCTTCGACCACCATTGTAATCAACCAGAATCAGCAAATCACCGCGGTTTTTGAAGCAAAGCCCCTGGAAGAAAAGTCCTTAATTCTGACTTCTTCTCCAAATGTAGCAGGTACAACTTCTGGATCGGGTAGCTACCCCATGGGTTTGTCGGTGGCTATTTCAGCCACTCCATCAACGGGCTATGCTTTCTCCTACTGGTCTGGAGGAAATTTCGATGATCCAAATTCATCCTCCACGGAAATGATCATCCATTCAGATTCGAATGCAACGGCTCATTTCAGCCCATTGACTTTTACCTTGGAAATCAATGCTTCGCTTGGAGGAAGTGGGACGGGAAGCGGAACCTATGACTTCGGAACTGACGTCTCGATTTCTGCAATTCCAGAAAATGGGTATCATTTCAAAAGCTGGCATGGTGCTGGTATCGATAATCCATTGTTAGAAACTGTCAGTATCTTAATGGATCAAGACCTCAACATCTCTTTGTCATTTGAGGTCAATCAATATACTCTCAGCTTATTCACCAATAACTCAGGAGGTATAGTTGAAGGAGGAGGAACTTTCACTCATGGTACTACCGCATCGATTCGAGCATTGCCTTCAGACGGATACAAGTTTTTGGGATGGTCCGGTGCAAACTTAGAATCCAACAGTGAAAAAAACATCCTTTTATCGATGGATACGAACTATGAACTTACTGCCAATTTTGGCACCCTTACGGTTACGAGCATTTCTGGAATAAATGATTTGGGTTCCAACTGGTATAGTTCGGACTGGCTTGGATATTTTCATTTCACCAACGAGGACTGGTGCTATCACTTGGAAATAGGTTGGCTTTACATTGTCCCCATTGATGATGACAGTTTATGGGCTTGGTCACCTCAATTAGGATGGCTATGGTTGTCCAGTGTGGCCCTTGGAGATGGGCTGGCATGGTCTCGAGACGATGGGGACTGGCTTTATTTCTCCTTCGCCCCAGCTGGTTCATCCCGAATTTATCATTACCAAAATCAGGTCTGGACTTCCTTTGACCCCAACGAAGGAGTCAGCCTGGAAGAATCGCTCTTTTAGATTTCGGTCGCTATATTCTTTCTGCCCTCAAGGGCATTTTTTAATGTTGTCTCATCGGCATAGGTGATACCCGCACCACTGGGTAGTCCAAATCCGATTCGACTAACCTGAACATCTTTCTCTCCGATGATTTCCTCCTTGATATAATGACAAGTAGCCTCTCCTTCCATATCATTTCCAAGTGCTAAAATAATTTCTTTCAGAAGATCATTTTCAAGTCGTTTTGAGAGGGTAGAAAAATTAAGTTGCTCAGGTCCAACTCCGCGGATCGGAGATAGTTTCCCTTGGAGAACATGATATTTTCCCCTAAATACTCCGGACCTCTCCATCGCATATAAATCCGTTACCGATTCCACAATGCAAATGGTTGACTCATCTCGTTCCTCATCCATACAAATTGAGCATTTTTCCTTTTCGGTTAAATTACCGCAAACCGAACAGGGACCCAAATTTTCGGATGCATTTTGAATCGCTTTGGAGAGTGCGGATGCCTGGTTTGGCTTCTCAACCAATAAATGCAGTGCAATTTTTTCCGCAGATCGAAAACCCAGACCTGGCAGGGATTTTAACCCTTGAACAAGGTCGTCATACGAAGATATCAAAGTTATAAATGATTTAGAACAAGCCAGGCATCTGCATGCCACCAGTCAATCCACTCATGGTTTCATCACTTTTTTTCTTGGCTTGCTCCGATGCATCTACAATTGCTTGAAGAATCGCTTCGGAAACAAACTCGGGGTCTTCCTTGAGAAACTCAGGGTCCAAAGTTAAACCCTTAAATTCACCTTGTCCGGTGATATTGACGGTAACCGCACCCCCCCCACCACTTACCTCAATCATCTCTTGGGAAAGAAGAGATTGTGCCTCTTCCATCTTCTGTTGCATTTTCTGTGCTTGTTTAAGTAATTTTCCTACGCCTACCATGATCCCATTGAAAGAATTCAGCACCTAGCTTGCAAGCATTTCTTGGTATGCTTTCTGAAAAGACGAATAAAAAGGGCTCCAACCCGTTTCTTTGCGTATTCGATCACTTGATACTTTTCGATTGGGAGCACCCATCGATTCTTGATCATCAAAGGCAACCTTGGGCACACTTAAGGCCCCCGCAATCCAGTCAACAATCTCTCTTCTTTTTGCCCATTCGTTATCAGAAACATTGTAAATTTTACCCTCTTTGGGATTCGTTTGCTTGAGAACCTGCATCATTGCGTTCACCGCGTCATCCCGATGAATAAGATTTAATATTCTGCTTCCCCTTCCACTCATGGTTTCTCCCCGTTTCACCTTATCAATTAACAAGTGTCGGTCTGGGCCATACAGTCCTGCCAACCTTAAAACAAAACTTCTTCTCTTTTCTGCATTCAAAGACATACACTCCTCTTCTGCCTCTAAAAGAATTTTTCCTCGCTCAGAGACTCCAGAATTACTGAAAGTCTCGTCCACCACCTCCCCTTGGCTCTGAGGATATACGGAAGTGCTACTGGTAAAGATAAAGGTACATCTGCGATCATGCTCTAACCACTTGCGAATCGATCGTAAACCACCCAAGTAGGATTGACGATAGCCATCCAGGTTCGGGGCAGCCGCACCAACACAGTTCACGATATAATCCTGCTCGAAGCTCAATTTGGAATGCCAAGCCTGATCCTCCAACCTACCGACAACAACCTGATGGACGCCGGCACCTCTAAGATCCTTGGCAGTGGCTTCATTTCTGGTAAAAGCCGACACTTCCCAATCCATGGCCAAAGAAGCTTCAGCCAAGGCCTTACCCAGATATCCACATCCTAAAATGGTTATTTTCTTACTCATATTTTTTAATATATCCGCAAAAAGTTCACTTCGGTGAATTTCTTTTTTATTTTACTCCTTGAATTAACTCTAAATCCTTGGCATGGCTTGCTATCATTATGCATATCGTATTCGTTTGTTGGGGCAACATTTGTCGTTCTCCTGCCGCAGAGGCCACTTTCAAAAAACTACTCCATGACAGGGAACTTCAGGGAAAAATAACCTGTGATTCTGCTGGAACTATTTCCCAGCATCATGGAAATCCTCCAGATTCCAGAATGCAAAAAGCAGCCCGCAACCGAAATATTCAAACTTCAGGTACCGCCCGTATGGTCACGGATCATGACTTTGAGAATGCCGATTTTTTGATCACCATGGACCATTTCAATTTTTCTGAGTTATCCCGTCTAGCCCCGAATGAAGAGGCAAAAAAGAAGATCCTTCCCTTTTGTGATTATGTCTCGACTTCAGATGTCGAAGTTCCGGATCCCTACTACGGGGGAGATGCAGGCTTTGAAAAAGTTCTGGATTTACTTGAAGATGGCTGTATCCGCTTGCTCGATGAGTTGCAGAAAAAAATGAAGTGAATTGATCAAATCCATGAGCCATGCCCAACAATATATCAGCATTGACCATGCAATTTCCGATCATACTGCTAAAGCTTTTGTATCCAAGACCAGAAGCTCGGTTAGCGGTGGGTGTATCAATCAGGCATCGAAAATTGAGGGCCAAGATGGTCGGATTTATTTTCTGAAGCAAAACAACTTAAATTTTTTACCTTTTTTTGAAGCCGAAGCCAGAGCCCTCATTGAAATTGAGGAAACGGGCACCATCCAAGTGCCCCAGGTTATCGTATTTGGAGAAACCGGGGAAAACTCCTTTCTTATTCTTGAATTCATGGAACAAGGAAGTTCTTCCAAAGCAGGACAAAAGCAACTGGGCCGAGAACTTGCCCAGCTTCATCAAGTGGAGAAATCTTTTTTTGGCTGGGAGAGGGACAACTGCATCGGAGCTACTCCGCAGCCAAATCCCAAGTCGAAGAATTGGCTGGATTTTTATCGCACCCATCGACTAATCCACCAATTTGAACTCGCGAAACAAAAAGGAAAGGTATTTGACCAGGTTGAGCCCCTTCTCACCGGTCTCGATTTTTTCTTTAGTAATTATACCCCCACCCCTTCCCTTCTTCATGGGGATCTCTGGGGAGGAAACGCTTCCTATGATGCCAAAGGGAGTCCCTTTATTTTTGATCCTGCCACTTATTACGGTGATCGCGAGACCGACCTGGCATTTACTTACATGTTCGGTGGGTTCTCAAGCGATTTCTATCAGGCATATCAAGAAACTTACCCGCTCGATTCGGGGTTTACAGAACGCAAGATTCTTTACAACCTGTATCACGAACTGAACCACTTTAACCTTTTTGGTGGTGGATATGCTAACTCCGCCCAATCCAGCATAAACACCCTCGTCCATCACTTGCCGTGAAAAACGACCTTCAAAAAATTCTTCTCAACGAAAACGACATTCGCCAGCGAATTCAAGAACTTGGACTCGAAATCGACCGCCACTATGAAGGACGGGAGATTCTCCTCGTCACCTTGCTTGATGGGGCCATTGTTTTCGCCGCTGACCTGATTCGAAACCTGTCCAGTCCATTGCGCTTGGATTGCCTTCGGGTTTCCAGTTATGGGAATTCTACGGACCCGGAGACCGCACCCCGAATTCTTAGTTCATTAAAATCGGAGGTAGAAGGTAAAGATGTGCTCTTGGTCGACGATATTCTAGATACTGGAAATACCATGCAACGAGTCTCCGAGGAAGTTCTTTCTAAAAATCCGGCTTCCCTAAAAACCTGCGTTTTCTTAGACAAACCAGACCGTAGACAAAACCATTTTCGTGCGACCTGGTCGGGATTCTCGATTCCGGATGAATTCGTGGTCGGATATGGCTTGGATTATGCCGGGCAATATCGCCAACTTCCTTATGTGGGCACCTTGAAGCCAAGCATTTACGAAAAGTAACTTTTAACTCATGAGCCAAAGCACTCGCAATCCACTCCGCAAAATTTATGATTGGACACTTTCGCTTGCAGAGAAAAAATCGGCCTCTGCCTGGCTCGCTGGTATTTCTTTTGCCGAAGCCAGTTTTTTCCCGATCCCTCCCGATGTCCTATTAATACCCCTATGCTTCGGAGCCCTAAAAAAGGCTCTTCGTTTTGCCTTAATCTGTTCAATTGCATCGGTATTGGGTGGACTTGCAGGTTATGCAATTGGAGCCATTGGTTGGGAAAGCTTGCAGTCCTATTTCTACCTTTATGTACCTGGCTTTACCGAAGCTAAATTCCAGAGGATTACCGAGTGGTATGTTGAATGGGGATGGCCCCTGGTCTTTCTTGCTGGGTTCTCTCCCATTCCCTACAAGGTATTCACCATTGCCAGTGGAGTATTGAGCATGAACCTGCTCCCTTTTATTCTTGCCTCTGCGGTCAGCCGGTCTGCTCGATTCTTTCTTGTCGCTATTCTAATTGCAAAATTTGGGGAGCCCATGAAAGAAAAAATGGATAAGCACTTCAACCTGCTTGCCCTACTTTTTGCCGCTTTATTAATTGGCGGCTTTGTCCTGCTCAAAAGCTTGACCGCTCACTAAAATACTGTCTCTGAGCCAGAAAAAGGGCCCGTTTCAAAGCCCGGTATTTTTGGAGTAATAACAAGCACGGCATAGTGAAACATACCGTTCATTCCCGCCAATTTCGATTTGATCCCCTGCCATTTCCATCTTTCCGGAACTATCAATTCGGGCATTCATAGTCGCTTTTTTACCGCAGTGACAAATCGTCTTAATCTCTTTGATCTCATCTGCCCAAGCCATCAAGTATTGGCTTCCCTCAAAAGGCTCGGTCAGGAAATCCGTTCGGATTCCAAAAGCCAGAACCGGAATGCCTTCCTTATCTACCACTTCTGCGAGCTGTCCCACTTGTTCTTTGCTCAGAAATTGTGCTTCATCCACCAGGACGCAGGATAGTGAATCCTCTTGCTTTTTTTTTCTTACTACATCCAGCAGATTATCCCCTTTACGAAAAGGAGTGGCTTCCTGCTGAATTCCAATCCTTGAACGGATCACCCCCACTCCATGTCGGTCATCTAGGTAAGCGGTGAGCAAAAAAGTTTTCATTCCCCGCTCCCCGTAATTATGATGGGCTTGTAATAAAGCCGTCGATTTTCCTGCATTCATCGAGGAGTAATGAAAATACAACTTGGCCATGTCTCTAAAGGGACAAAACTTTTAATCTCTGGCAAGCATCATCATCCCTGTTCCAAATCTAAGCGTTCCATATATTCCGAAACATTACAGGTCAGCATTCTTGTCTTGCTGGGTGAAACCTCCAAGACCTTGGTCACCACTTCATCCAAAAAAGACCGGTCATGGCTGACAATAATTGCGGTTCCATCAAATAAATTCAGGGCTTCCTGCAGGACTTCCTTACTTCGAATATCCAAGTGATTGGTCGGCTCATCCATGATCAGAAAATTGCATGGCTTCATCAACAATTTTGCCAGGGCTACCCGGTTTCGTTCTCCACCGGAAAGAACCGAGGTCTTCTTAAAAACATCATTACCACTGAACAATAAAGCACCCAGAGCCGCTCTCGGATTTGCGTCCGGATTATCATGTAAGGAGGATTCTACCTCCTTAAGAACTTCATTTGTGGGATTTAATTCTTCCGCTTGATGCTGGGCAAAATATCCAATGACTGTATTTACTCCGACATCCCGCTTTCCTGCCTGAAAGGGTTCGACTCCGGCCAGAATCCGTACCAAGGTTGATTTCCCCGCACCATTGACCCCGACCACCGCAATTCGATCCCCCTTTTCGATGCGCAAATCCAAGCCATCAAAAACCTCTAAGTCATCATAAGACTTCTTGAGCCCCTCCAGTTCTACCACTTTATGACTCGCGGGCGGGGAAGATGGAAAACGGAAATAGATCTTTTTTTCTTCGGCCTCAGGCTTGATGATTTCCATCTTCTCCAAGGCTTTAATTCGACTTTGAACCATGGCTGCTTTCTTCACATTGGAGCGGAAACGATTGATGAATTCCTTCTCCTTCTGAATCTCTTTCTTTTGATTCACCGAAGCCTTCCTTTGCCTTTCCATTCTCGCCGCACTTTCTTGAATGTAGAAGGAATAATTACCCTTATAATGATTAAGCTTTCCCATTTTCAGCTCGATCGTACGCTCCGTAACTGATTCCAGAAAAGCCCGGTCGTGCGAGATTACCAGAATCGATCCCTGATAATTCTTGAGGTAATGCTCCAACCAATTTTGAGAAACGACATCCAGGTGATTAGTGGGCTCGTCCAGGATTAAAAGGGAAGGGGCTTGAAGAAGAAGTTTTCCCAGTGCAATCCGCATTTGCCACCCCCCCGAGAATTCTTCCAATTGACGATCCATGTCCTGGATGGAAAAACCCATACCCATCATGATCTTTTCAATTCGGGCATTCATCTTCTCGGGCTCAAAGGATGCAAGCTGCTCTTCCCATGCCCCCATTTGATCAATGAGATCGTAAAATTCTTCGGTATCAGGCTCCATCTCTCCAAGCTCCGTCTCGGCTTGGTCCAGCTTTTCCTTGAGTCCAACCGCACCGGCAAATGCAGTCACTGCTTCTTCTCGGAGGGAATGACCACCCACCGAGATTCCATCTTGGGGCAAGTATCCTATGGTTGCATAGTCTGGCTTTTGCACTTCCCCTTCATCGGGTTCCACCTCCCCCATCAACATTCGTAAAAAGGTAGTCTTTCCGGATCCATTGGAACCAACCAATGCAATCCGGTCTCGGGTTCCTATGGTTTCCGAAATCTCTT
>DBVA01000047.1:0-3807 GCA_002308735.1 Opitutia bacterium UBA1276 | reverse complement strand
TGTGTGGAAGTTCCTGTCTTACCAATACCTATCGCAGTTACATTGGAAATGACTGGTGCTGAGTAATCAGGAAGGGTGGAAGTGTCTGCCTTGAGATCGTCAGACTCAGTGGATCCATCCCATTCAAAGGCACGATTGGAGCTTTCGTCTTGAATCGAAAGAAGAAATTGGAGGTGTCCGTTGTAACCCTCGTCGAAGTCGAAGGAATCGTCTCCTACATAGGCAACGGATAAAAATTTTGCGTTTACTGAACCACCAAAAAATTCGATACCGTCATCCTTGTTTGCAAAAACTTCGATGTGATCGATAGTGGTCCCATTTCCTACTCCACCTAAAGTCAGACCGTTGATTTCGTTACCAGAGCCTATTTCGGCCCCACCGTGACGGATCGAAACATATTGAAGTGTGCCGGAATCGTCAGATGCATCGGTGCCACCATAAAGAGAGTAGGAAGCAGATATTGATCTTCCACTAATACCAGAAGTTGTGGGGACACCTTCGATGGTGTTGGTAAGCGGGGAGTTATCAGCGTTGCTGCCTCCGTTGGAGTTGATGGGAGCGTTTCCGAGAATGATTAAACCACCCCACAAACCCTTATTATCCTTGGTGAGGGAACCACTGTCGAGGATAGAAGTGAAAATAATTGGGTTGGTTGCGGTACCAACAGCATTGATTTTTGCACCTTGGGTGACAATAAGTGCGGGTGCAGCATCACCAGAACCCTGATCGGCCTTGATGGTCGTACCTGCTTCAATGGTGAGGGTCGCACCCGGCTCAACAAAAATGTAATCCTTGAGCATATATGTGTTGGATGCTGACCAAGTGGTGTCTGAGCTGATGTCAGCACTAACATCAATATCGGCAGCATTTGCATTTAAGAGCGACCAAAAGGACGCAAGAACAATGGATAGGAATTTTTTCATAAATGATTTTATAAGGGAAGAGATTTTATAAATGAGTGATAAGTTTTTTTTTCACGAAAAATGTAACGAAATTGTAAAACACTAGAAATCCTTGCCAAGTGAAATTCCAAAAGTTGTGGATGTCCCATATTTTTCTTTAATCGCATCGTATCCGTTCACTCTTACTATCCGGTCTTCAGCAGTTAGGTTCTTCGCAGAAAGCTTAATATTCCAGTCACGATTTACACCAAATTTATGGGAATGAATAAAATCAAGTGTTGAGTAGGCGTCTTCCCAAAGGTCATCGGGGCCATCAGGAAAAGCTGAATTTAATCTCGAATCATAAAAACTGTATACAAGGGTACTGGATGTTCCCCAGTCTTCATTGGCATAGGATAGATCAATTGTATAGATCCATTCAGATTGTCCTTCCAGGGATCTCTTCATTCTTTCAGATTTATTATACTGAATAGAGGCCTTTTCAGCATCAGATAGAGAAACCTCGGAAGAAGACCAAGTTAAGTTCCCACCAATTCTAAATCCACTTAATTCTTCTAAGATAGATGCAAGTCCTATTTTTGCCTCCATTTCGAGTCCAAACACTTTGGCTGTGTTTGAATTTACGAATGTGTCAGTTCCGCGGCTAAATTGGATAGGTGAAGAAGTACCTTTCCCGTGAATTGCTTTGTAATCTTGTTCTAACTTTGCGCTGAATGAATCATTTGTTACAAAGGCTTGAATGGGGTTATCAATTATTTTTAAAAATGTACTTACAGAAATGATATCTTCATCAGCGAGATTCCAATCCATTCTAGCATCGAAGTTGGCAATCTCAGATGGCACAAGAGAGGGATTTCCTTTGAAAATGCTGTTTGATAGAGGATCTACGCTTTCGATGTGAGCAATTTCTCTCAAATTAGGTCGAGCGGTAGTTCTACCGTAATTTAATGAAAATTTTAAATCCTCTATAAAACTTTTGCTGATCGCAAATGATGGGTAGAAACTACTATCCTTAATTTCAGCTACAGTATTATCTATATTTTGTTTAAGTATGGGAGTAATCGTTCTTCCAGAATCAATAATAGGGATTGTTTTAGCGTAGAAGTCTTCCGCCCTTACTCCCATAGAAATTCTGATTTCCTTCGGAAAACTAATTTCAGATTTTAAATAATATGCATTTGTCTCTAGGTTACCTGTGTAATCTCTAATTGTGGATGCTGGCTTGTAAGCAATAAAGGCATTGGTTTCAGTAAAATAGTTATGAATGTCATAGCCAGATGATGGGAAATCCTCGGGCCCCGGAGCAACTGTACCAAAATTTGCCCAATTTGCTGGAATAGCAAAATTATCATCTCTTGTTCCAATTGCTTTACCTACTAGTTCAAAATTACTTTCATCGAATTTTCTATCCAGATTGTCGCTCGAAATTCCAAAGGAAAATTTTATAGTTTTATCATCTTCGGAGTAAGGTAATTCAGGCAAATCAAAATCAATCCTAAAAAAATCACTTTCATCACTTAGATTTTGCCAAACTTGCTGAGGGGCAACACTTGAAATGGATTGTGGTCGTTGTTCGAGTGGTACACCAAAATAGTCACCTTCATCCGGTCTCCATCCCCTCTGAATCCTCATAGTTTCAGGTTCGTCAAGAGTAACAGATGTGGTAGCATATCTCCAGTTCACTTCTAAATCGTGAAAATTTTCCAGCAAATGCTTTCCGTATAGCTGGTTAATAAGCATGTCTCTTTCAACCCATGATTTTTCAAATCTTTGTATATATTTAGGATCAGAGCTATCATCAATAGCTTTTTCACCATTCAAGCCTTTGACCGCGAGACTTAGGTTCATGGTTGCTGTTTTATCTCCAGTATGACTCCAGAGGTTTACCAAACCGATTTCGTTCGATTCATTAAGAATCAGAGATGTTTGAAAGTAACTACCTAATTCATTTTTTTCAGAGCCTTCTACGCCTTGAAAACTATTTCCTGCATCAATTTCAAAAATATCGGAGCTACTACTGAGATAGTTTAAATCTTGCTTGTAGATAGGTGTTTTTGTGGAAAAACTTTCAGAAAAATCCACACTTGCCAAAATACCAATTGAGAAGTCTTTTTTTTCAATGAGATTTCCAAATTCCAACCCATATGATTGACTTAATTTTGGTTTAGCGTACTTGATCGTGAAGTCCTTATTTACCCCTTCCATGAATTCGGCTACCTTGGGGTCATTTCTGTCATTACTAGAGAAATCTGCAGATTCTAAGTATCCTTTTGGCAAAGATCTCGAATCCAATCCAAAACCATATTGGTCATCGCTTTCGTAAGTGAGGTAACGATCCTCCTCGAATAACATTTGATGGTATTTTGATCCAACAGATAGATTCAGAGTGAATTCTTCCGGATAAGCTTTGGTAACCACATCCACACTTCCACCAGCAAATGCGGCACCAAGTTCAGGTGACATGCTTTTCTTGATCGAAATACTATCCACGGCAATAGACGGAAAGAGATCGAGCTGTGGAGTGTTTCGGTAAACATCTGAACTAGGAATAGGTACGCCGTTAAAGGTGGCATTGGAGTAGCGGTCAGCTAAACCACGAACCACCACATATTTTCCATCCTGTACACTGGTACCGACCATCTTGGTAAGAGCATCCGCGACATTTCCAGCACCCAGGCGGCTCATGTCGAAGGAACCCATTGCATCCATCACCACCATGCTCTCCTGCCTGAGTGCGAGGAGTTGAATATCGCTACCGGCGAGGTCTTCCGCGGTAATCTCGAAGGCATCCAAAGTTTCAAGGTTGGAATAGTCGGGATTCAGGGGAAGGTCGACAAGTTTAGATCTTCCAGATGCAACATCATCCACCTTAACCCGGGTACGTTGGTAATTTTCCTTGAAGAAA
>DBVA01000059.1:5057-5578 GCA_002308735.1 Opitutia bacterium UBA1276 | reverse complement strand
AAGGGTTATTTTCATGAGAAGGTAAGGTAAGGTGAGGTAAGGAAGAGTAATTTTCTAATTACATTTTGGTAGAAAGTAAAAGATTTTCAAATTTGTTTTATAATAATACTAGTCTTCCAGTAAACCTTTTACGCTCTAGGGTGTGCTTGTCCATGGGTCTTTTTTAGTCGAGCCACCGAGACATGAGTATAAACCTGAGTCGTGGAAAGGCTGGCATGACCAAGCATTTCTTGAACTGCTCTTAGATCTGCTCCGTGATCGAGTAAGTGAGTTGCGTAAGAATGCCTGAGTTTATGGGGGGTTAAGGTTTTAGGGAGACCCGCGGCAAGAAGATATTTCTTGAGTAGAATTTGGACACTTCTTGCAGAGAGTCTCTGCCCTGCCCGACCAATAACAACCGGGTCGATCAAGGAAGAGCTTGGGCTGATTATATCTTGAAAGTTGCGGATGGCGAAGGTGGCTCTTTTACCGACAGGGCAGACCCTTTGTTTATTTCCTTTCCCGGTGACCCGAACTGCATT
>DBVA01000059.1:0-4682 GCA_002308735.1 Opitutia bacterium UBA1276 | reverse complement strand
AAGAATTTCCAAAATCATGACATCGCGTAGTTTTATAAACTCTGAGTTTCTGCCCTGGACTGAAAGTAACCTTGGTTGATCCAGTAAGTTTAACATTTCTTTTTCGGATAAATACTGAGGGAGTTTTTTTTCAGTTTTAGGTAAAACAAGGTTATGAAATGGGTTTTCTTCACAGATACCCCTCTCCATGCAGTATTTGAAGAAATTCCTTAAACCGGAAATATGATTACGCAGGGTAACCCGAGATATTTTCTCTTGGGCTTCGATGATGTAAGACCTTGCATTCTCCCGGGTGGTTTCGGGGAAGCCTGTTGATTTTTTAGGGGCATCAAGCCAATTAAAAAAAACTTGGATGGCATGAAGGTAATTCCGGCAAGTATGGGGGGATAATCGACGTTGATTTTTCAAGCTTTCGATAAATGAATCGCAAGCGATTTCCCAAGCTCCTTTGGAGGAAGAACTTATTTGATCTGCTGCCATGACCCAATAACTAGATCCAAAATAGAAAAGATGAAGATGATCATAAATACCCAAATGGCAAGGGTGAGGTACATCCCAATCCCTGATTCTTCGCGCCGCGGACTTTCCCGATGGTACGCTTGGCTGGTTAGGTCATGCGGTTGAATCGGGACTAAATTGTGGGTTCTCTCTTCTCTACTCTGAAGTTTACTTCTTTTCTGGATCACAAAGTCAATATGAAAGCTTCTGGATGGGATTGCAAGAATAGCATCGTTTTACATTATTGAGAAATGAGGAATGGCTTGATTTTCTCAACACAATCAGAGTAATTATCCTCCAATATATAATGTCCGGAATCCTCAAATTCATAAGACTTTAAATTCGGTAAAATATTTTTCCATTTCTCCAGGAATCCAGGATGGAAACAGAAATCTTTCATACCCCAACAAGATATTATTTCTTTGGTTTTTAGTCCGGCTAATTGAAATTCCGTTTCTTTTAACAGGGTTCGAGTTGGATGATTTGATTCATAGGGGATATCTTTTACGAATCTCCAAACCGCAATCCGGTTTCTCCAGGAGTTGTAGGGAGCCAGTAATCCTGCTTTCGCATTTTTGGATAAACCCTTTGCGGTGGCCATAAAAGTTGCGGGCCAAGCGAAGCCGTTGAGCCCACGGACGAAAAGACTGCCAATCAAGGGTAGCCTACAAAAAAGTATCCTTTTAGGAACATCGGTGCTGTGGAAACTCGCGGTATTTAAAAGAACGATCTTCTTTAAACGGCTTAACTGATTTCGAAATGCTGTCAGCCCTATTGCCCCACCCCAGTCATGGACAACCAAGGAGAATTGGTCGATGGAGAGTTCTTCAAGGAGATCAAATATATTTTGAGAGTGAGATTTTAAATCATAAGCAAATTCATTGGAGGATGGCTTGTCTGATAAGCCACAACCCAAGTGATCCGGAGCCAAGCAACGGTGGGTCTTACTTAATTCACAAATCAGATTCCGATACATGAAAGACCAGGTTGGGTTTCCATGGAGAAATAAGATGGGGATTGATTCATGGGGGCCTTCATCTAAGTAATGCATGCGATGCCCAGACTTCGTTGAAAAATAATTTCTCTGAAATGGATATTGGCTCAAATGCTTCAAGTTTTATCCGGGTTGAGAGACAGCATGATGGAGGACAGACCACTCCCGATCCCCATTAGTACGGTTTTGGCCTTTTTCTTTTGCGGGTCATCTTCGCAGGCAAGAGTGTAGGTTATAGGCAAGGATGAGGCCCCACAATTACCCAGGTGTTCGAAAGAGGAAAAGTTTTTAGATGGGTCCAGTTGTAAAGCTTCAAAAACCGCGTTGGTGTGAGCTTTGCCAACCTGATGCGTGATTAACAACTCCGGCGTATCAGAATTCCAGGAAGAAATTTCCATGAACTTCAGCCAGGCACTGTGGGCAACTGAAATCCCCGCATGTAAAAGGTCTTCCGAATCTGTTTGCATAATCAGGTCATCGCCATCGCTGTCTCCCTCGCAAAGGTGATTAAATGAAGTGTCCGTAAAACTGGAGCAAAAGCCAAGGGATGGCGCTTGATGATCGATGTCATCCTTGTGGCAGATTGACCAGGCAACCGCTGATGCCCCAATTGTAAGGTTGGCAAAATATGGCTTTATTGTCTGCCTAGTCTGCTCTGTTTGATTTAAGATCTGAATCGTTCGGTCAACCAGTGGTTTACCATTTTCTGCAGCAACAATGATTGCTTTCCTGATTTGCCCGGATTCGATCATGGACGCTGCCAGAATCAAAGAGTTCAGGAAACCAAGGCAAGCATTGGAAACATCAAGAATCTGAGTCTTCCCGGACAAGCCCATTATTCGATGAACATAGGAAGCTGTCGCTGGTTCAAGTCGGTCTCTGCAAACCGCCGAGTGGATCAATAAATCTACCGAGTTCGGGTCAACCCCTTCCTGGTTGAGCAACTTTATTCCAGCTTCTGCAGAACCCACCGAGGGCAACATGGAAGACGGCCAGAATCGCCTTTCCTTGATCCCAGTCATTAACTCAAGGCGGCCAACTTTCAGGCCAAGTTTATCATAGACTGGGGATAAACATTCTTCGAGTTGATCGGAAGAAACAATTTCTTTTGGCAATGCGTAAGCCATTGCTTCAATGGAGACATTTGGAAAATTCACGGTTTGATTTGCATGGCGGATTCCACCACTTCTTGATCGAAGTAATTGAATCCCATGCCAGCGTCGATCACGATACCCTGACCATTAATTCCTGAAGACCGTTCGCTCAGAAGAAATAGGGACAAGTCGGATACCTCCTTAGTTTGCAAAGATTTTTTCCGAAAGGTTAGTTTTTCCGCATAAAGATAATTGATGAGATAGCCAGGTATTCCTGCGGATGCACTGGTCTTTAATGGGCCCGCGTTCACCGAATTAAAGCGTACCTCAGAAAAATTAGAAAAGGACTTGGCGAGGTATCGCACGGTTGCTTCAAGGGAGGCTTTGATTGGAGCCATGTAACCATAGCTTTCAGCGGTTACTTGAACGGAAGATATTCCAATGGTTACCACCGAGGCATTCTTTGCCAGGATGTTCTTACAGGAATTAGCAAGCTCGACTAATGAGAATGAAGATATTTGGGTGGCCTGGAGGAAGTCATCTCTTTCAGTCTCATGAAAGGGTTTTAAACCCTCAGAATAATTTGCAAAGGCGATTGAATGTAAAATTCCATTCAATTCCTTACAGCTTTGATTAATTTGCTCGGCTAAATTTTGAACTTCTTGCTTCTTTTCAAAGTCGCAAACAAAAATCTCCGCTTCAGGGAGTAAAGAAAGGAGCTCATTTTTTCTCTTTTCGCTCCGTACTGAAAAAAGGACTCGGGCACCTTCTTCCATAAGAGACTTGCTGACTGACCAAGCAATGCTCTTACGATTTGCAAATCCAACAACGAGGTAAACCTTGCCTTCGAGATCCAGGAAACTCATGAGTCTACTGCTTTACGAGAGCTAAGGCGAAAGATACGGTCATGACCACTTTATCTCCATTTCTGACTTCGCCACGTAGGTTGTAAAACTGGCCGATTTGATCGATAAGCATGACCGAAATTACCAGATCATCACCAGGTTTAACCATTCGTTTAAACCTTGCATCCCGAATCCTTGAAAGGACTGGGGTAACCGATTCATCGTTCAAATTCTCTTCCCCAATTTCTTCTTTCGATAAAAAAACCGCTCCCGTTTGAAAAACTGATTCGCAGAGCAAAACCCCCGGCATGATTGGATTACCCGGGTAATGCCCCTTAAAGAAAGGCATTTCATCTGAAATGCTGAGTCCAGTTTTTGCTCCTTCCTTGTTCACCTCAATCACTTGATCAATAAACAAGAAAGGTGGGCGGTGAGGGATTAGCCTGTGTATTTCATCCATCCCTACAATAAAGAGAAAATATCAGTGGATGAACAGGTTTAATTCCCAGATTCTTAGCCAAACAAATTATTTTATTCGGAGGCTTCTACACCCGTCAGTTTAGCACGGAGAAAACGGTCTACTTTATTTGCGGTAATGACGCCATAATTGATGGTGCCAAGCCAGCCAGACATGATAATTCCAACAGAGCCGGCATGAAAAAGACCCGGGGCATGATCCGGCAATGAGCTTGAAACTTCCAAGCCTTCAAATTTAGTGCCAAAAGTTGCTCCATCCGCATGCTGGGTGTAATGGCGGATTGTTCGAGGGGTTGCGGCTTCTAGATGCTCAATTTTATTTCGGATGTCAGGAATAATTTTTTCCAATGCCACCACACTTTCTTCGCAAAGCCTTTCTTTTGCCGAATTGTATTCGGATTCAGATAAGTTCTTCCAGTCCTTCCAGTTTGCATTGATGGAAGCCACAATACTGTAGCGGGGATCTTTACGATGTGGTCGAGTATCCGGGTAATAAATCGAAAAGGTACGGCTTGTGGTTTTGAAGTCCGTTAATTCATCCGTGGAAAATTGTTCGGCTTCTGAAGTAAAAATTAAATCGCCCACAGATTCAGGGATGGTGGTCCCTTTTTTGAGTCCAATGTAAACTTGGCAGGAGGTGCTGTTGAGCCTGACTTTTTGTGAAAGCTTGGCAAAAGACTTGGGCAGTTTGGGTAAGCCAAGAAGTTTCTCGATCGTGTTCTTAAGGTTAGCATTCGAGAGCACTGCACCACATCTTATTTTTTTGCCGTTCAC
>DBVA01000042.1:637-2542 GCA_002308735.1 Opitutia bacterium UBA1276 | reverse complement strand
CCATTGCTTCGTAATTCGGACACCATTTTCTTGATCAAAGTATCCGTGCCGTCCTTGAAAGTATAAATCCCCTTTCTCATGAAGTTTGTAAACACAATGCCATAAGCAAAAGCCGGATCCATTAAGGAGGAACCATTTGCGTAGGTGATCGGTTCAAGTAAAAATCTTTTAACATCCTCTCTTCCCGGGAAGAATTCTTCCAGAAGGTCAGCAATGGTGCGTTTATCACCCGCGAAATAATCCATTTTTTTGAGGTGATCATAGAAAAGCTCTACTTTCCCCTTGGCTATGTTAAACTTTTCCTGAAGGATTTTGGTGAAATCAAACCGATCAAAAGTCGTGCGCAGATCATATTGAGGATTTACAAAGCGAATATTTTTTAATTGAACGATGGAGTCTGCAATTTCTTTGGTCCAGTATCTTCTGCATGATTTAATCATTCCGACAGGAAATCCATGGAGTGAAATATCAAATATGTGCCCGCCCGCCCTTTTAAACCAAGTGGCCAAACCACCAAACTGGTAGTGATGTTCAAGGAGCAATACCGAGTGACCTTGCTTAGCTAAGCAATTTGCACCCGTGAGTCCACCAAGCCCACTACCTACCACAATCACATCATAATAGTCCTTGATATCACTTAATTGGTTTTTTGGCATTAAGTATTATCTATTCGCTCCGTGCTTATTGGACAACATTGGAATTTTGAAAAGGAATGCATTAAGTCTGGAAATGGGAAGAATATTTCTCCATGAATACAGTACTTCTTTGATCCTTGGGATCTCCGGGGCCCTGTAAATAGTCAAGGTTTAGCCCTTGAAGGATCTCGAAGTCGCTCGAACTTAGCTTATCTGGAGAAAGTGCTAGGGATTTAAGAGGCATCTGCCGAAGGCATGCAAAATCTTCGATTTTTAAACCAACAATATTAAGTTCCCGGATCGGACAGGTAGAAATACTACCAAGGAAAGTAACGGGTGATCCAGGGAGTTGGAGGCTTTCAAGGGGGCAATTCCTTAAGGGTTCCAGGGAAGTAACTCTGGTTGCACGCATCTCAAGTTCTTTCAACGGACTTGAAGCAAGCGGACTGAGGTCGGATATTGAGTTTCCAGACAGGTTGAGGCTTTCGAGTGGAGATTCATCAAGAGTACAAATCTCCTCTACCTTACACTTAAAAAGGTTGAGTTCTCGGAGTTTTTTTTGGCTTCCAAGTTGAGATAGATTACTAATTTCGCATTGTTCGAGATTCAAGGACTCAAGTTTTGCTTCCCTGCAGAAAGACAAGTTCTGCACTTTTGTTCTAGCTAAATTAAGGAACTCTAAGGGGTGGTTTCTTAATTCATCAAAATCTTCCGCATGGATTCCCTCGGCATTCAATGTCTTTAAGTGAAAACAGTTGAGTTCTGAGATTTTAAACGAGGAACCTGCAGGGACTGAAAGCGAAGAAATAGGAAAATGAGAAAAGTCTGATATTTTGGGTAGCTGAACTTCTCGAAAATCCAATCCCTTAACGGGTATACTGCCAAGTGCCCCTAGAGTAGAGGAGTTAAATTCTGCAAACTTAATCTCAACACCACCAGGGACTACTTTTGCCTCAGCCCGTATCCCAAGTTCCTGAAGTTGGTCGGTACATGAAAGGTCAACATCATGAAATAAATCAAAATTTTGCCTGGGAGACATCATAGAGATCCTCGACTAATTATTTGCACTACTCTAAAGTTTTTCAATGGCTTTATGGATACATATCATTGGATGGATACTTGTGATAGTCAACTCGCTCTGTCTATTACGCCTTGGAATTCTCCCCATGATTTTCTTTGCGAGAAATTATAAGCTCTACGGAAAAATATTTTGGGTTTCCTTATTTGTAGGTTCAATTTTTTTGATGAGCGAATTCATGCTGCTTAGAAT
>DBVA01000042.1:0-289 GCA_002308735.1 Opitutia bacterium UBA1276 | reverse complement strand
CCCACCCGGTCAAGGCTTATTATCATCCATGTTCAATCGTACTCTTTGATCTTGATATTACGAAATGCGACCGGGTCATTGTGGCCCGCAAATCCAAAATGCCCCTCAAGTAAGGTTAGCCCCGGATGAGACTTATTTCCCATGAAAGATTCTACTTTTGATAGGTCGGCATCCAAAATAAGTTGATCGTTAAGTATTACACTAATTCGAGATCCTTTTAGGGTAACAAGTTGGGAATTCCAATCACCGGTATTTTTTAGAAAATCTCTTTTTGCAGGAACCATACCGT
>DBVA01000013.1:0-2515 GCA_002308735.1 Opitutia bacterium UBA1276 | reverse complement strand
CCTGAAATTGGGCAAGTCGATCCAAGACCAGTTCCAAAACTCCCCCGGCTTCTCCAGCCTTGACCATATTGACATACAAATTGTCAAAAGTCTTTGGGTACATTGCGAGTCCATCGGAGAGATTTCCACCGGAGGAAACTTTTTCTGATATGGCTTCAAGCATGGCTTTAAACTTGGGCTTTTTTTCCTGTTGCTTAATCATAACCTCCAGGCTTCGAAGCAAGGGAAGTCCGGCATGCACCAGGGTGGACATCTGACGGGTAAAAATAGAAATGTCTTCGCTGGTGGGCCCACCACCAATCTCAATCGCAAGCAAGCCCCCTTTCTTTTTTTTCTTCTTTGCAGCTTTGGGTGGCTTCGGGGCTTTTTCCTTCTTTTTCTTTTGCTTCTTTTCGGGTTGGGTGGGACTGGGAACCTCCGGAGCAGCTTGGGTCGGGACAAGTTGGGTAACGGTTAGTCCGTACTGTGCCAATTGAGCCAAGGCTTGTTCTTCATTGGCAGCTTCATAACTACCTTGGGTTTGGGCTCCAGTTTGATCAGCGGCAACATATTGAAAAATTGGCATAATGATAGATATTGATATATTTTTAAGTATATTTCAAGACTTCCTCAACAGTACTTTCTCCATCAAAAATCGATCTTAGTCCATCTTCCCGCAGGCTTTTCATTCCCTGTTCAATAGCACATTGTCTTAATACAAGTGTGGCGGCTCCGGAATTAATCATTTCCCGAAAGGCATCGGTGACTTTAATCATTTCAAAAAGTCCAGTTCTGCCACGATAACCTGATTGATTACAGGTTTCACAACCGCCACCAAAATAAAACTTCCGTTCTCCAAGTTCATTGGGATTGAGCTCTAAATTTTGTAGCATTTCTTTTTTGGGAACATATTCCTGCTTACAATCCGAACAGATTTTCCGAACTAGGCGTTGAGCCAGAACAAATTCCAATGAAGCAGAAAGCAAAAAGGGTTGAAGTCCCATATCTACAAGTCTGGTTACCGCACCCGGGGCATCATTGGTATGCAGGGTACTCAAAACAACATGACCAGTAAGTGAGGCTTGCACCGCAATCCGGGCGGTTTCAATATCCCGAATTTCACCCACCATGATCTTATCCGGATCTTGCCGTAAAAAAGCTCGAAGGGCACGGGAAAAATCGAGCCCAACCTGATGGTTTACAGGAACTTGCATAATTCCTTCTATTTCATACTCCACGGGATCTTCAGCAGTTAGAAGCTTGGTATCCAAGCGGTTAACCTCCTTGAGGGCACTGTAAAGGGTGGTGGTTTTACCGGAGCCTGTGGGTCCGGTAACAATAAAAATTCCGTTGGGTCTTCGGACCGCATCCCGAATTCCAGATTTTACATTTTCTGGCAGGCCCAGGCTGTCCAGGTCCAGATTGACTGCAGACTTGTCAAGAACACGAAGCACCACACTTTCGCCAAATTGTGTAGGTAAGGTGGATACCCGAAGATCAACGGCCCGACCTTCGATGGTCATTTTAATTCTTCCATCCTGTGGAATTCGATGCTCCGCAATGTTTAACTCCGCAATCACTTTAATTCTCGAAATAACGGGCAATGCTAAACTTTTAGGCGGCGGAGACATCTCATACAAGGCACCATCTACCCGATATCGAATTCGAAATTCCTCCTCGAAGGGCTCAAAATGAATATCGGAAGCTTGGGCACGGATTGCCTGTTGCATAACCAAGTTCACGAAGCGAATGATCGGCGTTTCATTGGCCGCATCGGTAAGGTCTGATTCCTTGGATTCATCCAAGTCTTCAAATTCGTCAAAGCCAACATCCCCGAGTAAATCCTGAATGGAACCTTCTTGAGATGGATAATATTGATCCAACAATGCACTTACTTGATCAGGATCACAGACCACGAGATAGATCTCTAGATTTAGGGCAAAAGTAAGGTCATCAATGATGGAAGAATTAAAGGGGTCAGCCGCAAGAAAATGAATTCCTCCCTCCGAAAGGTACAAGGGTACAATGGCGTATTGCCGAGCCACTTCTGCCTCGATTACTTGCAGGGCATCCGGCTCGATTTGCCCAACCTCCCCAATTTGCAACTCGCAGCCCAAATACTCGGAAACCAGACTAAAAATATCTTCTTTTGTGGCCAAGCCAGCCGCGATAATAGACTCCGAGTAAGATTTTCTTCCTTCCCGTACTTCATCATCGAATAATTCATCTAAACCATGTTGCGATACACCTTCAACCTGTTTGAAGATGTCGCGGATCGTGGAATTGTAATCAAGATAAAGCATAAATTTTATTCTTCCTCCGTGGTCACGAGCATGACTTCACTCAGCGTGGTAACTCCAGCTAAAACCTTACGGAATCCATCCTCTCGCATATTGCGCATTCCCATTTCCCGAGCTTTTTTACGCAACTCTACGATACTGACATTGTGGTAGATCATTTCTTCTAGCTCTTGGTTAACCGTGAAGATTTCAAATACCCCTTTTCTACCTCTAAATCCTTTGTCTCCACATTTATC
>DBVA01000060.1:11085-11569 GCA_002308735.1 Opitutia bacterium UBA1276 | reverse complement strand
GCTTGGTCAAATGAGATTACCTCGATGCATGCCAAACATAATACCTGAAGAATATCTCCAATGAAATCTTGTGCACAGAAAAGTAAGCATTTGCCAAGGACTTTTAGCTGCTTTAGTTCAAACGATATGAAATGTTGTTTGGCTGTTTTCTTACTCGGATCGATCAGAATTTTATTTTCCAATGATTACTCAAGTTTACCCAATGATATCCGTTGGGTCAGGCAGTCCGGAGAGTATAAAGAATTATGTAAGCAGGTATTCCAGCAGGCTTGGTATCAGGTAAAGAAGCAAGCGGATTTAGGTGGTAAGTTGGCGGTCGTGGTGGACTTGGATGAAACCATACTGGATAACAGCCTTTATCAAGTGGATCGGTGGGGGAAAGGACTTGGTTTTACCCAAGAATCATGGTCTGAATGGGTAAATCAAAAAGAGGCGGGCCTTGTCCCCGGGGCCAAGGTATTTCTTGAAAAGACTAGAAGCCTGC
>DBVA01000060.1:10200-10821 GCA_002308735.1 Opitutia bacterium UBA1276 | reverse complement strand
CTCCCCGGAGCCAAGGTATTTCTTGATAAGGCTAGAAACATCGGGGTCACCGTTGTATTTATGAGTAATCGAATGCATCATAATCTACAGCCTACGATCGAGAACCTGAAGGGGTTGAGGGTTTGGCAGAAAGAAGACCTTTTTTTACTTCGTGAAAATAAGCAGGATACCAAAGAAATAAGGAGAAAAGAAGTGCTCGAAGGTACGGGAAGAATGAAGAAGGTTGGACCCCTTAAAGTTCTGGCGTACTTAGGGGATCAGATCGGAGATTTTCCGAACAAAAGTGGTGAAGTATTTGGAGTCAGTCAATTCTTGCTACCCAATCCAACTTATGGGAAATGGTAGAAAACTTTGAATAAGGCTGGGTGAAGAATTTTTGTTCCTACGCACGTGTCCATCACTATCCCGATTTATTGAGGCGATGGCGCAAAATTTCTCGGGCTGCTGGTTTGAAAATGTCGAAGATTATTTCTTCGGATGGATTACCTGTTTATGAAGTTAGGTCTCCAGCCTTAGCCCAAACGAATGGAATTTATCTTTCTGCAGGAATCCATGGAGATGAAGCGGCAGGGGTCGAAGGCTTGGCCAGATGGGCCGAGGTTAACCTCACGCAACTTTCTA
>DBVA01000060.1:0-9850 GCA_002308735.1 Opitutia bacterium UBA1276 | reverse complement strand
CCCTGCTTAAACCCTTGGGGCTTGGTCCATAATTCCCGAAAATCGCAATCCGGGGATGATTTAAACCGAAGCTGGGGTGGATCCGGGAATTTATTAACTTCTGCGGTACAGAATCGAATTCGAGGGATGTCTTTTCAGCTCTCGCTGAATTTGCATGAAGACTACGATGGAAATGGAGTCTATCTATATCAACTTACTCGGGGCAGGGCACAACCAGCAATGGGAGAAATTATATTAAAAAGTGCGGCCAAGATCATCGTTCCTGATTCAAGAAATTTGATTGAGGGCAGAAAGGCCAGGGATGGCATTATTCGCCCCCGACCCAGAAATATTTTGCCTGATGAAATGCCGGAAGCCCTTTTCTTATTTAAGCAACATACGGATCAAAGTTATACCCTGGAGACCCCGTCGGAGTTTGACTTTCAAGTTCGTGCCGATGCTCAGTTCAGGATGATCCATTCAGCATTGAAGATGCAATGGTCTGATTAAAAAGGCTTTTCGATTGCAGATTCTCAAGGGTTATGAGAAGAATATATAAACTTGGAACAAAGGTTCCTTGATCATGTAAATTCCTTTTTCCCATGCAAGCCACCAAGGACAACCAAGATGTGATTCATCGCATTGACCCCGAGAGTTCGGAGGAGTTCTCAAATCGTTTCGATGTTTTGGTACGCTTGCTCAGTGAAGGAACCGATCAAGCAGTGCTCGCTCAAGTCGAAGGCTTCCACCACTCCGATCTGGCGGATGCGTTTGGTCTTCTTTCCGGGAGTCTGCGAAAGAGGTTGCTTGATCTAGTTAAGGTCGAGCTGGATCCAGATTTGCTTTTTGAGCTCGAAGATCACTTGCGAAAGGAAGTTACTGATTCCCTTTCCCCTAAAGAAGTGGCAGAGGTTATTACCGAGATGGACTCGGATGAAGCGGTTCAAGTCCTGGAGGACATGGATGAACTGGAAAGGGAAGAGATTCTCAGTGAGGTTCCGGATGAAGAGCGGGAAGATATCCAAGTGGGATTGGCTTATCCCGAAGACAGTGCCGGGCGAAGAATGCAAACGGATTTTGTTTCCGTCGGGCTCAACTGGACGGTGGGACAAACCATTGATTTTCTCAGAGATGAAGAAGACCTGCCGGATGAGTTCTTAGATGTTTTTGTAGTCGACGAAGATACCAAGGCAAGCGGAGTGATTTCCCTATCTCGAATCCTGCGTTCCCCCCGTCCCACTCTGATGCGTGAAATTTGTGATGAAACCCAAGTGATCGTGCCGGCCAGTATGGTTCAGGAAGAAGTGGCTTTGCTTTTTGAAAAGTATGACTTAACCACGGCTGGGGTGGTCGATGCAGATGGCCGCTTGATTGGTATGATCACGGTGGATGATGTCATGGAAGTCGCTCGGGAAGAATTTGAAGAAGATATCTTACGACTGGGTGGAGTAGGGGAGGAAACCGTGGATGATGGCGTATTTCAATCCTCCGCCAAAAGATTTACCTGGCTTTTGGTAAATCTGGGAACCGCGATCTTGGCGTCGATGGTCATTGGTATGTTCGACGCTACTCTGGAAGAGATGGTCGCCTTGGCTGTCCTGATGCCGATCGTTGCATCGATGGGAGGGAATGCAGGAACTCAAACTTTGACCATTACCGTTCGGGCACTCGCCACCAAGGAGCTTACTCCTTACAATACTTTTCGGACTTGCAGAAAGGAATTAGTGGTTGGTTTTCTCAATGGTTGTCTCTTTGCAGTTTTGGCCGGGTTGATTACTGTCTTTTGGTTTAATCACTTAAACGACGCCAGTATGCTTGGCTTAATCATTGCAGGTGCCATGATCATCAATTTGGTAGTCGCCGGTCTTGCCGGGGTTGCCCTACCTATTTTTCTGGAAAAAATGAAAATTGATCCCGCCATTGCCTCAGGAGTTTTCGTCACTACGATCACCGATGTAGTCGGCTTTTTTGCTTTTTTGAGCTTAGCATCGACCTTCCTCCTGTAAAGCTAGACACGGTCTGATTTTTTGGCTGGTAAGGTCTCTACCTTAGAAGCTGCTTTCTTTATTCAAGAGCTACTTTCAAAATTTATATCAAAATTTTTTGACTAAATACCTATTTAGTGTATTTATATAAACAACACTTATTTAAAGCCATGATTCAAAACTTCATTTCACTCATTTTCATTCTCTCGCTTGCCAGTACTAGCACTTGGATTTTATTTCACTTCGCATGAGTTAGGAGAGTCCATAAAACTTAATTTTTTCGGAAAGTTTTTCGAACTTAGGAGATGAGAAATATTTATAGTCCTAATCAAAGAAGTTTTTACATGAATTTTTTTTCAAAATTAATGGAAAAAGATTCCAAATGGGGTTATACTATATATGTGAAAAAGAAACACTCAGAACCAGCCCTTGAAGAGTTTAAGTTTCACTACCGTAACTCGGATTCAATTGGGCTTTCCGACAAATACTTCATGGCCCACGATTTGGATGAGGCAATCGGCATGTTTGATTATGTTTGTAATAAACGTCACCTCGATACCGAAGTTACCGAAATCTATAAGTGGAACCGATGGTTGTCCAAATGGGAAAAATACGATCCTGAGGACTACTGCTCGCTGAAAGATGGTTTGGATTTACATTTCAAATTCGAAACACCCAAGAATCGGGTGAATTTCGAACACTGATTTCACCCTTTCTTAGCGAACTCCTAGGCAGGCAGCCTCTTCGGTGCTTCTTGCCAAAACCAAGCCATTACTCAAGATCGGAGTGCTCCAACATTTTCCAGAAACAACTTTTTGGCGTCCTAATTCCCGGTAATTTTGGGATTGGGCTTCCACTAGAGCCAACTCACCATTATCTGCAAGTGCGAGCAGGTTTTCTCCGGTAAGAATGACATTCCCCGGTCCAAATCCATCTTCACTCCATTTTATTTTTCCGGTTTTCAGTTCGACACATTGCAATGGACCGTTTCCATACTTCTTAAAACTAAACATTCCATAAAGGTGTCCGTCGTGATAAATAGGTGTGCTCCAGTGGTTGAACATATCATTTGGTTTTCTCCAAACCTCTCGGCTCTGCCACTTGGCCCCCTTTTTATTTATCTGATAAAGACCGGCTCCAACCCCATAGCCAGCTGAACAATAAATCAAATCACCGGCGATTACTGGGGAAGCAGCGGTTGAAACTTTATAGGGAAACTTTTGTCTCCAAATCTCTTTACCGTTGGCTGGATTAAGAGATACCAAGCCCGATTGACAAAAGAAAATGATCTGTTCGAGGTCATGGATCGTTGCGATGATCGGAGTTGCATGGGTTGCCAATTCCGATCCACTTTTCCAACTGAGAGACCCGGAATCCTGGTCGAAAGCTAGAAAAGATTGCCCACTGCCTCCGCCATAAACAACCACGAGATTTTCCCAAATCAAGGGAGAAGACGCATTTTCCCATCTTGGATTGATCCCTTGATGTTGTTTCAAAATATCTACTTTCCATAATAATTTCCCATCTTTGGCGGATAAACAATACAGTTTCATATCCGAATCATAAACCCATACTTTTCCATCTTGTACCGATGGTGTGGAGCGAGGTCCGTCTCCCCCCTTGTTATCAGGAGCGCCTGAATTTCCTCCTCCCGCTTTGTAGTCCATGATCCCGAGTAGAGTGCTCCAATTTCTTTTTCCATTACTCAGGTTGAGGGAGACACAGATTTCTCTCATCAAACCGTCTTCATCTTCTTCCGCAACCAGGGTAAATGCCTGATCTTTTTCAGTAGTGAATGAACTGAAGCCAAGAGGTGTATCAGTTTTCCATTTAAGGGAATCGATAGATTTCAACCATGACCCATTACGAATCGATTCATCGGCCTGATTATTGTATAAGGGTCCGCGGTGTTGATTCCATTCCCCAGCCTTGACCCATGCGGCAATGAAAAGGAAATAAAAAATAGGAAGTTTCAAGATATTCATGCTGTTCCTTTGACATGGAAACGGAACAGGATTCAAGATTTATTCCTTGAATGAAGATTCTTTTTTTCTGAATCGAAAAAGGTAGAGGGCAATCATTCCCAGGAGAGTGACTATGAAATACCAAGGGAACCAACCGATCGCCTCCACGAATTCAGCGTCCTGTTCGGTCATGACCCTTCCATGGACCACGGTGTCCACACCCTGGTTCTGGATCCACCAGATCAAGAGGGAATACAACAAGCAGGCAGCTCCGTAAGAGAGGTTGGTCGCAAGGCTCCGAAAGCTGAGTATGGTGGCCCGTTTTTCAGATTCAGCTTCTTGGTTGAGATATACACTTACGAAGAAATTCATGCATTGCATAGTGAAGTAAAGCATGGCGGCGGGCACAATTCCCCAGTAGGGTATAACTTCCCCGATTCCGAACAACCCGATGATCAGCACGACGCAAAGGAAGGAAAAATTTTGCTTGGGAGTTCTTTTCTCGGCCAGAATCTTGGCGAGGGAGGGAACAAAAAATCCCATCAGCGACATGCTAGAAGCAACCAACCCGAAGGTGGCGAGGGGGTATTCGGTCACTTTCCAATAAGCGGCTCCAATGGTCAGGAATTGACGGATGACATTGTCCAGAACCATGGAGGCGAGAAGGATGGCGAAGGGCATGGGGGTACTCCAAATCCAAGCCCCTGCTTCCTTTGTTTTACGCAGGGATTCACGAATGGTTTCCATGGCCGAGGCTTGTTTTTCCCGAACGGTTGCGTCGGTCATTCCCAGCGAGGCAACCAGTACCACGATGGAGGAAAATAGAGTGAGTTGAATCGGAAACTTGATCAAGGTGGCTTCGTCAAAACGCAAGCCGGTACCCATCCAATCGAGTAATCCATTGACGAAAGTATGGGCATAAAAGGCAGAACCGGTCATCATTGCAAAAAAGAAGGCCAGCGAAGTGTAGCGCTGGACCTTGGCCAGAACCTTGTTCCATTCGCCTTCGCGATCCGCAGCTTTTAGCGAGTCATAGGCAAGTGCCTCGTCGGCTCCGCTCACCGCTGCTTCCGCAACTCCGCTGATAATCCGGTTAAGGGCGAAGAGTAAAAAAACGATTTCGCTGCCATCCATTGGGGCGAGCAAGAGTGCAAGCATTTCCGCGACCATGCAGAGGGCAGCAAATACAATCAGTTTCTTCCGTCCAATCGTGTCCGCCAGTGCTCCCGACGGAACTTCAAGCAGAATGATAGTGACCGCCCAGATCGCGTTGAGGATGCCAAATTGAACCCAGGACAATCCATGCTCCAAAAAAAAGAGGGCAAAGATTGGATAGTAAAAGCGGGCATTGAAGAACATGCGTATGCAGATCAAACGCCTGATGTTGGAATTGGCTCTACGGCTGGCTTCAGATTGACTCATGGTAAAAAGTGAAAATTCGGAAATGAATGAGTAACGGGTGGATCCAAATTAGCAAGCTACTTGCAAAGGGTCTTGCCAAGCAACAGGCAAGCCGTTTCATCTTTTTGGATGCCTTCCCCTCCAAATATTTTATGGATTTGTACGGATCAGCAAAGATTTGAAACCCTTCGATCTTTTGGTAATCCCCATGCTCAGACTCCTCATTTGGATCGACTGGTTGCTGAAGGAACCAGTTTTTCCAATGCTTTTTGTCAAAGCCCAGTGTGTGCACCCAGTCGGGCATCCTTTTTAACCGGGCGCTACCCACGCACCACCCGTTGCCGTCAAAACGGGCAGTCTATCCCCCCGGACGAGTTATTGGTTTCGACCATGTTCAAACGGGCCAAGTACCGCTGCGGACTGGCAGGTAAATTACACCTTGCTTCCTGCTCCGATGGAAAATTAGAAAAACGGACCGATGACGGCTACGATGATTTTTCCTGGTCTCATCACCCCCAACCGGATTGGGAGGAAAATGCATACACCCAATGGCTGAGGGATCATGGCCAGGACTGGGCGGAGCTACAGGGCGAAGAAATCAGCCCATTCGTAAAAGAAGGTCCACCCGTGGAATTTCATCAGACCACTTGGTGTGCTGAAAAGACCATCGATTTCATTCGGGAAAAAAAAGAGGGTCCCTGGTTCTTCAGTTTCAATTGCTTTGACCCACACCATCCCTTTGACCCGCCCACCGATTACCTCTCCCGCTTCCGGGTCGAAGATATGCCTCTGCCATCCACACATCCAGATGAGGAAGGGACCAAGACCAGCTTTCAGAAAAAGGATCGAATCTGGGCCCACGACAATCCGGGAGAATTTCACACCCGGGAAATGACCGATCTTGACCGTAAACAAGTATGTGCCGCTTACTTGGCCATGGTTGCCCTGATCGACGATCAGGTCGGACGAATTCTTAAAGCGCTGGAGGAGACCGGTCAGGCGGAAGATACCCTGGTGGTCTTTATGTCGGATCATGGAGAAATGCTCGGGGATCATGGGATTTATTTCAAGGGGCCGCACTTTTATGATTGTCAACTACGGGTGCCTTTGGTGATGCGCTGGCCAGCGGGTGGAATTGTTCCAAACCGCAGGATTGAAGGCCTGGTCGAATTGATCGACCTCGCTCCCACTTTTCTGGATGCCGCTGAACTGGCGATTCCTCAAAGGGTGCAGGGGAGCAGTATACTTCCCATGCTTCGGGGCGGGAAAGAAAGTGAGGGTTGCAGAGCGCAGGTTTATGCCGAGTACTACAATTCCTGGACTCATCGGGATGCCTACGGGACTATGTTGCGAACGGAAAAGGAAAAGATTGTGGTTTACCATGGAACCGAACAGGGAGAATTCTATGACCTCGAATCGGATCCGGAGGAATTTTTCAACCTCTGGAATGTACCGGCCATGGAAAAAAGAAAAAATGAAATGCTTGCCCGGTGCTTTGACGCTTCAGTTTTTACGATGGATCCCCATCCTCCCCGGCTTGGACCCTTTTAATTTCCCCAATTTTTGAATTGGCTTGATTGCTACCAATTCCGTGGCAATCTAAAGCCTCTTTCAATTTTTCAAATGAATATTCACGAATACCAAGCCAAGAAACTCTTCGCCGAAGCGGGTGTCGCAGTACCCAATGGAACTGTCGCCCAAAGCGAGCCAGAATTCGATCAAGCCCTCTCAAGCCTCCCGGAAGGAAAGCCAATTGTTGTAAAAGCCCAGATTCATGCGGGTGGACGGGGTAAGGGAACCTTTAAAGACGGCTACCAGGGAGGCGTACATATCGTGCATTCCTCTGAAGATGCAAAGGAAAAAGCCAAGGCCATGCTCGGCAATGTTTTGGTCACTAAGCAGACCGGGGAAGAGGGCAAGGAGGTCAGCACAGTTTATTTTAACGAAGCCACCAATATTGAAAAAGAATATTACCTCGCGGTGCTGATGGACCGGGCAACATCGATGCCGGTGATCATTGCCTCGACCGAGGGAGGTATGGACATTGAGGAAGTAGCGGAACATTCACCCGAGAAAATTCTTAAGGTCCTCGTTGACCCGGCCCTTGGGTTACGTTCCTTCCAAGCCCGTCAAATTGCATTCGGTCTGGGACTGAGTGGAGACTCCTTCAAGCAGTGCTTGAAATTAGTCTCCAAATTATATGCCTTTTTCTGGGATAAGGATTGTTCTCAGGTGGAAGTGAATCCGTTGGTCACCACTCCCACTGGTGATGTGCTCGCCCTCGACGCGAAAGTCAATTTTGATTCCAATGCTTTGTTCCGGCACCCCGATGTGGTCGAGTTGCGTGACCTCAGTGAGGAAGATCCAAAGGAAGTGGAAGCCTCCAAATTCGATCTCAATTACATCGCCCTTGACGGAAATGTTGCCTGCATGGTCAACGGAGCCGGACTGGCGATGGCGACCATGGACATTATTAAGCACTACGGTGGATCTCCGGCTAACTTTTTGGATGTTGGGGGAGGGGCCAACGAAGAGCAGGTCGAAAATGCTTTTCGAATTCTTGTTTCCGACGACGCGGTGAAAGCCATTCTTGTTAATATTTTCGGGGGAATTATGAAGTGCGATGTTATTGCCACCGGAATCGTGAATGCGGCCCGCAATTTGGATATGAAAGTTCCCTTGGTTGTTCGCCTCGAAGGTACCAATGTCGAAGCGGGGAAGAAAATTCTAGCCGATAGTGGGCTGGCTCTTGAACCTGCCGACTCCCTCGCCGAGGCTGCTGAAAAAGTCGTGCAACTTGCGGCCCAATCCTAAACCATAAGTAAGGAAAGAATTTTAGATGAGCGTATTAGTAAATAAAGACACCCGACTCGTGGTTCAGGGAATCACCGGAAGTGCTGGCAGTTTTCACACCACACAATGCATGGAATACGGCACCAATGTGGTCGCTGGCGTTACTCCTGGAAAGGGGGGGCAAAAATTTCAGGATTCGGTTCCAGTTTTCGACACCGTTCAGGAAGCAGTGGACCGGGAAGGGGCCAATGTGGCTGCGATTTATGTACCGCCTCCCTTTGCCGCCGATTCGATTCTCGAAGCAATTGATGCGGAAATTCCATTGGTCATTGCCATCACCGAGGGCATTCCGGTCCGCGATATGGCCGAGGTCAAGGCACGGCTGGCCACATCCAGTACCCGTCTGATCGGACCCAATTGTCCGGGAATCATCACCCCCGACGAGTGCAAGATTGGAATTATGCCCGGCTATATTCACAAGCCCGGTAAGGTGGGGATTGTATCCCGCTCCGGTACCTTGACCTACGAAGCGGTCTGGCAAATTACCAGTGCCGGGCACGGACAATCCACTTGCATTGGCATCGGGGGCGACCCGATCAATGGAACCAATCACTTGGACACGATCAAGTTATTCAATGAGGACCCCGACACTGAGGCCATCATCATGATCGGCGAGATCGGAGGCACCGCGGAAGAAGAAGCTGCGGCCTTTATTAAGGACAATGTGGACAAACCCGTGGCTGCCTTCATTGCTGGTATGACTGCTCCTCCAGGGCGCCGTATGGGACATGCCGGGGCCATCGTATCCGGAGGCAAGGGAACCGCCGCAGCCAAGGTGGAAGCAATGCTAGATGCGGGTATTTCGGTTGCGGAAACCCCCTCGCATATTGCGGAGGCACTCTTCAAGGTCTGGAATCCCTAAATTTTAAAATGAATCAAATACTTCTCTCCGAGTTCGGCTTGCGGGAGAAGTTCATCGAGATTCCAGATTTTTGCAGGGTGCAGGCCGGTGGTTTTTAATTCTTCGGTGTAATCCCCACCTTTGAGGTAAAGAATACCGTTGGCAGGTGAGTGCTTGGCACCCTTGGCGATTTTGTTTTGTACCCATCCAAAGAAGGTAGGTAGGGCGGTAACTGCCCGACCGATTACGAAATCATAGGATTTTTTCTTGGGTAGTTCTTCCACTCTTCCGCGTTTGACTTCAACATTGGATAAGCCAAGGCGTTGAACCATATCCTCCACCACCATTACTTTCTTACCAATCGAATCAAGGAGGGTGAAGCGTGCTTGAGGGTAGCAGATCGCAAGGGGAATACCTGGCAGGCCTCCGCCCGTTCCGACATCAAGCAGGCGGGCCTTGGGCATGAGTCGAAGGAATTTGGTGAGGGTCAGGCAGTGGGCCAGATGCTTGGTTTCGAGTCGATCGGTATCCTTGCGCGAGACCAAGTTGATCTTGGCATTCCATTCGCGAAGCAGGTCGATATACTGATGTAGTTTTTTCCAGTTTTCGGAATCCAAGTCGGGAAACCACTCACCGAGAGTTTCCCACGGGTCGAGGGTGTCGGTCATTGGATTCACGCGATCTCAACTTGATCCATTCCCTTGACCAAGTCGTCGATTGCTTTGGCTTGGGTTAGGAAAGACTCGAGTTTGTCAAGGGGGAGGGCACAGGGGCCATCACACTTGGCTTGGGAAGGATCGGGGTGAGATTCAAGAAAGAGCCCGCCA
>DBVA01000032.1:2173-16067 GCA_002308735.1 Opitutia bacterium UBA1276 | reverse complement strand
CACAGGGATGAAAATACGATCGAGCTTTGAAAACCCACCCTATGCGGACTACCCCAATGATGACAGCTACTTCGCCTCACTGTTTACCGGCCGGTCCATTGCTCAACTCGCAGATATGAACCTAACTGAGGAAGAAGTCGAAGGGGTATCCGGAGCAACCATGACCAGTATGGCGATGGCCGAGGGTATTGTGAAAACCGCCACGAGTTGGGAGCAGGAAAAGTTGCTGGACCAAGAGGCCAAAAAAGCATTCATCAATTGGAAGGCTAGGGATTATGGATCGCTTGCCGTTATTCTTCTTGCTGGTTTTGTGGCTTTTAACAAGCGGGGTAAAAGCAAATTTTTCCGCATATCCCTGCAAGTGCTCTTGGTTTGCTATCTTGGGTTGGTAAACGGGGACATCCTCTCCCAAGCCCTTTTTGCTGGTTGGGCCCAAAGCGGGGTTCCATGGGAGCGTGCCCCGATACTTGCCCTGCTCACTTTGGCCGCATTGCTGGTACCCATGACGACCGGTAAGGCTTTTTACTGCCATCAACTATGTCCCCACGGAGCTGCCCAGCAATGGATGAGAAAACTTACCAAAAAACCGGTCCGCCTCCCTCAGAATTTGGATCGTATACTCAAATTCTTACCCTTCGGTTTACTTGGGCTTGTGGTCTTTTTCGCCTTTACCAATTCGATCCATTCGGTGGCCATCCTCGAACCTTTCGACGCTTATGTCTGGAAAGTAGCAGGAAGCATCACCATTGCCATTGCCTTGCTTAGCTTACTGGCATCCGCCTTTGTCCCGATGGCATACTGCCGCTACGGGTGCCCGACAGGTGCTATGCTTAAACTCTTTGAGTTTGGAAAAAACGATGCGGGATGGACCCGGAGGGATTACCTTAGCTTGGGTCTGCTGGGACTTTCGATTAGTCTCTATTTCTTCGTGTGAAAAAACGATTCCTATTAATGATTACCACCAGCATCTGGATCTTTGGATGTATGGAAAACAGGAACGGAGATGAGCCGATCACAACCGTCCTTCAAGGCAAGGCATTGGGAACAACTTGGACCGTCAAAATCCTTTCTAAAAATGAGATCAAGAAGGAAGAATTAAGGGATGATATCGGTAGAAAGCTAGAGGAGGGTGATAAGATTTTCTCCCACTGGCGTAAAGATTCCAACCTTTATCAATTCAACGCCGCTCTTACCACCACTCCGCTATCAGTCCTCCCTCCATTGCTTGATCTTCTAGAACACGCAGAATGGATAAATCGTCAAAGTGAGGGGGCTTTCGATCCCACCCTTGCCCCCGTCATTAACCTATGGGGCTTTGGGCCCGTCGGGGAAACTCGTTCCACCATCCCGACTGGAAAACAAATTCTCGAAGCTAAGAAACTAACTGGTATGGACAAGTTTAAGGTTTTACCGAAGGGGTTCATCCAAAAAACCTTGCCGGGTCTACAACTTGATTTTTCCGGTTCTGCCAAAGGGGAAATTATTGATCAAGTTTGCACCCTGCTCCAACGCTGGAATTTTAACAATTTTCTGGTTGAGCTTGGAGGGGAAGTCCGAGCCCATGGTAAAGGTAGAAACGGAAAGGGCTGGATCATTGGCTTAGAAGATGGAAGCGGGGACTCCGAGTCGATGGTTGCGGTCCCCCTTCGCAATTATTCCGTGGCCACATCCGGAACTTATCAACTCAATAAACCAAACCCAGATGCCAACCGAAGTGCGTCTCATTTACTGGACCCACGGACTGGGCGACCGATTGAGCATGAACTGATCGCGGTCAATGCCTTTGCACCCACCGCACGGGATGCGGATGCCTGGGCGACCGCACTTATGATTTTGGGTCCTGTAGAAGGAATGAAAAAAGCAGAGGAACTGGATATGGTTGCCCGCTTTTGTGCAATCCAAGATGGGCAAAATGAAGTTAGCTTAACCACGGCATACGAAAGACTTTTTCATTCTAATATTCCCTGATATTGACACGTAATTTGTCCTATTTTGAAAGTATATTTACATTTTTTACAGCCGTAAAAAAGCTGAAAAGAAACTAAAATTTTTATAACTGGGTTAAATTAAACCTGAGCTAGGGAAGCTATCTACTTGCAAGAAATCCTTCCCCCAAACTAAGATTTGGAAATGAAGAATTTCTGGCTTCTCTTTCTTTTTCCAATCTTTGGCTATTCCCAAATTTCAGATCGGCCCAATGTCATCCTTTTTATGGCCGATGATATGGGTATGGGTGATAGTTCTGCGTACCAGTTCTACACCAAGAATTCCGACGATCAACAAGTTCACACCCCAGCGATGCAAAGGCTGGCAAATATGGGAATGCTTTTCACGGATGCTCACACTCCATCTTCCCGCTGCACCCCCACCCGATACGGATTACTCACTGGACGATACTCGTGGCGGGCCCGGATGAAACACTGGGTGCTTTTTGGGGTACAGGGAGATCCACTCATTGAGGAAGACCGCCCTACCCTTGCCTCCCTATTCCGATCTCAAGGTTACGCCACGGCAATGGTGGGAAAGTGGCACCTCGGACTGCGATACACCCAAGCCAATGGAAAACCGGCTGCCGATTGGGCAGATGCGGATCTAAGCAAAGATATTTTTGACGGCCCCTGTGACCATGGCTTTGATTATGCCCGCTTTACTTCACGCTCTCACGGAACCTCGGGTCCAGATGCAGGCACAACCAATGTCCGAATCGGTAAAAATAAAAAGGGGGACCGAAATACTCCAACCCAATCGATTGGTCCCGGGCATATTCATAATCGACGAGTTATTGGAGCTACTGGAAATGAGAAAAAATTAATTGATAGTGGAGTACACGCTTATGATCTGCATGACCTGGGCCGTCGTCACTCTGATCATGCGATTGAATTCCTGAATCAACATCTCAGAAATCGCTCCAGTTCCTTCGACCCTTTTTTCCTTTATTATCCAAGTAATTCCAATCATGGGCCCTACACTGCAGCCAAAGAAATTGGGGGAAAGAAAGTACGGGGTGCAAGCAGAATGGTCTCTGGTAGAAGGGCATCAGCCCGATCGGATTACATATACGAAAACGATGTCGCTCTGGGAAGGCTCATTGACTACCTTGAGCAGACCCAGGACCCCCGCAGACCGAGTAAGAGACTGCTCGATAATACCCTTATCATTTTCACTTCAGACAACGGATCTGAAGTAAGCTCTAAAACTGCTACTGGACCGATACGGAGCAATAAGGGAAGTTGCTACGAAGGGGGTCACCGTGTCCCTTTCATTGTGTCCTGGCCGGAGGAAAAAGTTGGCAACGGGAACGGAGAAAGTGCAGGAAAAACCAGTGGTGAATTAATTGGATTGCAGGATTTGTACGCCACATTTGCAAATATTTTAGGGGTGCGATTGCCTGACTTAAGAAATGGAGAAAAGGGTGCGGAAGATAGCTACAATATTTTCCAGGCCTGGCAGGGAAAATCATTGCCGAGTCGGCCGATGTTTTACAATGATCACAAGGAAGGGGCAAACGGAGCTGCTTGTGCCATGCGAATCGATAATCCTGAGATCGATGGACAAATGGTTCAGGGAAAATGGAAAGTTTTCTTCGATGATTCTCTTTTGCGCTATGGTAAAGCTAAGCCTACAGAACTTTTTGAATTATCCTCTGATCCCATGGAATCCAAAAATCGTCTGGATGAAGATAGCATTCAGCCCTTGATCCAAAAATTAATTTCTACCGCTCGGCTACATCGAAATGGGGGCGGTCATCGTATGATTCCCTTCGTCCCAAAAAAAAGATTTCAATTTGATTGGAGAAAACCATTGCCGGTTCCCGCTCCTCTCACCCTCTTTATATCGGTGAAGGGGGGGCAAGCGATTCGAGACGGGAATGGTCTTGGAATTGATGGTCACGGTTCTCCCCGAATTGAACCGGGGGAAGCTCTTGCCATCCGCTTCCAATCGGATGTGCTGATTGAATCGATTGGCATATCTGCGGGGATCGGTGGATCTTGTGGTGGGAGCTATCGAATGGGCAACCGGGCCCCTCTTGCAATTTACTGCACGGATGCTGACCAGGACGCCAAGGACCAGACTGGTATTATCAGTGACTTGGGTATCTTGAAAAAAGGAGAGATGCTCATTCTCGACCCCAAGCCTCATTTCGGAGTGGAATCCCCCGGTAGTTGGAAGCTGCAATCACTTGTTGTCCGTCCTGTACCATGAAACTTAGATCGATTCAGATAAAAAGGGTGCAAAGAAATTAAGCATTTTGGAAAATAATAGATACCATGACTTGGATGCCCTGAGGGCTTTTGCGATGCTCCTTGGCATCCTGCTTCATGGACTCCTCTCCTTCCTGCCCACTCCGATATGGCCGGTTCAGGATATGAATCAATCGGAACTCTATTACATTCCCTTGATGTTTATTCATGGATTCAGGATGTCTCTATTTTTTTTCATAAGTGGATTTTTCACCATGATGATGTGGCAAAAAAGAGGAACTTTTCGCTTATTGCGACATCGGACCAAGCGGATTGTTTTACCTTTTTTCCTCTTTGGGGCTTTCATCTTTCCTCTTCTCAACAACATGGAAACTTTTGTCACAGAATTAGGAGGCAAGCAAATAGCTACCATTGCTCCAGGAGGAACTACTGCAAAGGATATAAATTCTGAATACAAGGTACCTAAGGACCTGGGAGGTGCTGCCAGTGCAGGTAATTTACAAAAGATAAGGGAATGGCTTCAAAAAGGAGCCGATATCGATGGTAAATATGACAAAGACTTCACTCCCCTTCATTGGGCAGCAACCATGAACCAAGTGGATGCCATCCAGCTCCTGGCAGATAAGGGAGCAAACCTGAACGCAAGGGATGGACACCAATCAACCCCCTTATTACTTGCCGCCTTCTTCGGACACGCGGAATCGGTAGAGTGTCTTCTCCAAAGGGGAGCCGACCCCAGACTGAAAAATAAAGATGGTTCCCTACCCGAGCAAGCAATGTTGGCCAATCGAACCATAACTGAATGGGTAGCAAGGGATATTTTGAAAATCCCCATGGACTGGTCAAAAGTCAGAGAAGGAAGAAAGCAGGTAAGAAAATTACTCACGGGGGATCATTCTCTTATTGCTCAGGAAAAAAGCTGGTTTGTTCGTAACTATTTTTTGTTCGGCCAATTTTGCACCCACCATCTCTGGTTCCTTTATGACTTGGTCTACCTGACAGTCGGCTTCCTTCTTTTTACGGGCATGCTAAAATTTATTCCTCATTTTGGCTTCGTTCGCTGGCTTGCCGAGTCCCCTTTTCGACTCCTTTGGCTTGTTCCCTTAACCTATTGGGCCCAGTTAAACATGGGTGGTGGAGAGGACGGAATTTTTGGACCGGCAACCTCGGTCTTCCTTAAGCCCGACTGGATTAAACTGGGCTACTACGCGATCTTTTTCGGGTATGGTGCGCTTTGTTTTCCTTTCCAAGGTTTCCATGAAAAAGTGGGACGCATATGGCCAGTATATTTTGGCTTAGCCACGGTTTGCTTCGTCGCCGTTCTATCGATTATTGAGAACAAAGACGAAGGCTTGAACTATGAATTAATCTCCCTCTACTCCGCTCTTTTCGTCTGGTTTATGATTTTCGGCCTCATGGGATGCTTTCGTACATTATTCGCCCGGGAGAATCGGAAAGTTCGCTTCGTTTCCGATTCCGCTTATTGGTTATACATCGCTCACCTACCTCTTATTCAACTGATTCAATTTTGGGTTTCGGATTGGGCATTGCCCAGCTTTATAAAGATTACCTTTGTTTGCCTGATTACTACCGTTTTATTACTTCTCTCCTACAGGTACTTCATTCGATATACCGTAATCGGAACCTTGCTGAATGGAAAACGATATCCCCCCAAATGAAGCAGCCTAATTCACTCCCTAAAAAAACCTTCCTTTGGCTTGGTATTTTCCTGGGGGTACTGGTTTGGTCCGGGATTGAGCCCAAAGACCGATTGACCTGGGTACTGGAGGCAGGACCCGCAATCTTCGGACTCTTGGTGATGGCCAAGTCCCAGAAATCTTTCCCCCTGACTCCCCTGCTGTATTTCTGGATTTTACTCCATTGCATCGTTCTCATGATAGGGGCGAAATATACCTATGCCGAGGTTCCCTTATTTGATTCGATCGGCGAAGCTTTTGGTTGGGAACGTAATAACTATGATAAAGTCGGACATATCATGCAGGGATTTGTCCCCGCACTGATAGCCAGAGAGATACTCTTAAGAAAAAAAATAGTGAATACCAATGGTTGGAGAAATTTCATCGTCCTTTCGATCTGCCTGGCATTCAGTGCCTTTTATGAACTAATCGAGTGGTGGGCAGCTTTGCTGATTGGGGAAGATGCCGATGCCTTCCTAGGTACTCAGGGTTATGTTTGGGACACACAGTCCGACATGGCTTGGGCTCTTTTTGGAGCGACGGTTTGCCTCCTCACCCTAAGGAGAGCACACGATCGGCAAATCCGTTCTTTGCCCTCATAAGAAAAGAATATATACCTTTTCCATGGTAAGTGAGACAGACTGGGAGGAGAGGTACCAAAATGAAGATACACCCTGGGATAAAGGCGAACCGGCACCTGGCTTGGTGGACTGGTTAAAACAAAATACACTTAATTCAGATTCCCGAGTTTTGGTTCCAGGATGCGGCCGGGGACACGATGCATCCGCATGGGCCAAAGCCGGCTTTGAAACTACGGGAATAGATTTTTCCAACCTTGCCTTATCCGATGCCCGGCAAGAATACGAATCCATTCCACGCTTAGCTTTTCTACCTGGTAATTTTTTAGAGGATGAACCGAATGAACCATATGACCTTATTTTTGAGCACACCCTATACTGTGCAATCGACCCTGCGAGAAGAGCAGAATATGCGAAAGCGGTTGATACACATCTTAAACCTGGGGGTCACTTTCTTGCCATCCATTTCCTTTTCCCGCTGAGTGAAGAGGGTCCACCTTTTGGGGCATCCCAGCAGGAGGTCCTGGATCAATTCAGCCCATATTTTAAATTATTGGAGCAATGGAAACCGAACTGTTTTGAAGGCAGAGAAAATGAGGAAAGAATGTTTCTCTGGAGCAAGCATTAGAACGGAAAGGCTCATTATCATTCCAAATATTTTTGTTTTTTTAGTCTTGGATGTTGGTTTTTTTCCAAAAAAAACCTAGCCTAATTTGGTGAAGATAAGTTTTTCATGGGCAGTTTTTTTCTTTTTTGCCGGGTTCGGTCTACAGGGATGGTCTAGCCCAGGTTTCGTTACAGGAAAGTCACTCTACGCAAATCAATGCGCCGAGTGCCATGGTGAGCGTGGCCAGGGTGTTGAGGATGAATATTCCAAACCATTGGTTGGCGACTGGCCCTTGGAAAAAATCATCCGCTATGTGGACAAGACCATGCCTGACTATGATCCCAAACTGATCCAAGGCAAGGATGCGGAGCTCGTATCTAAATTCATCTTCGAAAGCTTTTATCAAAAACCTGAACTCTTCCAGAAGGATTCGAAGGTACAGCTTTCTCGCCTAACCAATCGACAATTTCGCCAGTCTCTTGCCGACTTATTTTCCCACTTTGAAGGTCAGCCCAAGATACAAAACCGAGTACATGGGCTTCGAGGTAAATATTACAATGCCAAGGGAATGAATAAAAAGAAAACCATCAAGCTGGAGCAAATTGACGGTAAAATTGATTTCAACTTTAAGGATCAGGCTCCCATCCAAGGAATGGATGTAAATAAATTCTCCATATACTGGGAGGGGTCTCTTAAGCCGAGGGAGACTGGTTGGTACGAATTTTTTGTCCAATCTCCCAATGGATTTTCACTCCGGGTCAATCAGAATGATGGCTTGCCAACCATTGACGAAAAAGTAACCGCAGGCATGATGCGCGAGGTAAGTGCGAAACTTTTTCTTCTTGGCGGTCGCCCATATCCACTTTCCTTGGAATATTTTAAATTTGATGATCCCAACGCTTCCATCGAGTTAAAATGGAAAACTCCAGTGGGCGAAAAAGAAATCATTCCCAAAGAATTTCTATTCACTGAAAAAGTCAGCTCTTCCTTTGTAACCCAGCAAAACCTTCCCCCGGATGATTATTCACAGGGCTTCGAGCGGGGCATTCAAATTGATGACACCTGGGATGAAGCGGTGACTTTTGCGGTTCTTGAAGCGGCAGAACACGCTGCTGAAAAAGTCAGCCGTTTGATTCGTGGTCGGGAGAATGATCCGGACCAGAGGGAGAAGGTGGTTGCAATCGCAGAGGATTTTGTTCGCCTTGCTTTCCGTGAAAAACTTTCTCCGGAAGAACTCGAATGGATCGTTCATCGAAAATTTAACCCCAAAACTCCCCTGCAAACTTCCATTGAAAAGGTGGTTCTTTTTACCCTTAAGTCACCCCGGTTCCTCTACCCTGAATGGCAAGCCCTAGCCAAGGACACGAAGGATTCCTTTGTGGTAGCCAGTCGATTAGCTCTATATTTATGGGATTCCGTTCCCGATATGAATATGCATGACCTGGTTGACCGGGGTCAATTCGTCAAGGAGCTACAGATAGAGAATCAGGCCAAGCAAATGACTATGGATCCCCGAGCACAAGCCAAGTTCCATGACTTCTTACTTCACTGGCTTGAAATGAACGCGGAAGAATTGCCTTCGAAGAGTACTCAGAAATACCCCGATTTCTCATCTTTTCTGGCTTTGGATTTACGTCGTTCACTTTTTCGCACGATCGAGAAAATAGTCTGGGAAAAAAAAGGCCACTTCGAAGACTTCCTGCGTATGGAAAACTTCGAATCCAACCGGGCCATTGCGGAATATTACGGGATGCAATTTCCAAAGGAAAAAAAGGCCACGGACTTCGTCACCTTTCATTCTTCCAAGATAAAAAGACAGGGCTTACATACTCACCCCTACCTCCTGGCCAGTCATTCCTATGCGGAAGAAAGTTCTCCGATTCATCGTGGGGTTTTCGTAAGCCGTAAAATTCTCGGGCGTACTTTACGTCCCCCTAAAGAAGCGGTTTCATTTAGCAACTCTGATTTTGACCCAAGTTGGACCATGAGACAAAAGGTTTCGACCCTTACCAAACCGGCAAATTGTATGAGTTGTCACGACTTAATCAATTCAACCGGTTTTTCTCTCGAGGGGTTTGATGCGGTTGGAAAGGCCCGAGAGGAAATGAATGGAAAACCAATTAACCTAGGGGTCAAATACATGGACGAGGAAGGGAATGAGAAGGAGTTTCATGGGCCATCTTACCTGCTAGATCAGGCCTTGAAATCAACCAAGCCATCCGAATCTTTTCTTGAGGAACTGTTCAAGCATCTTGCCAAACAACCCGCTCAAAGTTACTCTAGGATTGAAATAGCCAAATTATCAAAGATGATTTTCCAAAGAAAAATAAATTTGAGTGAATTGTATATGAAGTTGTGTTTTTTAGCTTCCACGGAAGGGTTCACTTTCCAGCGATAAATTCTTAAGTGATGTTGAATCTCATGAACCGTCGAACTGCACTTAAGCAACTGGGCTTATCTTCTTTATCCCTTCCCATTCTTTCCCAGTCCCCCACTCTTTTCGCTGAAGCCAATTCCAAGGTTCCACCCAAGCAAAGACTGGTTGTAATGTTCAGTCCGAACGGTACCATTTCCGAAGAATTCTGGCCGGAAAGAATTGGAGAGAACTTCGAACATAAAAGAATTCTAAAACCCTTGGAACCTTTCCATGACAAGATGTTGGTGCTTCGAGACCTACACAACAAGGTAAAAGGAGATGGAGATAACCATATGCGTGGAATGAGTTGCCTGCTAACTGGCATCGAGCTTTTCCCTGGTAATGTAATGGGTGGAGGGAATACTCCTTCCGGATGGCCCAAAGGAATTTCCATCGACCGCGAAATTAGTAACTTTTTTCAATCCAAAGAGAGTACTCGTACCCGTCATGGCGCTCTCCATTTTGGCGTTGGCGTGAAAGACACTTCAGATCCCTGGACCCGCATGTCTTACCATGGCCCAAATCAGCCGGTCACTCCCTTTGCGGATCCTTATGATGCCTACCGCCGATTATATGGGAATGTCCGGGAAAAGAAAAAGGTTCGGTCTGTCTTGGATGATCTAAAAAATGACTTTGCTAAAGTAGCGAACCGTCTTCCTGAATCCGACCGTAAGTTGTTGATTGAGCATTCAAAACTTGTCGACCGGATGGAAAATGAATACGCAAACAGCAGTTTGCTCGATAAGCTGATGGTTAAACCACCTGAACTACCAGAGGGAATTCTCAACCGAAATGACAACCTTCCTCAGTTGAGTCGATTGCAGATCGATTTATTGGTGAACTCATTCGTCAATGATTTCGCCCGGGTAGCAACTCTTCAATACACCAAATCCGTGGGGCAAGCAAAAATGAATTGGCTCGATATCGATGATGCCCACCACACCCTTTCCCATGAACCTGACAAAAACAAAGATGCCTACGAAAAACTCGTTCGTATCAATACTTGGTTTGCGGAAGAACTAGCTTACCTTCTGAAGAAACTTGAATCCACACCGGAGCCCGGACAAAAGGGGTCGATGCTTGACCACACCTTGGTCATCTGGACCAACGAGCTTGGCAAAGGAAATAGTCATACCCTGGATCACATCCCCTTTATTCTAATTGGCAATGGGTTTGGATTTAACATGGGTCGTTCCAAGTGGTGCGAAAATAGCACCCACAATCGCCTTCTTTTAAGCCTAGCCCATGCCGTTGGACATCCTCTCGAAACTTTTGGAAACCCAACCCTTTGCAAAAGGGGTCCGCTCGACCTATCCTAATTTAACTTGAAAATATTTTTTTATTCTTTTCTTTTTCTGAGCTCATTTACTTTGGTTGGTGCTCAAAACAATAATACGGAATGGATTCCACTTTTTGACGGGAAGACAACCCAAGGTTGGAAGCCGCTTGCTCAAGTGGAGAAGTTTGAAGCGATCGATGAAGAACTTCGATTGTCATCCAAGGTCAATGTCTGGGTTGTTTCTGATTTAAAGATGCAGGATTTTGAAGTCGAATGTGAAGTCAAGATCCCCTTGGATTATGAAAAATTCAACTCCGGTCTTGGCTTTAGGCTAACGGGAGACCGTGGGAAACCAAAGGGGTACCAGTGCGAAATTGACCGGGAAAGACCGGCCGCGATTTATGGTATTGGCTTAGGCGGTTGGATTTATCCAAAGAAAGATACTCAAACTCAATTTTCTCAACGAATCATGGGATTATTCGAGGCGATTTCATGGAATCACTTTCGGGTTCGAGCGATCGGTTCCAAGGTAACAACTTTCTTGAATGGAAAGCTTGTTGCCGAGACCGAGGGTCTAATCGAAACACAAGGTCGTTTCGGAATTCAACATCACGGGAAAGGCGGAACGGTTTACTTCCGAAAACTCCGGGCTCGCTCCCTGTAGTATTCCTTTTTCTTACTCTGCTTGACCTTGGACACGATTTAAGAAAGGATTATTAAATGAATGTACACCCAGGCTATCCTCGTTTTGTTCCAGGTTTTTTCCTGCTATTTTCGCTCTTGGCCTTTGGGGGTTGCGAAAGCGGATCCTCCGATTCTGAAACCGGAAACTCTGAGGAAGCATTCTACCCCATCGATTTTTGTATTGTTACCGGTAACGATTTTGATGAGGAAGGTAGCGGAATGATTCCCTACACGCACGTGCACGAGGGAATTACCATTAAATTCTGCTGCAAACCATGTCTTCCCAAGTTCAATAAAGATCCAGAGAAATACTTAGTCATACTTGACGAAGAAGTGGAAGCACTTAAAAAAGAAAGAGCATCGGATGGCTGATCCGTTTTCTGCTTATTGAGATAGTTGCTGCCACCAATTTTTCTTGGGTGGTGTCTGAATACTTTTCATCATTTCCTGAGAAAGTCCGCTGTCAGGCAACCACAAATCGACTGCTTCCTTATCCTGACGGTACCATTCCTGACCAACTTTTCGAATGGTTTGCTGCTGCAACTTTTCTTGAGAAATTGATATTGCCCACTCCATCGCCATCCCTCCATCTTCATTGGAAACGGTGGAAGCATAAACAGACAGGGCTGAATCCAATTCTGGCCCTGCTGGCCGGTTATTTAACCATTGACCCGCGGTTAATGGATCTTTTTTTGCCCAGTTACCAATAACACTTTTAACTCCAATCTCTTGGGTTTTACCGCTTGGTAAGTCAGAGAAAAAATTGATTGCTGCCTCAGGATCGGTTTCACTCCACCGCTTCCCAAGGTTCTCGAAAGCCTTGACCGCGTACCCTTGATCCGCATGGCTTTCAAGCCAAGATGAAATACGTTCGGGTTGATCGCGGGAAAGCCCACGGCTTAAACTCGAAAATGCAGCTTCCTTCAATTTGGTATCTTTTAGTTGCTCTGCCCAACTCGAGGCTTCTCCAAAACCGCGTTTATAATACTCATCGGCAAGGATTTTAACCAACTTACCAACCTCATCACCTCCTTTCATCTCGGTTACATATTGATTTGCACCTTCAAGATCCGTCGCTGCCCAGCCCCTCACGAGTCCAAAATTATGCAATTTTGCCATTCCAGAATTTTCAGGGTCTTCCACCCACGCTTTGGCACTTTCAGGATCTCTGGCTGCCCAGCCTTCCAGCACCCCAGAAACGGCAAAGCCCGCCCCAATCCCAGAAGCACGAGATTTACAATAATCAATGGCCCCAAGGGGATCGAACTGGCTCCAAGCATACAAGAGCAGTCGATATTCTTGGGCATTCTCAAAGCCAAACGGAATAGACTCAAAAAGTTCAAGTGCTTGCGGCAAGTTATCAGGATTCAAGTCCTTCATAGCTTGCGTCAATGCAGCAAAACGGGTGATTGGATTATTCTCCGTTCTAATCTGTCTTAAAAGGATTCTCATCCGCTCGCTCTCAGAGGGGGTCACCAAAGCTTCCCCTTCGAGCATGCTGACTCCTAAATCCGATTGAGTAGACTCTGCATTTTCCGTCTTCGTGCCGGTATCTTTTCGCATCCCGGAAGGATTAATCCTTGGGGATTCTTGACTTGGGCTAAGATCTGGGGAGGAGGAATCCAGGGATGAACCCAAATAAAAGCCTCCGGAAAAAACAACCAAGATACCCAAGGCAAACAAAGATAATAACCGGAGATTCATCGGGAGCTATCTAATTTTGCTAATGGTACCATATAAGTGACCTCCCTTGTTTCCATGTGCCCAAGTACCTGCATATTTATGACGATCAATCACAACATGTGCACTGAAAGTGCCTAAACCTGGGATGGTAAAATCCTGCATTGAGATCACCGGAATCTCGCCAACCCATTTTACCGGCAGAGGCATGGGTAAGGTTACATCTTTGTTTCCAGATTTTATTCGAGCGGTGAAAATCCATAAGTCTTCCTCTCCAAATTTTTGTACGCTATGAATCTCATAGGTTTCCTCCAAAGGTGGGCGTTTCGATCCATCTACGGTAAAGACGCCCTTGAAGCGAACTTTAGTCATTGATTCGGAGAACATTTCAAAGCGATCCGAGGAGCGGGTTGATTCCTTTGACGACTCGGCATCTAGTGCTACGGATAAAGAAACCAAGCCAAAGGAGAGTAACAGAAAAAGAGGTTTCATTTTTAAAATGAACTTCCAAGTCCTTCTCTTGGCAAACTTGAAAATCAAAACTTAACAAAAAAGAAAGTAAAGCAAGACCAAGATTTTTTTTTTCGTTTAAAATTTCTAAGCACATAGATACTTTTGTTTATCAAAAGTAATCATTTCATTCTTTACCTAGAGGCATAAGAAAAAGACGATATCCGACATCTAACTTATCATGAAAATGCCTGTCATCCAAAAATGCCTCTTTATTCTCGCCCTCTCGGGCCTTTTATTC
>DBVA01000032.1:0-1800 GCA_002308735.1 Opitutia bacterium UBA1276 | reverse complement strand
GGATGGTTTTGAAGTTGAATTGCTCTTCACCGTCCCCAAGGAAAGGCTGGGATCATGGGTGAATCTTTGCCTAGACGATAAAAATCGCATCATTGTAAGCGATCAATTTGGTGGACTCTATCGCTTTAAAACACCTGCGAAAAATCAAACACTCAACGAAAGCGATGTCGAAAAAATTCCTGCTAACATCCGTGCGGCCAACGGACTCCTCTGGGCATTTGATAGTTTGTATGTAGCCGTCAATGATTATGAAAAGAAGATGGAGAGCGGTATTTACAGGCTCACCGACTCCAACGGGGACGACCAACTTGATAAGGTTGAAAAACTGCGTGGCATGCAGGCACGTGGTGATCACGGGGTACATGCCCTCATACTCAGCCCCGACCAAAAATCCATTTACCTGATCACAGGGAACAACACCACTCCAGTCGAGGCAAACCGCTCTCGGGTACCCATGGATTGGGGAGAAGATCACCTGCTCCCGAGGATGCCGGATGGACGCGGACATAACCGCGATCGCCTCGCTCCTGCAGGTATTATTTACAAGATATCTCCGGACGGCAAGGATTGGGAAATCGTATCATCCGGGTACCGAAACATTTTCGACGGTGGCTTCAACGCAGATGGCGAGCTCTTTACCTACGATGCCGACATGGAATATGACTTCAATACACCTTGGTATCGCCCCACCCGGATTTGTCATGTCACCAGTGGATCGATGTACGGTTGGCGAAACGGAACCGGTAAGCGACCCGAATTTTATCCTGACACATTACCCCCCGTTGTCAACATTGGCCCGGGTTCCCCAACCGGGGTCACCTTTGGATACGGAGCAAAATTTCCACCCAAATATCAGAAAGCAATGTTCATTTTGGATTGGAGTTGGGGAAAGATCTACGCCATCCATTTGAAGCAGGATGGAAGCACTTATTCCGGAGAAAAAGAGACTTTTATCACAGGTAGTCCGCTACCAGTAACGGACGCCATTATCCACCCTGGGGACGGATCGATGTACTTTGCCATTGGCGGAAGGAAAGTGCAGTCGGGACTCTACCGGGTAAGTTATACCGGTGAAGGAAAAACCGATCCCATCGAGACCAAACCTCAATTAAATGAACTTGCGAGACTAAGGCACCAGCTAGAGAATTTGCATATCGGGGAGCACCCTAAGGCCTTGGAATTGGCTTGGCCACATATCGATCACCCCGACCGATTTGTCCGATGGGCTGCGCTCATAGCCATCCAGCGTTTGCCAGTTGATAAATGGGCTGCGAAAACGCTCCAAGAAAAGGATCCCGGCAAACGGGTACATGGGCTTCTATCCCTAGCCAAAGCTGCAGGAATTGATCCTTTTCACCGTCAAAGCAGTGATCCTCCCATCAACCAGAAATTGGGGAAAAGAATCCTTCAATCCCTGCTTCGGATCAAATGGAAAGATTTGACCCCTAATGAGCGACTCAGCTTGGTTCGGACCTACCAAGTTGCGATGGTTCGTTTTGGCAAACCATTACCGCAAGTCGCAAAAAAAATTATCAACCATCTGGATACTCAATTTCCGGCCGAGAGTTTTGAAATGAATTGGTTACTTTGTGAAACTCTCGCTTACCTTGAAGCCCCATCCGTTGCCGAGAAAGGAATCGCTCTATTAACACAGGCTCCGACACAAGAAGAACAAATGGAATACGCCCGTTCCCTCCGTAACCTGAAAAGCGGATGGACTCATGAACTGCGGTCCCAATACTTCAACTGGTTTTTGAAGGCGGCTAATTACCGAGGGGGAGCAAGTTTCACCAAGTTTAT
>DBVA01000122.1:0-3035 GCA_002308735.1 Opitutia bacterium UBA1276 | reverse complement strand
GTGCGAGGATTATGGCTATTTGAAATTTCATGAAGTTTCCTTGGTAGTTTATTTTCAATTCCTCGTCCACCCCTGAAAGATGTCTGTAAACAAAAACGCCGCACTACTGCGGCGTCTTTGGGCTTTTAAACACAAACTAAACTGAAACAAACTGACTTTCGTCATAGGTTAAGACGGATGGTTTTTAGAAAACGTTCAAAAAAAAGAATTATTTTTAAAATCCTTTTTTTAATTAGTAGAATTTAAAGTTCAAAGATTCTGAGTCTTCATTCTCCGTATTATGAACACGCTAGTTTTGAGCAGGAGTAGAACGGATCCAATCAACGAGTATGGCAATTTCTTCTTCTTTGAGCTTTTCATCCCGACCGTAACAAGGCATGCGGTCATTCTTTTTTCCATAAAACCTTGCATCCTCCGGATTTTCGATAAATGCAATCAGCCATTCGCGGGATCCATATCCAGTAAGATCAGGAGCTGAACCTTCGTCCTCCGAATCAATGTCATGGCATTCAATGCAAGATCTTCCATCCTCAAACTTTAAATCGTCGTTGTAGTAAAGAGAAAGCAATTCTTCTCGCCTGTCCTCATCCAGTTTTTTCTCGTAGGGTAGGTTGGCTCCATCTGCCAAAAGAATGGCAAGGTCTGGAAGAAGTTTTTTTTCTTCTTCGGTGTATTTTGCGAGAACTTTACGAGCCATGGTGCCATCCTTAAACTTGGTCCCACCAAAATACTTATGAGATACATAATGATCATAATCAAGGAGCTCAGTGATCCATTCAACACTGGCAAATCCAGCTAGATCGGCAGCTGACGGAGTGTCATCTACGGGAAACCCCCGCCCGTCATGTCCGTTGTATCGGTGGCAGCTCGAACAATGAGAGGCAAAAAGGCGGCGACCTTTGTTTTGAAAGTCCTCCCGAAGTAGGGAAACGGCGCCCGTAGGTGGAATGCCGTCGGCATTGGCAATTTCAATGACACGGTCCGCTTGCCATTTTGCTTCTTCTATGGCGGCCCCGTGCTTAATATTGGCTTGATCTTCCGATACGGCCAAAAAGGTTAAAAATACCGAGCCTGCAATCAGTGCCCACCAAAATCCTACATTGAAATTATGCCCCACTTTACTCTTCCCGATAAAGGGTTGCAAAAACATCCACAGGACGAGGAAGACAGGGATGATCACTGCACCCCAAAATGCCGGAACATACTTGAGGAGTTGGAATAAAAAGAGAAAGTACCATTCCGGACGAGCAGGGAATTCATTAGACGGATCCGCAGGGGGTCCAAGCGGAGCGCCATGGAAATAAATGGTTAGGGTTACAACCGCCAATAAAATTGCTAGGCAGGCAACTGCGTCCTTCAGTACTTGATCCGGCCAGAAATAAGAATCTCGTTTGGGCCTCGGTTCTTTTACATGAATTCCATGCTTCCGAAAAAGATAAATATGAGCCACAACCAAGCCAACTAAACTGGCAGGAAGCACTCCGGCATGTAAGGCAAAGAATCGAGTTAGGGTATGATGTCCGTACTCCGCTCCTCCCACTACCACTTTTTGAATCATGGGACCGATGAGAGGAACTTCAGCCATTAGGTTGGTAGCCACCGCTGTGGCCCAGTATCCTTTTTGATCCCATGGCAATAAGTAACCGGTTAAGGACAGGGCAAGGGTAACCCCCATCATCATGATACCAAACCAGAAATTAAGTTCCCTGGGCGCTTTATAGGCACCGTCTATAACCACTTGCATCAAGTGCAGAACCAGCAACACGATCATCGCTTGTGCCATGTAATGGTGAACACCCCGCAGGAACCATCCACCCGCGACTTGATATTCGAGGAAGTATACACTTTCCCACGCGGTTTGCGTGCTGGGGCTATAAAACATCCAAAGCAAGGTGCCCGTCACTACTTGGGTGAAAAAGACGAAGGTCAGGCAACTTCCCCATACATAGCGCCATCTTGCTCCCCCAGGCACTTTTTCATAAAGAGCTTCCTTGACCAGTCCCCGAATACCGGAGCGGTCATCGATCCAATCCATGATTCCTTTGATCATATTGGTACTTTTTCGGAAATATTAGGGCGGAAATGTTGAAAGCGAATCCATACCGTTCCGTCTTCCACTTTGGTATCCATGGTGTCCATGCCTCGGGGACTTGGGCTATTTTCAGTGGTTACCGAACCATCCAAGGCAAAAGTACTGTTGTGGCATGGGCAAAAATAGTCGTTGGTATTCTTGCGATAATCAATTGCACATCCGAGATGCGGGCACTTTAAATTAAAAGCGGTTACCTCTTTTCCATTACGAGCTAAATAAACAGCACCAGCAGGAATATTTGTGTAGGTTGTCCATGCATCACGAACTTTGGCAAGGATGACTTCAAATTTGGTGGGCGTGCCGTTTTCGGGTAGGGAATTCAAACGGGTTATCTTAGTCCAGGGCACTTCCGCATTACCCGTTTCCTTGGTTGCGGGATCCATCACACTCGGTATCCCTGAAGCTAAGGGAAAAAGAGCACAGGCAGTAGAGGCTGCAATTGTGGAGGTCACGATAAATTTTCGACGACCGTTGTTATTTTCTTCGGAAGAGGTGTTATCAGACATACCTAGGCAATAGGTTAAGAATTTTACTATTACCCATGATTTTCATTGGGGCGAGAATGAAATCTCTACTTTTAAATCATCAATTTCCTGACCGGATGGTGTGGTTCGACTCCTGTGAGACGGAAATCAAGGCCCTGGAAGCGGAAAGAGAGTTGGGTGTGATCAATGCCCATCAGTTTTAGGATTGTTGCCTGAAGGTCGTGCACATGAACCGGATCCTCGGTGACATGGAAGCCCAGTTCATCGGTCTTACCCACGGTGATGCCCGGTTTGGTTCCTCCTCCGGCCATCCACATGGTGAAGGCCTGTGGGTGGTGATCGCGCCCATTGCTCCGATTTAGGGCCGCACTTGCTTCAACCATGGGGGTACGTCCAAATTCTCCACCCCATACAACCAGGGTATCTTCGAGCATGCCCAGTCTTTTAAGATCCTGAAC
>DBVA01000196.1:0-3120 GCA_002308735.1 Opitutia bacterium UBA1276 | reverse complement strand
AATCGAATTTGGCCAACTGAGGGTAAGTTTTCCGGATGGATTGGTGGAGCCAAATAGAATTTCTGCGGCGGCAGTGCCCGTCTCTTGTCCAGCATAATGAGCCGCCACAATTGCTGAAAATTTATCTCCCAGGGTACCCAGAGTTATGGGTTTACTATGATTCAAAAAGGCAATGACTGGCTTGCCTGTTTTCAGTACTTCTTGGGCCAGTACTTCCTGGGCTTCGGTAAGATCAAGGGTGGAGCGGTCACCCACATGGTTTCCTCCCCATGCTTCACGGTTGAGCAGAACGCTTTCTCCAATTGCCAGAATTACAACATCAGCCTCGGCCGCGACTTCGACTGCTTCGGAGATAAGCTTGCGGTTATCCTCGACCGTTGCGTAGTCAACCTCGTTGACATAACGCCAATTGGAGTAGGAATCACCGGTGTCATTGTGTGCGACCTTGCATCCTTCCGCAAAGAGAAGCTTAGACGGGTCCTGCACAAAGCTCCGGATTCCTTCAAAGATCGAAACAGTTTTGCGCGGTCGTCCGGAGTAGTTACCCAGCCTGCATACCTTGGCATTGGGACCAATCACGGCAATGGTCAATCCGGCCTTTTTATCAAGAGGAAGTAAGCCCCGGTCATTGCGGAGTAAAACGATTGATTCGCGGGCTGCCTTTCGACAAAGTTCAACCGCCTTTTCTGATCGGGAGTGAGAAAGTGCTTTTTTTCGATTTAATTCAAAGGGTGCTTCAAAGAGGCCGAGGCGAAACTTCAATGCCAGAACTGCCCGGACTGCCTCGTCGACTATGGAAAGGGCAACCTTTCCTTCCTTAATAAGCTGGGCAAGATGTTGAAACCCAAAGTTGTTGGGAAGTTCAAGCTGGAGTCCTGCCTGAAGAGCCATTCGGGCCGCATCCGCATTCGAAGTTCCAATTTTTTGATACTGGCGGACCAAATCAATTCCTTGATAATCCCCGATTACAAGGCCTTTAAAACCAATTCGCTCCCGAAGTACATCGGTGAGGATCCAGGGGTTTACATGGCAGGGCAATCCATCCACTTCATTAAATGCTGCCATTACGGAAGCGGGGCGTGCTGATTGAATCACATGGCGAAAGGGGGCGACTTCATGGTCGAGTAGGTAGCGGGGACCGTAGGGGTAGGGGGATCGATTTCGGCCACCTTCGGTTCCAGCGTAGCCCACAAAATGCTTTAAGGTTGCAGCCACATGATCCGAGTCAATTTCTCCGTTTGAAGACCCTTGAAGCCCACGGACCATCGCTTCTCCCAAGCGTCCAACCAGAAATGGATCTTCTCCCAAGGTTTCGTCTACTCTTCCCCATCTTAGGTCGCGGGCAACATCGACGATAGGGGATAGAATGTGAGAAACTCCGCGAGATCGAGCTTCCCGAGCGGCCTGGTCATAAATTTCCTGCATAAGGTCAGGATTCCAAGCACAGGAAAGTCCAATGGGAGAAGGGAAGGAGTTTGCCTCGAACCGCATGAAGCCGTGAGCAGCTTCATCATGTTGAATGGCAGGTATTCCCAAGCGGGTACGCTTTCGGAAGTATTCCTGTACTGCGGAGTATTGCCGGATGTCCTCTTCCACGGTCATATTATGGAGGGGGCCGAGTTGCCCGATCCCATGAGGGCAGTGGTTCGCGTAGAATGAAGGATCGAAAATCTTTCCATCTTTCAGAAGTTTTTCTTCGTTGGGATCCCACCACCCTGTTAATTGGGCCACTTTTTCTTCCACGGTCATTCTTTTAATTAGATCTTCAACTCTGCTTTCAATCGGAAGAGAGGGATCTTTGTATGAGCCAGAAAGTAAAGTTCGTGCTTTTTCAGTAGGAAACCCGATCAGGCTGAAAGGCTTATCTGATGCATTGACGAATTGGCTTTCAGCCATTTTCTCCAACCATTTTGATTTAAGTAGGGGAGCAGTCTCCAGTCGGGTTTGGCCCCATCCGTCCCCTGCCCACATATCCTGGGCTTCCCAATTCGCATTAATGTAGGAAATGGCCCGAACCACATCTTTGTTGTCTTCGATGTGAAGAAAAAACTTGGTAAACCAGGAGTCCCAAATTCCCTGCGGGTCTTCTTTCTCAAAGAAAATACCACGGGGCGTGGCCTCGGCGATGAAAACTGGTTTGTTTACTTTACGTGCAAAATCAAGAGCTGCCTTGCCGTCGTGGTCACCACCCCACCAAGAATAACCCACCCAGTCATAGTATTCGGTGCCGGGATCGTAGTCGATAAATTGTTGTGGTTTTGCCCCGCTGGATGAAGCATACACGGTGGCAAAGTTGGTAAGCTTTGCATCCTGCAGAGCTTCTACAATCCTGCGAAAAGCGGCCTTAAAATTGACCGGATCGTAGGCATTCCAACTTCCATCAAATTCATAACCTATGCGGATAAGGAATGGATGATCCGAATGATCCCGTACGAAGTCGACTAACTCATCAATGAGGTGGTCGTAAGAACCATCGGCAACGCTGTCTTCTGAATTTCCCTCCATTGAAATAGAAAGATGCATCACACATCGGTCGAGAACCGGTGAGTCGAGATAAGCTTTCTGATTCATCGGTCCCGCAGCCCACTCGGTCTCTTCATTGAGACCATCCACTTTTCCTTTCGCAAAGCTCCGGTTGAATTTATTAGTCCAACCTTCGGTGAAATAAACATAATGGGTGATTCCAGCTGGAACCCCAATGTTGTCAACATAGCCGTCCCGGTACTTGGCGGTTCCTCCAACCGACTGATTATCCTGACCGGCAAAGACGAGAATCTTCCCGGGAGGTGGAGCGAACCGTCCGGTAATTTGGCCAAAGCCCATGTTGTAAAAGAACAGAGCGAAGGAAAAGAGTTTCCAACAAGTAAGTAGATTCATGGTAAAGGACAAAATGAAAAATGGGGTTAGTTCTTAATCAATTCAGATTCCAGTTGTTCCAAAGATTTACCCTTGGTTTCAGGGAGAAGTTTGAAGAGTATAAAGAAGCCTATAAGTGTGATAAGGGCGAAGATCAAAAAGGTTGTGGAACCCCCAAATTTAGACAATTCCCATGGAAAAATTTGGGTCACCAGCCAAGCAGTAAATGAATTCACTAAGCCAATGGTTCCAATAGCTAATCCA
>DBVA01000088.1:12151-13549 GCA_002308735.1 Opitutia bacterium UBA1276 | reverse complement strand
GGACCTTCTCATATTGACACCTTTGATCCAAAGCCAGAATTGAACCGTCGACATCTACAAAAATTTCAGCGTAATGGAGAACGGGAGAGTGCGATGTCTTCCGGACAAAGATATTTCGTAAAAAGTCCCTTTGATTTTATTCAGGCGGGGAAGTCAGGGGCAGATATTTCCACGGAATGGCACTATTTACAGAATCATGTCGATGAGCTCTGCTTTTATCGAGGGTGCCAGGTCGAATCGGTAAACCATCCGACCGCTTGTTATCATGTGAATACCGGTAATCGCTTTGGAGGAGACCCCTCCGTGGGAGCTTGGGTCACCTACGGTTTGGGCACCCTGAATGACAACCTTCCTGGTTTTGTAGTTCTCCCAAGGTCCAGTTATCCACAGGGTGGGGCATCTAATTGGTCCAATGGATTTCTGCCTGCGGATCATCAGGGTACCCCTTTGCGACCCGAAGGTAGCCCAATTCTCGACCTGAATGCCCCGGCTGGTATGACCCGACAGGATCAAAGGGAAAACCTTGATGTCTTAGCTAGCTTGAATCGAAAACACTTGGATCATCGAGTCAACCAAAGTGAGCTCAAAGCGAGAATGTCTTCCTATGAACTCGCATATCGCATGCAAATGGAAGTTCCAGGAATTCTTGATTTGGAAGGTGAGACCGAAAAGACTCGTGACTCTTATGGAATTGGAGCTCCCAAGACGGACTCATTTGGTAGAAAGTGCTTGCTGGCAAGGCGCTTAGTTGAAAAAGGGGTTCGCTTTGTTCAAGCTTACGCCGGAAATTGGGATAGCCACGACTACATCTCGCGGGCTCATGGTTCCCTGATCAAATCGGTCGACAAGCCGATTGCGGCTCTGCTTGCCGATCTTAAACAGAGGGGACTTCTGGAAGATACCTTGGTCGTATGGTGTGGGGAATTTGGGCGTACTCCGGATAATGGTTTACGTGGTGGAAGTACCAGTTACGGAAGGGACCATAACGCAAAGGCGATGACCATGTGGTTTGCAGGAGGAGGTACCAAAGCCGGGCATACCATTGGAGCTACCGATGAGATTGGGGCCGAAGCGGTCGATTGTGTGCACCACATTCGCGATGTTCACTGTACTTGGCTTCATTTAATGGGTTTGGATGACAACAAATTGACCTATTATCATGCGGGCCGGCATAAACAACTCAGCCAATTCGGGGGGAATGTGATCCAAGAGTTGATTGCCTGAAAACTAGCCAGAAATTGATTTCTTCGTTGCTTCTTGATGTGTGAAGGAATTTAAAAGGTGCCTTGAAAATTAAAAGGCATATTCTATTCACGAAGTTTTTGATGACATTGAGTTTCGGGTTCGCCCATGATGCAGAGACTATCCAACCATTCGAAAAAATACATGCTCATAAAA
>DBVA01000088.1:0-11759 GCA_002308735.1 Opitutia bacterium UBA1276 | reverse complement strand
GAATTTGGATACGATCACTTCTCCGGAGGTATTTGGTATGGTCGCTCCTCCAACCATTCCTATGACGAGTTGCAATACAGTTTGGCTTTAACCCAAGAGGTGGAGAACCTGCAGGTTTATTTTGGATATACCCATTTGGTTTTTTCCATCGATAACGAATCAGATGATGAATGGTCCGCAGGGATTCGTTATGCTGAACTTCCTTTCAATCTAGATTCGTCCTTGGATGCTTCTTACTCCATGGATGCAGCAGGTACTTTTATTGAGTGGTCAAATAGCAGGGAATTTAATCTAAGTGAAGAACTTGGATTTTCATTAACCAGTGTCTTAGGTTGGAATGACGGCTATGTTTCCGATGGGCACGATGGTCTAAATTACCACGCCATTCGAATGGGCACTGAAAAAACCATATCTCAAAATGTTTCCTTGGTAGGACATGGAGCTTACAGTTGGGCGATCGATAGGGATGAGAATTTAGCTGGTGATCAGCAACTGGGTGACTTTTTTCATCTGGGACTAGGACTGGAATGGAACTTCTGAAATTTGGGCAATGGATAAGCAAGCGTTGCCATGGTACCCCTAGTTGTTTTTTAATGCAGCGTGGATAAGAGACCAAACATCATCTTCATTATTACGGATCAGCAAAGATTCGATACCATCGCCGCTTTGGGCCATGACCACATGGATACTCCTCATATGGATCGCTTGGTAAAGGAAGGGGTCTCTTTTGACAATTGTTTCATTACTGCAGCATCCTGTGCTCCAGCCCGGGCCAGTCTATTTACCGGCTATTATCCACACACCACTGGAATTTATAAGAATGCGGATTCCTGGAAAAGGTCCTGGATCGAACAATTTGCGGAGTCGGGATACCGCTGCGTGAATGTGGGTAAAATGCACAGCTATCCCTATCATACCCCGCTTGGTTTTCATGAGCGATATGTGGTGGAAAATAAAGACAGGTACCTAGAGGAGCGCTATTACTTCGACGAGTGGGACAAAGCCCTTAAAGCCAGGGGCTTGATTAAGCAACAGCGCGAACTTTACCGTAAAAGGAGTGATTATCAGGAAGCCCTTGGGGCTTTCGACTGGGAACTCCCCGAAGATATGCATCCAGATGTCTTTGTTGGTGACACCGCGACTTGGTGGCTTAATTCCTACCCCAAGACTGAACCTCTCTTTTTACAAATCGGGTTTCCCGGGCCACATCCTCCCTACGACCCCATTCCCCGTTACACCAAGCCCTACCTGCAAAAGGATTTGCCCCTCATGGAGGTCACTCCGCAAGAGCTTGACGGTTTGCCTGAACCCCTCAAGGGACTGAGGAAGCATAACCATGAAGTGGATCATGACTCCGTGGTTTTAGACCTGGAACCAAGCCGTGAACAAAGGCATCGACAGCGGGCCTACTACTTGGCAAATGTGACCATGATTGACGAAAAGATCGGGGAAATTTTACAGGCTTTAGAAAAGCATGGATATTTGGAGAATGGATTGGTGGTGTTCTGTTCCGATCATGGTGACTGCTTGACCGACCACGGACACAGCCAGAAGTGGACCATGTATGACCTAATCACCCGGGTTCCGATGGTTGTTTGGGCTCCGGGAATGTTTGAGGGCGGTCGGTCCATCGATGGTCTTTGCCAGCATATGGATATTGGCCCTGCCCTGATGGAATTGGCTGGACTGGAAATTCCCGAGTCTTTCGAAGCCCGTTCGGTTTTACCTGCCCTGAAAGGAGAATCCTGGACGCCCAGAGAGCATGTCTATGCCGAACAGATTAAGGATGGTATCCTCACCGATACTGAATTTATGACTATGATTCGAAACCAAGATTGGAAACTCGTTCATTTTCTAGGCATGAATTGCGGCCAGCTATTCAACTTGAAAGAGGACCCGCAGGAAACCCAAAACCTCTGGGACCATCCAGAAGCCGGAGAGACCAAGCAAAAACTTCTGGATCAACTCTTGGAATGGCATATCGAAAGCCAAATAAACACCCAAGGATGGGCTTCCGCCTGGAGATAAGAGGTCTAAAGCCCGGGAGATTTATGATAGACAAGCATGCAATCCAAATTCTGACCCTGATTCTTTTTCTTTGTGGACCCTTGCTTGGGGCCGCAAATTATCCAACGGTGGGAAGCGTTGAACGCTTAGATCCCCGCATGGAACAACTGGTACCCCAAAATGCGAAGATCGAAATTCTTGCGGAAGGATATGTCTGGTCCGAGGGGCCGGTCTGGGTTGCGAAGGGTAACTTCCTTCTCTATTCCGATGTTCCCACCAATAAAGTTTACAAGTGGAAGGAAGGCATGGGAGCCAGTGTCTATTTGGATCCTTCAGGCTATACTGGTAAAAACTCGAGAAGGGGCGAGTCTGGGTCGAATGGATTGGTTTTGGATGCCAAGGGGAACCTGATTTTATGCCAACACGGAGACCGCCGGGTCGCAAAGATGAAGAGCCTAATTTCCCAGCCTCGTTCTGATTTTGAAACTTTGGCTGACCAGTTTCAAGATGCTCGATTTAACAGCCCCAATGATCTGGTCTTTAATCAGAAGGGAGAGCTTTACTTTACGGACCCACCCTATGGCCTGGCCCAAAAAGAAAAAGATCCCCAAAGAGAAATTGATTTTCAAGGAGTCTATCTTCTTCGCAAGAATGGAAAAGTGGAATTAGTCACCGATGAGTTGGAGCGGCCCAATGGAATTATTCTATCCCCGGACGAAAAAACTTTGTATGTTGCCAACTCTCATGGCCCGCGCCCCATCTGGATGGCTTACGACCTCAAGCCCAATGGCTTGGCCGAAAAGGGGCGGGTGTTTTTTGACAGCACTTCTTATCGCCGCAAGCATCCTGGCCGTCAGGGTGGTAACGACGGAATGAAGGTTGACCAACAGGGGAATTTATGGGCAACCGGTCCGGGAGGCGTATTAATTTTTTCTCCAAAAGGCGAGCACTTGGGCACGATCTTGACCGGTCAGCGAACGGCTAATTGTGCCTTTGGGGATGATGGCTCCACGCTTTATATGACCGCGGACATGTATCTGATGCGGATCAAAACTTCGGTCAAGGGATTGGGGTTCTAGTACCTTTAAACTCCCCTTCAATGATGAAGGGAAAAGGAGTGCCTTTCTCGGCTGCAGTTAGAACTCTTGCTGCTCTTTGCTTCGGGTTTTACCATCTAAATTTCAGGACTTTATCATTGTGAGTATGATCTATTCGAGGTAGGAAAAAGCATGAGCCCTGTTATTTTATTGCTGATCGGCATGCTGATCGTGGTCGGTAGTATTTTGTTTTTTAGACTCCATGCTTTTCTGGCACTGATATTGGGTTCTTTAGTAGTCGCCGGCCTTACCCAGAAGGAGTCGGTTTATGATTACTCTGTCCGCAAAGAATCTATTCGAGTGGCAGAAGTGGGAAAGGGTTACATTGCCCTGAAGGCTTCTCGGAATCAGAAGATTATTCCCGGTTCCGTTATCTTGCTTCGAAACCATGAAACAAGCGGGAAATTAGAACCGTATGCGGAAACTTTTCTGACTCTGATCCCGGAGGATAAATTGAATGACCTGCAGGTGGAAGGGCAGAAGGTAAACGGACTTCGTTTTGCCGAAATTTCACCGCCCTCCAATATTCAAAGGAAGGATAGAATTATTCATCAAAGTCAAAGGAATGAAGCCCGGACTACCGCGTCTCAAAATATCGCAAAATGGGTCGGTGTTGGTTTCGGGGAGACCTGTATGAAGATCGGAATTATGATCGCTATGGCTGCGATTGTGGGGCAGTGCTTAATGAGAAGTGGTGCAGCCGAGAGAATTGTACTGGCAATTCGTAATTTTCTTGGGGAAAAGAATGCCCCCATTGCCTTTATTGCGAGTGGATTCACCTTAGGAATTCCAGTCTTCTTTGAAACAGTTTTCTATTTACTGATGCCGTTGGGAAAGGCGATGCATTTAAGAACGGGGCGAAATTATTTACTTTATATCCTGACCATCATTGCTGGCGGTTCCATGGCCCACTCCTTGGTTCCACCGACGCCAGGCCCTTTATTTGTGGCCTATGAGCTCGGTGTGGATATTGGACTGGCCATTATATGCGGTACCATTGTCGGAGTTTTTACAACTACGGCCGGTTATTTATGGGCTCGATTCATTAGCAATCGGATTACCATTCCCTTACGGGATTCCGAAGATCTATCCAAGTCACGCTTAGAGGCGATGGCACAGCGTAGCGAGGATGAACTACCCAGTCTATTGGCTTCCATTCTGCCTATTTTAATTCCTTTATTTTTACTCGCTGGGGGGACGATTTTCAGTCTTTCCTCAAGTAAAATGGAGGTGCAACCGGATTGGATGGGGACGATTTATCCAATCATACAATTTCTGGGTAATAAAGACATCGCCCTTACCATTGCTGCTGCCTTTTCGATTTTTCTTTTAGCGAGTAGGCCGGGAACCACCAAAGAAACCATTTCTAAGTCAATCCAAAGATCCATTGCCGATGCCGGGGTCATTGTGTTGATTACCTGTGCGGGTGGAGCGTTTGGCCATGTCTTAAGGCAAACTGGAATTGCTGGTACCATTGAGAATTCACTACCTGCTACCGAATCAGGTCTTATGATTGTTGGCTTCCTCGTTTGTGTTGTGGTTCGCACCGCCCAAGGATCCTCTACGGTAGCGATGATCACCGCGGTCGGAGTGGTTGCTCCGATTGTGGCTGCGACCACCTTGAGCTACCATCCCGTTTACATTGCCATTGCGATAGGTTGTGGTTCAAAGCCCATAAGTTGGATGAATGATTCAGGATTTTGGGTAATCAGTAAAATGAGTGGTATGACCGAATCGGAAATGCTTAAGACCAATACAATTATGGGCATTATTATGGCTTTGACTGGTCTGGTGGTATGCCTGCTTGGTTCCCGGATTTTCCCCATGATATGAACCTTTGTGGATTCGAGATTATGCCCACCTTTTTTGCATCCCGCAGACTAAAGATTGATTTCCCCTTGAAGAAAAAAGTACAATTTCTACTCTTTGAACAGTGGAAACGCAGCTTGTTTTATTACATTTTATCGCTTGTCATGATTCAATCACACCAGCTCATTATTCTCCGTAGTTTTTTGCTAAGCTTAACTTTTCTCTCCTTGGTAAGATCCCAGGCTCAGCATGATCGCGAAAGAAACGCCTTTAGGCATTTAGCGGAGAGTAATCTGGAAAAAGCGTATTTTGAACTTAAAAACGGAAAAAAGCATACGGACCCTGCAGAGAAAGCCTTTATCTCCACCCTTTGCTTGCTCCAGGAAGCAAAAGTTGGTGAAGCTTTGAAGATGGCAAAGCAAGCGGTGAGAATGGGTTTACCATTCGAACGTTTCCTCGCAGAACCAAGGGATTGGTTAAGCCCGCTTCGAGAAAATCAGGGATTTCGAAAATGGAAAAAGGAGGTGGATCCTTCCCCCTTGATACATGGCCCGATGGTCGGCCAAGTTACGGATACTTCTGCCAGCTTTTGGTTTCGAACCGATGATACTTGTGAAATCGGTGTTGAAATTAGTGGGCACTCAGGCCGAGAAAAAATTAGGACCTCCATAAAAAACCGATTTATTGGAGTGGTTGAAGTGGACGGGCTTTTGCCAGGCACTTACTTTTCATATCGGGTCTTTGTAAACGGTGAGGAGTTTTTGGCACCCGGGAGAGAATTTGGTTTTCGTACTTTCCCCTCAAAGGATGAAGGCTCTAAGTTCACCATCGCGTTTGGAGGTTGTTCCGGATTTGTTCCCGAATATGAGTCCATTTGGAACCTTATCGCCGAACATGATCCAAGAGCGATGCTGATGTTGGGGGATAATGTTTACATCGATGATCCCGAGGAGGTTCAATGGACTGGAAACTATTGTTATTCCCGTCGGCATTCCCGACCGGAATGGAAAAATTTGGTATCGAAGACCTCGATGCACGCCATTTATGACGATCATGATTTTGGCCTAGACGATTGCATTCCTGGTTCCTTGGTTGACCAACCGGTTTGGAAAAAATCAGTTCTGAAAAACTTTACTCAAAACTGGAATAATCCAGCGGTTGGGGGAGGCTCCCAGAATCCAGGATGTTGGCAAAGCTTTACCTTGGGCAAAGTTCAAGTAATTCTTCTGGATTGCAGGTATTATCGAGACCGGATGAAGAAGTCGATGCTGGGCCCCGTACAAAAAAAATGGCTCAAGCAAACTTTACTTCAATCGGATGCGACCTTTAAAATTATTGCCTCTTCGGTCCCTTTTTCAGAGGGAATCAAACCGGGCAGCAAAGATCCATGGGATGGTTATCCGGAGGAGCGGGAAGAAATTTTTTCCTTAATTGAAAAGGAAAGAGTGGAGGGAGTGCTCTTGATTGCCGCGGACCGGCATCGTATTGACCTGCGCAAGATTGAAAGGCCAAAGGGCTATGATTTTTTGGAATTTGTGAGCGGAAGGCTAACCAATCGTCATGTTCACCCTGTGGTTGAAACCCAAGGATTGATTTGGGGTTACAACCAGACCTGTGGTTTTTGTTTGATTTGTGTCGATACCCGCAAGAAGAACCCCCAGCTGATTCTGGAAGCCTATGATTCAAAAGGAGAAATTCTTTACCAGCACAAGGTGTTGGCTCAAGACCTTAGCTTTCAAGATTAAGAGGGAGATATTTGGTCTAAAAGACAGTTTCCCTTTTCTTTTGAAGAAGGAAGCATCCTTCCTTTTTCCCATGGGCTAAAGAAATTTCCATTTTCCACCCGGATTACCCGATATGGGGTGGCGAACTGAAAAGAAGGAGCCTTTTCTCCTTGGCCTCCGATAACTTCCGCACCCCGCCGGACATTATCCTGCATCCAAGCAGGCAGGCGAAGGTGAAAGGGGTTACGCTCCACCTCTCCTCGGTGCATCGAGAGTGCAGATACAAGATCAATTACTTCTTGGGTTGTGCTTTCAACTAGAAGATTTGGGGAAGGCATTTGTCCCCAAAACTCTGTTTCAATTAAGGTGAGCGAAGTCGTGGATGTTTTTTGCAGGGCTTCTGATGTCAAAAGATTGACTCCTAAATGGGTTTGATTCCAATCGGTTGGGTTTGGGTAAAAAAGGATTGAGGGTGCATGTCGATCTAAGGCTTGGCACAGGGTCTCTACTGATTTTGCCCAGTTAGAAGAATGATTTTTTCGACCGGAAGGCGTTATTTCATCCAGCCCTAAGGGAACCAGTTCATCGAGTTCAAAGCCTAGGTGCCCGCAAGCATTTTCGAGCTCCTGCTTTCGCTCCCGTTTACGATCAGGGTTGCTGCCCAGAGTGACGGGTAGGGTTACCACGCGACAACCTGCTTCTCGATGTAAGCGTAAGGGCAGCCCACCCATCACACACTCATCGTCCGGGTGGGGAGCTAAAAGGACGACTTTTGGGGCTTCGGGGAGAAGGGGGTAGGCTCTTCCTTTTGAAACCTTTGGCAACTGGGTACGAAGGGCATCTTCATAACTTGTTTGTAGCGACTCTACAAAAACTTGGAATGGATTATCTGGCATCTAACGATTTGTAAATATTTCAGGATCATTTGCCGATCAAAATGAAGCAAAAACCATTCAACTTTTCTTGTCTAGGAGTCAAATAATGTTATTTTGGTAGGTTTTTGTGATGATAATAAATCTTCTTATCCTTTTATTCTTTCTGTTGCCGACCTTTTTGTCTGCTAAAATCCTTTTAGTTTCTGAATCGGAAATGCCGGAACTAAGTAATAAATCCGCTCCATTCCGGGGTAAAATCAATCATTCCGGATATGTTGGGCACACCTGGGTAACCTATCCCCATGTTGAGAATCCAGCCAGTTTGGGTATTGATCCAATGGGTCGGGTGTTTGTTGCCGAAGCTCATCGGTTTAAATTTGGTGTCCCAGATCTTCGCAGTAATCGTCACATGATCCAGGACGATTTTAAGGCTCTAAAGGTGGAGGACCGTCTCAAGATGTACCAAAAATATCAAGATAAGAGACCCATGTCTTGGTACACAGATTATCCGGAGCGTTTGATCATGCTCGAAGACAAGGACGGAAACATGGTCGCGGATTACCGAAGTTTATTTTCAGATACATTCAGGGATGCCCTGGATGGGATTGGATTCTCGGTTTTGGCCGAAAGAGACGCGGTATATTTCACCTGTATTCCAGCCCTTCGTAAGCTAACGGATACAAATGGGGATGGGATCGCGGATACTCATGAAAAGCTTGTGGAAGGTTTCGGGGTTCGGGTTTCTTTCACCGGTCATGATTTACACGGGATTATTCGCGGACCCGATAATCGGCTTTACTTTACCGTGGGCGATCGGGGATTCCATGTGGAAACCGAGGCCGGGGAAATTCATCAGGCTTCCGGGCGAGGGGCGGTTTTTCGATGTGACTCGGACGGTTCCAATTTTGAAGTCTATGCCCATGGCCTACGAAATCCCCAAGAAATCGCCTTCGATAATTATGGAAATCTTTTCACCTTTGATAATACTGGTGATATTGGTGACGAAGCCCGGGTAGTCTATGTCATGGACAATTCTGATTCCGGTTGGGATATGTCCCATCAGTCTCCCCATCAATATGTCAGGGATTTGGACTGGGGTGATTATCACCTTAAACAATCGGTTTGGGTGGGTGAGAAAATGTATGAACTGTACGATCCTGAGATGCCCCAGTGGGTTTTTCCACCAGTTGCTCATGCGGGTAACGGTCCATCTGGCGTCACTTGGCTCACCGGACTTTCAGTTCCGGAAGACCTGAGGGATTCATTTTTACTGACGGATTATCGAGGTGCTGCAACCAAGTGTGAGTCTTGGGTGATTAAATTAAAACCTGATGGTGCGGGATTTAAAATGGATGCTCTTGAGTCTTTAATCCAAGGCCTTGCTGCTTCCGATGTAGAGCTTGGATTTGATGGAAATCTTTATTTTGCCGATTATGGAGGTGGCTGGTCGGCTAATCGAAATGGAACCGTTCAAGTTTTGCGCCCTACCGATAGCGATGCTCTTCGGAATGGGGCTGAGACCGCCCGTTTGTTTAAGAAAGGATTTTCTGAACTTTCCAATATCGAACTTTCCAGCTTACTGGAAAGTTTGGACCGCAGAATTCGTCAAGAAGCCCAATTTGCGTTGGTCGCAAATGGAAAAAATGCTCTTCCGATCTTAGAAGAGCATTTAACTGCAGAAGAGTTCAAACTCTCTTCCCTTCATGCGGTTTGGGCATTAGGCCAACTCACTCGAAAAGGTGATAAAGATGCATCTGATTTGCTTCTGTCCGCTCTAAAAAGTACCCATGACGAGATTCGGGCAAACGCGGCTCGAACCCTCGGAGATCTTAGAATCTTTGAAGCTAGGGAATTATTACTAGCCAACTTAGCCGATCGTTCCTCTCGAGTTCGTTCCTTGAGCGCAATTGCGTTGGGTAGAATCTGTGAGACTGGGGATCAAGCTGTTCAACATGCATTGTTTGAGGCAGTTGCGGAAAATAAGGGAACGGCCTTCGAGGTAACTCTTAGGCATGCCTACCTTTCTGCCTTAGACCGCATTTGTGACCCTGAAATCCTTGGTTCCTTTGCCACCTCAGAGTCTTTGGAACAAAGGATGATGGCAGTCCTTCTATTACGACGTTTGGAACATAAAGATTTATCCTTGTTTCTATCTGATTCCGATGAGCGGATCCGGAATGAGGCAATTCGGGCGATTTACGACACCCAAGCATTGTCCAGTTCTGCTGGACCCCAACTTCTAAGTTTAGAATTGAAAGATTTACCCTTTTTCCTGCAAGCCCGAGTTGTATCCGCAGCTCACCGCTGTCAATCGGAGTCGGGTGCCCAATTATTGATCCGGGTAGCATCCGACCTCAGCTTGAATTCAGAAATTCGAATGTTTGCATTACGGGCTATTCAAAACTGGATGAATCCACCTCAATTTGATTCCGTACTCGGTCACTTTCGACCTCTCCAAGAACCTGAATTTCCTATTTCCGATGCGTCCACTGGATTACGATTGGGTTACCTTCAGTTTCTCGCGGAAGAAAAAAACGGTGATTTAGCTTCTTTAGGAACCGATGTTGCGGAAATTTTGGGTATTGTCCTGGACCCTGATTTACTTCGTAAGCAAGGTATGGAGACCGAGCTCAGTTCGGTGGTCAGGCTCGCTTGTCTTGTCAACCTCGCCAAGCTTGGACTAGAGGAAGACGATGATTTGTTTACTGCTTTGCTCGAGGACGATGTCGCTGAGATTCAAGCCTTTGCACTTAAACAATGCTTTCTTCGTGGGATGGACGGAGTAGAAAAGATCGCCCTCCAAGCGGTGAAGAAATCTTCCCTCCCGGTAGCTCGGGAAGCGATTCGTCAATTATCCCAAGCCAAACCAAAAAAAGTCATTGGATTTTGGAATAATCGTGACCAAGGAATCCGTCCTGAACTATGGCTGGATCTGTACACCGCTTTGAAAAAAAGTGAATCTTCGGAGTTACAGAAATTGGGTGCTGCATTTGTCCAAAGCCATCCTACAGGAATCCATTCTCTTAGTTTGCATGGTGGAAATCCAGTTGCAGGTGAATTAGTTTTCAATAATCAGGGAGCTTGCCTGCAATGCCATAAGATTAATGGAGAAGGAGGGTTGCAGGGCCCCGAGCTTAGCTTGGTTGGGGATCGTTTAAGCAACGAAAAATTGTTGGAGTCTCTCCTCTATCCAAGTGCCGAAATTACACCCGGCTATGGCTTATCCAGCATTGCCCTCAATTCTGGGAGTACCTTAGCGGGTCGGTTGGCAGCGGAAGAAGGGGATGAAGTTCTGGTGATCACCCCCGATGGGGAAAATCATCAACTTGCCCGAAGCGAGATCCAAAGCATTTCACCCCCAGTATCTGCGATGCCCCCAATGGGTTTATCGCTTCCTCCCGAGGAGTTGCGGGATTTGATCGCTTATTTAGGATCCCGAACCAAAGCCAAAAAGTCCGGAAGTAAGAAGAGCTCGGAACACGGTAAGAAATAATCTTTTATCAATTGATTTTCTTTGAGCCTGCTGCTTTTGCTTTAGCCGAAGAGGGCACATTTTGCAGAGCAAATTTACGGGGTTGGTCAGAGCCAAATTTCACCGAGTATTTTCCATGATCGTAAACCTTGGGCTGGAAGTTTTTTCCTTTTATACGAAGGGTGTATAAAATCTCTTTGGTCTTTTCATTGATCACTTGGACCACTTGTTTTGGCTGGGTGAAAGTCAGTTTTGGCAACCAGCCTTGCACTTTTCTTCCATCATTCTGAGTCATTTTAAAAGTGACGGGCCAACCGGGAAACTGAGCCTGGTCACCGTCGGATACTTTCGAGAAGCGTGGCCAGCATTCAAAAGTAATCCTGCGGTCTTTTTTGTTAAACCGGGCCACCCCGAAACCGTCCGCTCTTTTTAATTCGTCGTTTCGATCCTCCGGGTTGGCATAAGCATGCATGGTGATTTTATTACCCAGTCCATCCTCGAAATCACCAGTCCAGGGCAAGGGCGAGTTTGGAATTGGGAGGGGCCCAGGCTTTTCATCTTCCGGTTTCCACCAGCGTCCATAGATGGTGTTGACAATCGCGGGACTGGTGAAGGCAAAGGGACCATCCCGGTAGGAATCAATTCCATGCTGAACCACCACGCCCAAGTGCTGATCCCCGCAAAGATGGGTGGCCATGGCTTTCCTCAGTTCATGCAGTGCTTTGTTTCTTCCTTTTTGGGGCCAGGCATTGCTGTCAAGATCGGCAAGAAGCCG
>DBVA01000167.1:510-3296 GCA_002308735.1 Opitutia bacterium UBA1276 | reverse complement strand
CTGGGGAGTAATGGATATTGAATCTTTAGAATCAGTGGCAGAAGGTGCCTGGGATGATTCCTGGGCTCTAGTTTGAGTGACCGGGGGGTTCAAGGCTTCCGTGACTTGATTGCTTACTGCTTTCGAAACAGGGGAGGAAACCTTACGCTTTTCTGACAAGGGAACCCCCACCTCAACAATCTCCTGAATCCCAAGATTAGAATGAAAACCAGAATATCCTGGAAGAGAAGGTACTGGAACTTTCTGGTCTTGCCCGAATGAATAACAAGGCAAACTTACGAATACGGACATCCATACCAAAGCATATTTTAAAAAGCAGGATTTCATGGCAAATATTAGGGAAACAAAATCCAATCAAGGTTTGGATAACTTGCCAATGGAAATATTAGCAGGGAAAGAGATGAATATTGATCAATCCTTCATTGGGATTTCAACCAGTCGATCAATTTTGTGAGGGCTCGTGCCCGATGGCTAATCTTTGCCTTTTCGTCCAAGGAAATCTCGGCAAAGGTGGATGCACTCTCATTGGGCAAAAAAAGCGGATCATATCCAAAGCCTCCACTTCCTCTACGCTTTTGCAATAAATCCCCTTCACAGGCTCCGGCAAAAGTTTCCTCCAAATCTTGACCTACGAGAGCAAGCACACATCGAAAACGGCAGGAACGGTCCCGGTCTAATACTTCCCTCATTTCTTCCAATACCTTATCATTGTTGGCTTCATCGTCACAGGGTTCGCCGGCATACCGAGCGGAGATCACGCCTGGGCGACCATCCAGGGCATCGATCTCGATCCCACTATCATCGGCGAGAAACCACGCATCTGAATCGCCGATTTCGTGAAGAGCATGAGCTTTTAGGAGGGCATTGGCTTCAAAAGTGGTGCCGGTTTCCTCAACCTCGGGCATCCCACCGATTTTATCGGGTCCAAGGACTTGAAACGAAAGCCCAGTTTGATCGAGAGCAGTCTGTAATTCATGAAGTTTGTGAGCGTTACCCGAGGCGAGATAGATCGTTTTCATTATAAAAATCCGTGGGTTAAGTGATCCGAACCAAGTTCTAACTCAATCGTATCCCGTAAACGAATGGATTTGGGAATCGGGGAGCCTAAAGCCCGGGGGCCCAGGAATTCTTTAGGAGAGCGATAGCGAAAGAGGTAGTCAGCCAAGCCTTCTTCTAAGATGGATTCGGCAAGCTTGGCTCCTCCTTCGCAGTATACACCATTGATTCCAAGCTCTGACAGGACTGATGGAAAACAGAGAGCAGGAACCCTCTCACGCGGACAAGCTTCGGTTTCAATCAGCGAAACCCCAAGTTCCTTGGCACGGGAGAATCGAGCATTTTGCTTGAGCCCGATCGGGGTGGTCAGTACGCGGGTCCTGTCTGCAAATTCGTCAGTATAGAGGGTGCGGTCCGACACCTTGGGATCAAGGGTAGATAGGTCGCTATCGACAACCAGGCGAATTGGGCAAAAGATCTCATCCGGCAAACGAGCAGTTAGTACCGGGTTATCTGACAACACAGTTCCGCTACCCACACAAATCGAGGGGAATAAACGACGCCATTTCATCATATCGGCCCGGGCCTTGGATTCGGTCACCCGAGTGGGTCGCCCCGCCTCGTCTGCGAGTTTTCCATTTGCCGATTCGGCCAATTTCAAGGCGATCAATGGCCGTCCTGTTTGCATGTTGTGATTGAAGATGAAATTGAGTCGTGTCGCCCGTTGCTGGGTCTCAGAATCCGCAAGCTCAACCTCTAAACCTTTCTCCCGAAGAATTTCGATTCCATTACCGGCATGTTTGGGATTGGGATCGAGTCCAGCGACATAGACCGACTGAATACCGGAATTTAAAATCGCATTGGTACAGGGCGGAGTCTTTCCATGGGTCGAGCAGGGCTCAAGGGAAATGACCATGGATGCATCCGTTGAGGGTTTGCGTCCCAAAGCATTGAAGGCTTCCACCTCTGCATGAGCTTGACCGCTCGCCGAATGAAAGCCTTCGGATATTACTTCACCATTCTCAACAATCAATGCACCGACCATGGGATTGGGGTGGGTATTGCCCCAGCCTTTTTTGGCTACTTCAATCGCACGATCAAAAAGTGCAGAAATCGATGTTTGGGAGAGACTCAAGATAAACTTCTATGCATGGGTAAGGGAGAGACCAACCGGGCAATGGTCGGATCCTTCGACTTTGGCAAGTATGGTGGCATCCCGGACTGAGGTGGCAAGATTGTCAGAAACCACAAAATAATCAATCCGCCAACCAACATTTCGAGCCCTGGCTCCAGCACGATAAGACCACCAGGAGTAGGCATGCTCCTGATCCGGATAAAGGTGGCGGAAAGTATCCAGAAATCCTTCCGCAAGAAGATTTGAGATCCCTTCCCGTTCCTGATCAGTAAAGCCGGCACTTTTACGATTGGTTTTGGGGTTGGCCAGATCAATCTCCCGATGGGCCACATTCAGATCGCCACATAAAATCACTGGTTTCTTTGCCCGTAATTCAATTACATAATCCTTGAGGTCGGGATCCCAGGATTGGTACCGGTAAGGAAGCCGGGAGAGATCGCCCTTGGAATTGGGTACATATACATTCACCAAGAAGAAGCCGTCGTATTCACAAGTAATTACCCGCCCCTCTCCCCCATGCTTACCATCTGGAAAATCTTCAGATACGGACAATGGTTCGATCTTGGAAAAAATTGCGGTGCCAGAATACCCTTTTTTCTCCGCCAAATGATAGTGCCGAAAAGTATACCCAAAGTCTTCTTGCGGTATGACATCT
>DBVA01000167.1:0-141 GCA_002308735.1 Opitutia bacterium UBA1276 | reverse complement strand
ATCGAAGGTCTTTTTCCGACAGGCCCGCAGGCCGTTAACATTCCAGGAAATGAAATGGATACTGGACTTTTGATTGGTCATTTGACGAACTTTTCGTATAAAACGGAGATTATAAAAACAATGTATTCTTTATCATTGTTG
>DBVA01000089.1:3174-13570 GCA_002308735.1 Opitutia bacterium UBA1276 | reverse complement strand
AGACAAACCTTGAATTGAGGGTAGATTCCGCCTTTTTCCATATACCCAGGCTCGAAGCTTAGTGCCATCTTCAAGAGTTGCATGCCGATTCATGTAGCCTCCAAGATGTTCAGGGTCATAACACACATGCATAGCTTTTATGTCTACGAAATCTGACTTCCACTCCTCCATGTGCTTTTCCATTGAAGAAGGCAAGGTTTTCAGGACTTGGGGGGCTAGTGCTAGTTGAATTGCTTTCCGCGGATCTCCTCGAATTATTCTCTGTAAAACTTTAGAACGCCTCAGGGCCAATTGCTCACCTCTTGAAACAAGAGCTTGAATTTCTTGATGACCTGAGTCTTTTTTTTCCAGATCTAGGGAGTGCAATTGGAATTGTTTTAGCCAATTCGCAAATTCGGAAAATACAGCATCTTTAGATAGGTCTCGGTAATCAATTTGGCACCATTCTTTGAATGAATTTGAGTATTTTTCAGATGATACAGGAGATATCCCATCCAAAAATTCAGTATTTTCCTGATAGTCGGCTGTTGGGGTCGGGCTTATATTCTTTGATTCGTTTTCTTTTTTAAAAGGGTAAAAAGATAGGAAGACCCATAAGGCAGCCAAAACAGTGCCTGTTGCAAACAAGACACTTACCGAATTTTTTTGGCTATTTCTAAACATAAGTCTAGTTGAAAATAAGTATTATAAATCGGGTAGTGTACTGAGCTGTAGATGAAATTTTACAAGAATTTAAGTACCTTTGCATAAATCTTATCTGAGTTGGGGCTGTAAAAGGAAAACTCATTATAAAATATAGTTGTTAAACATAAAAAACTCAAAGAAATATTACATTAGTGCTCTGCTAGAAAATCTTTCGAAGATAAAGAAATTAAATCCGCTTATCTTAAATTATATAACAAGCTTGAATTTCGGTCCCTTACAGGGTTTTTAGAAAGATGATGATAGTGAAATAACTGGGCTGAGGTTAAAAGATACATATGTCCTCCAAAAAGCTTTCCTTATGCAATGTTGTGATAGGTCATCCGTTTGATTAAGTCTTTGGGTGATGAAGATGGCCTTGCAGATAACATGGTTTAGTTTAGCGAGATGGGCTATTGGATTAAAATGTTAAGTTTTGTGTTAGAGATTCTTAGCATTAATTGCATATATAAAACATGAAAAGAGATTAAAAATCATAATAACTTTCTAGTTATTCAGTTCCGACTGTTTCCTTAAAGCTTCTCCGAATAGTTCCAGTGGGGGTCATAATCACAGGATCTTTAAAGATGGATTGAGGACTGATGTTTTGAATGGTCTCCCGAACCGGTGATCCACCTCTTGATACAATATTTGCACTGACGAAAATTAAAAGGTTCCGTTTTTGATAACTTTCAGCAGAAGATTGAAAAAGACGACCTAATAGAGGAATGTTTCCAAGCACAGGGATTTTGTCATTTACGGTTTTCACTTCTTCCCGAGTCAATCCACCAATGACCACGGTGGCTCCATCGAAGATTGTCACCGTGGTTTCCACTTTTCGGGTAGAGAAAATAGGCATCAGGTTTCCTGATGGTTGAACGATAGTCTTGGTATCATTAATCGCTGCGGAAGGCCCACCATACTCCACAAAACCATCAAACTCTGTAACCTCTGGTTGAAGAAACAAATTGATAGAATTGTATTTTTCAACTTTGGGTCGAACAAATAAAATCACTCCTACTTCTCGGAAACCCTGCTGTTTTCCTTCCGGGGCTACATCGCCAAATTCCGGGGTAGCAGATCGTACCGTAACTCCTCCTCCCGCATTTCCCCCACCCTGACCACCATTGTTATTTACTTGAGGAGGTTCAGGGGCTTCATACTGAATAGGGTAGATAAACTCTTGGGCAATGGTGATCGTTGCTTCTTCTCCATCGACTACGGTTATTCTGGGAGCACTCAAAAGGTCGGTTCCTTGTTTGCGTTGAAGTGCACTTATCAACAATTGTGCTTGGCTTCCACCAAGTATAGCACTTCCGGTGCCTCCTGAGAATTGGAGGCTATCACGCGAGGACTGTATAAGCGGGCTGACTCCCGAACCAATGTCTACAAAACCGGGAAGGACAGGAGCTGGTGTTGGTAGAGTAAAGCTCGCTTGTGGGTTAAGAGAGTCACTAATTACAATTTGGCTGACCTGACCGGTATTTGGGCTATGTGCTTGAGCAAGGGTTCGGGTATTTCCCTGCAAAGTGTTGTCGAAAGTAAACATCGGGTTACCCCTTACATCAACCACTGGGTTGCCAGTTTGTGGATCAACCTGATAAGCTGGGTTAGACCAGCCAAATTGCCAGTCGAAACTAATTTCATCCAGTGCACCCTCTTGTACCTCTAAAAACTTGGTTTCGATCTCTACTTGCTTACTCGTATCTTTATCTAGTCGGGCTAAAATTCTTTCAATTTTATCGAGGGTTCTACGGTCATGAGTTACGATGATGAGGAATCCGTCAAATGCAAAACGATGTCCTTTACTTTCATCAAAGGTAATACCAGCTGCCTCGAGGTATGCCCTTACTTTGAGGTCATCTCCATCCCCGGCACCACCCATGCCACCTCCTCCAGCTGCAAAGGGATCGGCTGCCCCTCCACCGCCGCCACCATCGCCGGAACCACCCGTCATTCTGCGCACGGTTCCTTGAGTTATCTCATATTCTTCGGTTTCCAGCCTTCTACCCTGTATACTTCCTCCCGTTTTAGAAATCACGATGGCATTGGGCTCAATTTCATAAGTCCAACTGATTGACTCCGTAATGACTGAAATTGCATTTCCTAACGACATCGGAATCAGCGTAATGGTAACTTTGGGAAATTCCTCGCCATCGGGTGGTTTTTTGGCGTACATCAAAAGTCCCTTTTTGGTTGGGTCGGGCTCGGTAAGGTCTCCTTGTTTTGCAAGTCTCTGGAGATCCATGATTACCTCTGGTAAGGGCGTTTCAAAATAGGGTTGCGGTGAAATTTGGATGAGATTGAGCTTATCTTCGCTTTTCGAAGTAACATCTTTTACATCCGCAGTTTCTTCGACCACACGGTCAAAAACCTTGGGCCGCTCCCATTCTCGATCAATTTCTTCAAGCATTTCCTGCCTCGTTTTTAAATATCCCAAATAGCTCTCTTCTTGCCTAATTTTCGAAATTCTTCGAAGCATTTCCTTCGCCTCATAATTGTCCGAAAATCGGGTTTCAATGGCCCGGTAAGTTTCGGTTGCCCCCATTAAGTCGTTATTCACAAATTGCACCTTTGCCCGCATTAGCAGCTCGTCCAGTTTCTCATTATCATCTTTCCACTGCGGAGAGAATTCAGTGATATCCCTGCGATATGGATCCCTTTTGTCAGCTTCTATTCTTTCCGAAAGTTTATCGGCCAAATCCAATTCCTTCTCTGCAGCCCGGTTTCCTCTGGTTTCCTTTAAGCCAGGTCTTCCAAAAGATAAGGTATCCCCTTGGATATTTTTATCTTGATGAAAGCCTAATTTGAAAGCGTCTAAATATTCATTTGCTTTTTCCCAATCTTTTTTATCCCGAAAATCTTCCGCTTTTGACAAATTGATTCGATTCTTTACTAAAGATGCCTCTAAAATGAGTGGCCAAGTTAAAGTATTTGGCTCCAGATAATTCATTATTTTTAAGAGATCCGCCTCAGCTTCATCGTAGTTTTTCTTTTTTATATTTTCACGAGATTGTTCAAGAAGGTATTCCGCCTGTTTTGCTTGCTCACGGTTTTTTTCCAAAGCCTTCTGAATCTCCGCATCATAATCCACCTCAGGGCCAATACCCAAGGTTTCGGTTTCTGCCTCTCTGCGATTGTCTTCGATTCTTTTGTACTCTACCACCAAGTCCTGCACTTCTGATACCTTGCCCTTGAGCATCGCTTCTCCCATTTTGTACCAAGTGATCTGCTGCTTTGCTTTATAAAGATCACTGATCATGGCAATCGTCGAATATCCTTCTGGTAAAGTGGAGAGTGCTTCATTCAGCAACTCATCCGCTTCGTCGTAGCGACCGTCTTCTCCTGCCTTTCTTGCCTTGATCAATAATCTTTCACTCTGCCGCATTGAGGAACTAACATTGGCTTGTTCCCGTTCCATTAATCTTTCAAGGTCCGGTTTTGAGTCATCTTCTGGAAGTCCAGCTTTGGCTCTTATTTCAGCAAGATCTTTTTTGGCCTGGTCCAATTCTTTGACTAATTTTCCAACTAAAGAAATGTCTTTAGGTCCTTCTTTGTTCAGGACGACCTCACGTTTTCTTTTTCGTTCACTTAATTCAAGGGCAACATTTTCTCTATATCTATCAAGAAATTGACTGGCTAAAGAAAACTTTTTCTCGCGCATCGCTTTGGTTGCGAGCTCGTAATATAACTTAGTCTCTTGCTGCCTAATTTGACTGAGGTAAAATTTATTTTTTTCGGTAGCTCCAATGTTGGTCAACGCGGACTGAACCAATGCCTGGGCCTTTTCCAGGTCCCCACCATTCGCTAGCTCTCTTATTTGCCTTAATAGGCTTACTAAATTTGTATCGGATCCAATGTTATAATTATCGCCCAATTCGGGACTTGAAAGGATCGTTTCAGGTTCCGATTGTTGCGGTATATCTATATATGGAATTGTAGTAACATTGGAATTTTCCTGAGCAAAAACCTGGCAAAGGGAAACCGTCGATAATATGGTTACAAATAAAATAAAGTTTGGATTTAGCATCAATCAATTGGGGCAATGGCTGATATCTTATAACAAACTTGATTCCATAGATTCGTGCATCAGGGTCAATCTCGAAAAAACGAATCTGCATCTTTAACCACAAATTAAATTTGAGCCTGTTTTGATAACTAAGGTAATTCCAGTAGCTCTTTACTCTCTAGTTCTTGCCCTGGGCCTTTTTTAAGAACCAAAATATTTTTTTCCGTGGGTTCAATTTTTAGTACAGAATACACCCTGTCACCAAAATCAAAAGAAATTCCTTCATCTTCGGTTGTAAAAGAAAAGGTTTTTCCCTCTAGTTCTTCTATAGTCATTCGGACTTCTATTTTGATATTTCCCGCAAATACTTCCGTCATTTTATTGTTTATCTCAAAGGCATCACCGCCTAACTTATAATCTTTAACCAAAGCCCTCCCAATAGTTTGTAGACCTCCAGTTCTTTCGTCTCTGTATTGTTGAACTACAAATTTTTCCACGGTTAATTGTTTGTCTTCATCTTCCTCCGTGGTGCGGATCAAAGAAGGCTGCCCAGCTTTTCTGTCCAATAATTTTTTATAGGGAATACCCACTTCCAGTCTATTCCTTGCATTATCCGCAGAGGTGGGGGAGTTTTTTACGAGAGTATCCTCAAAATAAGGGGTCTCTCCGATCCAACTCACCAGCCGGTAAGGATAAGGCTCATTGGAGAATCGGATCAGTTCCATGCCAAATGGTTCTTCTTCAGATGTTGTCGCTATGGGGTCCTGCGGTTGACTTGTTGATAACTTTCCATCCACTAAATAAATGACAGGTGGAGTAAAAAGGTCATATATCGATTCATTATCCTCCAAATTGCTCTGCTCCCATTTTATTCTGTCATTGATTTCCACATCTAAATCTTCCGTGTTTTTACTTTGATAAAAAGACAGAGCGAAATCTTCTAACTCATATTGAGAGGGAGAAGTGAAGACGACTTGGTGATCGCTTCGAACAAATCGAATTTCAGAAAAAGAAAAATTCTGATTAGAGCGGCCGATACTAATGGTGAGGGGTTGGCGAAGTTTTTTCCACCCTTCTCCAATTCGTAAATTATCTTGGGAAGAAAGCCTCCCTTCAACCATCTCTCCGCTGGTCAGAAAAATTTGTATAGTTGCCTTTCTCCTGAGAATAATACCTTCAATGCTTATCTTTTCACGTATGGAGCCATTATCTTCCATGACTGTAATTTCTTGGCCTGGCATGAGAGAGTGAATATTTTTGAAGGTAAGTTCGGCTATTCCCTGGTCGATATCTAATTCATAAGGTAAAGATACGGCCGCATTCAATTTTTCTGGTGTATGATCAGGTCCACCCAAAATCCGGGTCAATGCAAAGTAAGCAAGTAGAATTACCACTACGGCGAGAATCAATTTCTCGTAATGATCTTTTAATTTACTCACCGTTGGAAATTAGTAATTTTGCCTCTTCAATTTTATCAGTATTCCCGGAGGTCGTAAAGAATTGCTCTAAAACTTCTGGATCTCCTTTTTCCCAAATAGACTTGCTGGTGAAAAGCTGTTCTACTCCGTTATTAATTTCTGTAATGTATTCGATCAAAAAAGAAAACTCTGAGTTTACATCTTTTACAATGGGAAGAGACTCCTTTTTAGAAGGTGTAAAATCTTCACCACTATCTCCAAAAGGATTCGGGGTAAAATCATTTACCACCCTAGAAGGTTCTGCCTCAACCAAATCTCTTCTTACTGTCAGGTTTCGAAGCATAAAGGGAGGCCTGAGTTCATTCATGAAATTTCGGGCGTGCTTGGATTGTCCTTTAATGGTTATCAAGAAAACTAGACTGCTCAATTTTCCTTCTTCACGAAGTAACAATTGTTGTTCAACTCCCATGGTCAGTTGATCATTCTCAATATGGGTAAGATCTATCTTACCGGCTGCCTCTCTCAAAATTTGGACGATCGAAAGTTTTTGTGATTCAATGGTCGATTGAGTAATGAATTCAACCATCTCTTTTACAATTTTGGCCTGTACCCCGAGAATTTTTGCCTCCTCTTCACTGAAGCTAGGCCAAAACCCATCATAGGCCGAAAATCCAAAACCATAATTATTTTCCGGTTTTTTATTGGTATCTCCAAAACCAATGGTAGGTGATTTTGAACTACTTACTGGTAGTTCAATTTCGGCGGACAAGCATCTCGATCTCAAGGATGTAAATAATCTAGTAATATCAGCATTCACAGATTCCGCAGACTTCTTGCTCCATTTGCTCATATGGTTTTCTCTGGAATTAAGAATATTTTTCCAAAAGATTGATTGTTTCTTTTCTACATTGGCGAGGGAAGAAAGTTCTATAAGAGAAAGTTCGCTGTCACTATCTAAATTTTGGAATGAGGTTAGTTCTTCCTGGGTAAAGGTTTGATTACTCCATTCTCGCTGGATATCGGTTGATACTTGTTCGATATCATCTGAAATACCAGAGGAAAGGATTGCAAGCGTTGCAAAAACTACGAGCCCAAGAAATAAAATGACAAAAAGCATTATATGTTCTTTAATGAATTTCACTCTCTCAAAGGTTGGTGGTTATTTCGTATTCAAAGTGAGTAAAATATTTGCCAAATAAGTCTCCCTTTCCCTCGATGGAAAATACTTTTTTCTCTATTTTTTCCACCACCGAGACTCCATTTAAATAAGCAGTTAAAGCCTCTTGCTTTTCACTATTAAGATCGATCAAGGTATTTCTCTTTTCTTCATCAGATGCACTAAGTTCTTCTTCGCTTGCCCGAACTAGATATCTCCCTGAAAGTTCCAGTTTTATCTTATTTTTTGCTTCCTCCATTGACTCTTTTGGCACCCGCCTTGCGCCCTTTGTTGATTCAATTACTAAGGTCAAATTATCAAACCAAGTATCTTTCACTTCGGGATGATCTAAAGTTCCTTGCAACTGATTAAGCAAATCATTTATTTGCCAACAAGTTTCCTGTTTTCGTACGAAAGGTAAATTCTTGTTTTTTACTTCATCTGCTAATCTATCGGTGAAAAGAAATTTTTCATGTTTTTTCTTTTTCTGTGAAAGCTCTAGTTCCATTTCTTCCGTGGTTATAATCTCGCGGGCATGAAAAGTTTTAAGCTTTTTAAGTTCTCCGGTAGACTTAACGAGTTGGGGTAAGGGCAACAGAGAGAAAATAATGCACGCGGCATAGAGTAATGGTTTCTTTTTCTTGAATCCTAAACTTGAAATCTTGGACGAAGGAAGCAGATTTAGTGCAGGTGCAAACCTTTGGGTTTCGTCCTCCATAAAGAGAGAACTCGCAAGACCAACTGGTTCACTCAACATAAAAGGTATAAGGGACTGCATTTCTGGAGAAATGTTCGGCCCCATGTTCAGGAATTTAGTAGGGTCTAAATAATCAATACTAAGTTGTTGGCTCTGACTGATATACTCTGGCAATTGACGAAGAAGGGCTCCTCTGCCAGCCAAAAAGATTCGTTCCGGTGCCCTCCCCTTTTTCAGTCTCTTGTAAGTTACAATGGAACGAGTAATTTCCTGGCTAGCTCGAGCTAGGAATTGTTGGGCACAGGATTCTATATTCTGGATGTTGGGATCCTCGGGAGCAAGTGCCATTTGGCCCGAAAAGTAAGATTTTTTTACCTCTTCCGCCTTTTCAAAAAGAACACCCAATCGATCCGCTAAATTCTGAGAAAGTGCATTTCCACCTACCGCAATGCTGCGGATAAGAAATCCGGTAGGATTGATAAATAACAAGTTGGTGGATTTTGCCCCCATGTTGACCACGAGGGTTTCACTTTCATCCAAACCGATACCTGATGCCCGCAACGCATTATAATCGAGAATGGGTGCAGGAGTAATTTGAATGGGAGCTAAACCCAACAACACCAGTTTTTCACAAAAGGACTCAGCAACTTCTGGTTTAACCGCAAAGGCTAAAATCTCTTGCTCCACCCCGTCGTCATCTATGATTTGATAGTCCCAAATTAGTTCAGCCAGAGGGAAGGGCATTTTTTGAGATAGCTCGAATCCCACGATTTTATCCTGTTTATCCTTTTCCACTCGAGGAACGCGAATGGTCTTGGTGAGTAAAAAACTTCCTGGAAAGATAAACCTAGCATTTCCCTTCAGCTTTAGTTCCTCGCAAAGCTCTTGGATGCCTGAAATAACGGAATCTATCCAGAGGGTGTCCTGAGTGTAATCGTAATTTAGTGTATGCAGGCCAACTTTTTCAAGCACAAGCATACTTCCATCAAAACTGAAGATGCTAGCAGAGACATGGGAGATCCCACAATTTATTACTATCTCTCGCTTACTTGACATGCTGGTAATATCCGGATCTTAATCTCGCCTTTTGACTGGGCCCATTCCATCCAGATAATTCATGCTAATTTCATGGGCAGGAAGCAGGACTCCTTTATTCTCAGAACTTTTGGAGACTGCTTGGGTTCTGAATGATTCTAAAACTTGTGGGGTTGCCCCACGGTAATTGAAGTAAACGGAATTACTAATATCAAAGTTGGAGCCTTTGTGAGAGATTTCTATGACATACCCAACAGGCTTAACGGTTGCTTCTAAAAAACCATCCCTCTCTGCAATTGGGGTAGGAAATAAAAAATTTGCATTCTTGGTGGATCGTTCAAACTCCAAGGTTCGATATTCTACTTCAGCACTGTAATACTGATAAAAATCTGTTTCCTTTAAACTGGCGTTTGATCCTAGAAGATTCTGCTTATACTTATTTGGAAAACAAATCCACAGCTTTACTTTTATGTCATTGATGAATTTGGGATTGAAAGCTTGAGGAATGGTTGTGGGCCTGCTTCCGTTTAAGGCCTCTAGCCTTGGATGTTTGAGAAATTTAAACGGAACCGTTATTTGAATCCACGAGTCGTTGAGCTTTTTTATCGGTAATTTGGTAGTGATATCCAATTCTAAAAACTCATCTTCCTCTCCAAAAAGTCCCAGACCGGGAAAGGCAAACATGGCTAGTAATACAATAATTGTGAGCGTATTTTTCATAGGGCTTTTGATATTAACGTTTTCAAGGTATATATCCTTCCTTAAGTTGGTGTATTAAAACAAGCAAAAACTCAATGCATTTCAAAATTTCATGTCTTCTTTTTATCAGAAACTTTGAAGATAAGTTGCTCATGCTCAAAAGAAATAAACCACCCAATCTTGGTTTATGGAGCCCGCCAGGCGGTAAACTTGGGATGGATTCTGGTGAATCTCCCGTCGAATGTGCCCAGAGGGAGGCAAGGGAGGAAACCGGTCTCATTTTAGGGGAGAAGGACCTTAAACTATTTGGCTATGTTTCTGAGAAGGGTTATGAAGGGATAGGACACTGGTTAATGTTTCTGTTCGACTGTAAAAAAACGATTTCACAATTACCGGAGAGTTTTGACGAAGGCTCCTTTGACTTTTTTGAGAGAGATGAAATCAAGTTGCTTTCTATTCCCGAGAGCGACCATGAATTAATTTGGCCATATTACGATAAAAGAGACGATGGTGTTTGGGGTCTTCGGGCCGATTGGATGGATGGAAAACCTAATATTATGATTGAATCCAAGCCTAAATAAAGAGATAATAAATATACCCACACTTAATTATGGAAGGATTATACCACGACACCACCCCAGACGATTCAATTGAACCCAAAAGTGCAGCACCTTCTCCAGATGCCAAAACCGTGGAAGTTC
>DBVA01000089.1:0-2802 GCA_002308735.1 Opitutia bacterium UBA1276 | reverse complement strand
GTATAATGCGGACCTTTCTGTTGACGATAAAGTACATTTACTATCTCAGATGATTCGAATTAGGCGCTTTGAAGAAAGATCTCTTCGGGCTTACCAACAAGGCCATATCGGAGGATTTCTACATTTATACATTGGTCAAGAGGCGGTTGCTGTTGGCTCTGTTTCTTGTATGGGCCCGGACGATCATGTAATTACGGCATACCGCGACCATGGTCACGCCTTGGCAGTTGGGATGGATATGGATGAATGTATGGCGGAATTATACGGGAAAAAAACAGGATGCTCTAAAGGCAAGGGAGGATCCATGCATTTTTTTGCTCCTGATAAAAACTTTTGGGGTGGTCATGGTATTGTCGGTGGACAAACCCCACTTGGGCTAGGCATGGCATTTGCCCTAAAGCACAAGGGTCTCAAGGGTGCTTGCCTATGCTACATGGGTGACGGTGCCACCAACCAAGGTCCATTTTATGAGTCACTCAATCTTGCTTCTCTTTGGGACTTGCCGGTTGTTTACATCATTGAAAATAATGGTTATTCTATGGGCACCGCGGAGTCGAGGCATTCTGCTGGAGAGCCTTTAGCAAGACGGGGTGATGCTTTTGATATCGATTTTTCAGTATCGGAGGGCCATGATATTTATGAGGTTAGACACAATATCGGTGAAGCCCTAAAAAAAGCACATCAATCCTGCAGACCTTCCGTTCTAGAAATTATCACTTATCGATACAGAGGACATTCGGTTGCTGACCCCGATCAAACTTACCGAAGCAAAGAGGAAATTGAAGAATATAAGCAAAACAAAGATCCCATCAGTTTGTTTAAAGAAAAGTTATTACAAGAGGGTTTAATTACGGATGAAAAAATTAGTGAAATCGATAAATCAGCAAAAGATGAAGCGGAAGCCTCAGCAGAGTTTGCAAATGCGAGTCCGCATCCAGATATATCTGAATTAATGGATGACATTTACTGGGAAACGGATAATCCCAAGGACGCAACTTCTGAAGGAACCATGTTTTTCGAGCAACCCCAACTTTAAATTTTAAATGGCGAAAATTACTTATCGAGAAGCCCTCAACCAAGCCCTTTCTGAAGAGATCGAGCGAGATGAAAATGTTATCCTTTTAGGAGAAGAGGTCGCCCAGTTTAAAGGTTCTTATAAAGTTTCGGAAGGTATGCTCGAGCGCTTCGGTCCTAATAAGATCATTGACACTCCGATTAGTGAGGCTGCTTTTTCAGGTCTTGCAGTTGGTGCAGCTATGATGGGTATGCGTCCGGTCGTTGAATTTATGTTTTGGAGCTTTTGTTATGTCGCGTTCGACCAAATTTTCAACAACGCTGCAAGTGTTCGATATATGTCCGGCGGACTAATAAACATACCGATCGTTTTTCGTGGGCCCGCCAATGGCGGAACAAATGTTGGGGCGACACACTCGCATACACCCGAAAATTTTGCTGCCAATACCCCGGGCTTGAAGGTGATTTGTCCTACCACCCCTGCGGATGCAAAAGGTATGTTAAAAGCTGCCATTCGTGATAATGATCCCGTCTGTATTATGGAAAATACCATTCTTTACAATATGGAAGGTGAGGTACCTGATGATGATGATTTTATTATCCCTCTTGGAAAAGCAAATGTGCTAAGGGAAGGTTCCGACATCAGCATTATTGCTCATGGCAAAGCCGTTCATACCTCTCTTGAAACTGCCACGATTTTACAGGAAAAACACAACGTCAATGCTGAAGTTGTCGACCTCCGGTCGATTAGACCCTTGGATGTTGATACCATTATATCGAGTGTAAAGAAAACAAACAGGGTTTTATTGGTTGAGGAAAATAAACCTTTTTGTGGAGTTGATTCACAAATTGCGTTTCTTATTCAGGATCAAGCATTTGATTATCTGGATGCTCCGATCAAAAGAGTTTCTGCAATCGATGCTCCTCAAGCTTACAGCAAGGTCCTCGAGAATGCTCAGATACCAGATGCTAACCGCGTTTTAAAGGCCGCACTAGAAATTCTTTAACCCCCTTTTACCTATGGCCCAACTAATTGAAATGCCTAAATTAAGCGACACGATGACGGTGGGTACTGTCGTGAAATGGCACAAAAACAAAGGAGATCCAGTTTCTAACGGTGATATTCTAGCAGAGATCGAAACCGACAAGGCAACCATGGAATTAGAAAATTTTGAGGATGGAATTCTCCTCGAAATATTTGTTGAAGCAGGATTGGAAGCCGCTATTGGAAGCCCACTAGCGGTTGTTGGAGAGGCTGGAGAAGATATATCCTCCCTTATTCCAAAAGATGATCCTGAACCGGTTGCCTCCGAAGAGTCATCGGATGAAAAGGAGACTCCAACTGGAGTGAGTAAACCGTCTTCTGAAGAGGAAATAGCCCATGAAGAAGTGGATCATCAACTACAGGTTGCCTCTGCAGATCCGATAATTTCTAATTCGGGCAGTTCAAGGGTTGTCGCTTCTCCACTTGCCAAAAAAATTGCTTTAGAAAAAAATATTGATCTTTCAAATATTGCAGGTTCCGGACCCCATGGCAGGATTATAAAAAAGGATTTGGATAAAGAAAACTTAAAGGATGTAATTAGCTCCAAACCAAACTTAGAACCAATAAAGCATTCCCATATTTCAACCGGGATTTTAGAGCAAAAACGGATCCCGGTATCAAAAATGAGATCTGTGATTGCTTCTAGGCTTCTAGAATCTAAAACCACCATTCCCCACTTTTATCTGCAGAAAGAAATTAATGCTCAACCACTTCGGCTGGCAAGAGAAGCTATTAACAACAAA
>DBVA01000159.1:3110-7691 GCA_002308735.1 Opitutia bacterium UBA1276 | reverse complement strand
GCCAAGGGCTGAAAGTGCGGAGACCAGGATAAAAGTGAATTTGAAAGGATTCATGATGATGAAGTGGGATTATTTCGTTTGGTTTTTCTTTTTGTTTCGATGGCTAAGTTGAGGTGGGATGGTTGATTCTCCGCATGCGGACATTAGAGCCTTTAGCTTCTGATGCAGGGTCTTGATTCGCTGTTCGTGGCTGGCTTTGGAGGCAAGATCTTTGGTTTCATAAGGGTCAGAAACGACATCGTAAAGCTCGAAGGCTTTGGGTTGAAGGACCCGTTCCACTTTGCGGGCAGCGCTTTTATTGGACTTGGCCTTTTCCATCCATTCCGCCCAGGGCTTGGCAAAGAACTTCCCTTTGGAGTTGAAGTTCCCCCAAATATGTTCCCTTTCAGGATGCCCGGTCCAGATCAGTTTGTAGGTCTCGGTTACGATGGCCTTTTGCCAGAACGGGTGGACATTGGAAATTAGAACTTCCTTGCGATGATCTTTTATCTTCTTGTCCGTCCATAAACCCATAAGTGAAATGCCATCCAGGAGAGGGTTCTCGCCACCTGCAAAATCGATCAAGGTCGGAACGATATCACAATACATCGCCAGGGCATTGGTTTTGCGGGGTAGGATTCGTCCCCTCCAGTGGGCAAGACAGAGGGCCCTTGATCCATGCTCGTAGGGGGACCACTTGCCTCGGGGCATGGCAATTCCCTGCTCGCTCAAGAAGATCAGGATCGTATCCTTTTCCAAGTCCATCATCTTCATAAGTTCACGGGTCTCGCCGACTTGCTGGTCCAACACCTCTACTTCGGCTGCATGTTTTGCTACCGCCTGCCGGGCCGTGGGTGTGTCAATGTAGTGGGGTCTTAATTGCATTTCATCTACCGGGAAATTAGTTTCTTCCCCATGGTCCCAGGGATGGTGGGCATGAGTCGCTCCGATGATTACGCAAAAGGAAAGGCCTCCCTTTTTCGCTTCAGCAATGTATGCTTCGACTCCATCGAAAGTATGAACTTGGTTGGAACCATTTGCACCGGGTGCAAAGCCTGGAATTGAATCGATCTTCGCGGTGCCCAGGCCGAAGTGTTTCTTGCCTGACAGGCCAACCTTGTAGCCCAGGGGAATGAGGAAATCGGCGATGTTTCTAACCCCAACCCTCTTCTCTTTCTTTGCATTGGCCAGCACCCCATTGTTCTTGGGCAGTAAACCGGTATAAAGCTCGGCCCGAAGAGGAGCACATTGGGATACGCTGCAGTAAAAACGGGACATCATGGTGGATTCCCTCGCTAACTGATCGATCGCGGGAGTCCTTGCCTCTTTCATCCCGGTGCAACCAAAGGCATCCCAACCCACATCGTCTCCAATAACGATGATGAAGTTGGGCTTCCCCTCATTTCCCCAAAGATTAAAGCTTATTAGCATAAGCACCAACGGAGGAAGTCGACTAAAGTTTCGTTTCAATTTTAGGGTTCTCATTGGTTGCTCATAAAGGAAAGAAAGTTATCAAGTTCATGATCTTGGGTCTTCTGTAAAACCTTTTTCATGCGATTCCGGAATTTTTTTACGGTATCATTAAATTTATTTTGATCCGCAAGGTTTATCTGACAACCAGGGTCAGTGGAGAGGTCGTACAATTCTTCTGGAGTTCTGTATTCAATGAAATTTTTAGTCTCGAGGTAGTCTGCCATGACGGAGTCAGGGGAAGCCTTGGCCCTTTTAGTCAGTATCCAGTGAAATTCCCCGAGCATGGTTTTGGGCAAGGATGTATTCCCATCGGCCCATCCATTCCAGATGTAACAGAATCTCCCGGTATTTAAAGCCCGGGAAGGGCGATACTGGTCGAATTGCTTGGATAAATCTGAATGGAAAAAGGGCATCGAATCGTCGACTTCAGCATGGTTGTTCATGTAGTTAAAACAACTGAATGCCGTAGTCCTCTGCCATTTTAATGGTCGATCTGTCAAAAGAGCAGAAAAGGATTGCCCGTCGGTTTTTTTAAACGGGGGCAATCCACAAAGTTCGGCAATGGTAGGGGCGATATCAACCACTGAGACTACGGACTGCGAATCAATTTGGCCCGATTTTACTTTCGCGGGCCAGCGAATAATAATAGGGGTGCGTACGCCCGACGGATAAAGAGACCATTTGCTTAGGTCCCAAGCCATTCCATGGTCGGAAAGAAAGATCACAAGGGTATTGTCGGCAAGTCCACTCTCTTGCAGTGCTTGGATGATTTCCCCGACGACTTGGTCCATTCGATTAACGGAGTCATAGTAAGTCGCAATCGTTTCCTGAATTTTTGATTCGCTTGGATAAGGGGAGGGTACTGGGCATTGTTCGGGTGTGAAGCGGGACTTCGGGTCCGGGTAAGGTTTCCCGTTCGGAAAAGGCTTCCATTTGCCATCCCCCATCATTTGGTTGATCCAGTGGGAAGTTTCATCGGGATGCCTCGCCCAATAGCGATGCGGGTCATGGGCATTGGCGGCGAGGAAGAAAGGCTTCTTTTCTTCTTTTGCTAGGGCAAGGAATTTGCGGGTAAAGGCGAAATACTTTTCCGGGTTTCGGCCCATCCCGGTTTGTTCATTCTCCCCATGGGGTGGAAGGCTGAAGCGGCACCATTGGGAACCATGTTTTCCAATCATCCCGCTAAGGTATCCATGATCTAACAACTGGGAGGTGATCGATTCGGTTCCAGCATTTGTTCTGGTTGATTTCCACCATTTTGGGGGTTGAATCCCATGTCCCATAAAACCATTGCTTTGGGGAAACTGCCCGGTGTAAAGGGCTTGGCGGGAAGGGCCACAAATCGGAGTGGCCACATACCCCTGTTTGATCAGTAGTCCCTCGGAAGCTAGGCGATCGAGGTTTGGAGATAAGCCCTTGAGCTTATTGCCCATACAGCCTAAGGAATTCCAACCCAAGTCATCGGCGGTGATGAGAAGAATGTTTGGCTTTTCGGAAGTAGGGACTCCAAGCAAAGAAAGGGAGTAGAACCAGAGGGAGCTCGAGAGAATTAGATATTGAAAGACCTTCATTTTAATTGCTGAGGCGTACCACTTCTTTCTTGTACCATCTCCAGACCAGCAGAGCACCGATCAAGGAGATGCCGGAGCAAGCAGCCGAGGCGAAGAAGTTAAGTAAGATTGCATAGGCGATGGCAAGGGATAGTCCGTAGCAAAGCAAGACTCCTCCAATTACATCGAGCCAACTGGATAGGGTCAGGGTGGATCCAGAAACTTTTCCGACTGCTTTTCGTATCGGTCCCCAAGCACCTCCGGGACGGACTTGACGATAAAAATGAATTAATTTTTCCTTGGATACCGGTTGGGTAAGAAAAGTGACCAAAATACTTAAAGGGAAGATTACACAGACTAAAAGAGCCACCTTGAACTCCCAGGCAAGGTCTCCCCAGGCTTGATCGAAGAGGATGAATTCGGGATCCATCATTTTGAAGAGAATGCCTCCGCAGAGGCCACCGACTAATGCAGTTAGTTCAGTGTACGCATTGATCCGCCACCAAAACCAGCGAAGAACGGAAGCTATGCCTCCGGGGATCATCAGGTATGCAAGCCATTCCATGACCCCACTAACCGATTCAACTTGGGTGGCAATAGTGGCACCCGCTAGCATGAGTAAGACCATGAATAGCTTGGAGGCCCGAACATAATGCCTTTCATCGGCATCCTTGCGGAAGAATCGCTTGTATAAATCAATGGTTAGAAAAGAAGCGCCCCAGTTAAGATGCGTATCAATGGTGGACATGAACGCGGCAAGGAAAGCAGTAATTAACAGACCTTTGAGCCCGATTCCTAGGTATTCATTGATTACCATTGGGTAAGCTTTGCTGTGCTCAGTCAGGGTTGGGAAGGCTACGATGGACACAAGTCCGACGACGACCCATAACCACGGGCGACATGATTGAAAAATCGAATAAAACAAGGTCGCCCGAATCGCATCCTTTTCATTTCGGCAGGCAGCCATTCTTTGCATGTTATATCCATTGGCATCGCTCCACCAGACCAGGGTGAAAATCACCAGCATTTTTAATACATCTGAATTGAAAGTTGAAAAGTCTGGGAAGAGGGAGAGTGTCTTGTCCCCGTACTCAGGCATGGATCGAATACCAGAAAGAATGGATTCCATCCCCCCGGCCTGACTCACCGCAATACAGGCGAGGGCGAGCATACTTCCCATGGTAATAAAAAACTGCACCACATCCGTCGTAACCACCCCATAAAATCCGGAAAAAGTGGCGTAAAAAAGAGCCACCGCCATAAGCACTACGATTGCCTGGGTCTGGTCAAATGGCGTCAGCACTTCAATCACGGTGCTCATCCCGAAAGTGACCCAACCAATGGTTAACAGGTTTTGTAAGATTCCCCCGTAACATGCCCGGACCCCACGAAGAATGGCAGCCGATTTTCCCTCGTACCGAAATTCAAAAAATTCCGCATCGGTGATCAGGTTGGTTCTTCTCCATAGTCTGGAAAAAAGGAAAATACCAATGATCAGGGGAAGGACTGAAACAATCACCCACCACATTCTCTCAAGCCCGTCTTTTCGGGTCACCTCGGTTACCCAGATCGGAGTATC
>DBVA01000159.1:2092-2746 GCA_002308735.1 Opitutia bacterium UBA1276 | reverse complement strand
CGACCTCCAAGAAAGAAGGATTCAGAATCCTTGGCCGCCTTGCCGGAAAAGTAGATACCTACTCCAATGGCGAAGGCGATGTAGAGAAAAATAATGCTGTAGTCGATCCAGTGCATGAGCTTAAAGCTGGAAATCCACCACGATGCCATCACAAATCAATCTGCCTTCGATTTTTTCCATGGGTTGATCAATCGGGGTGGAGACGAGCATAATGGCTTGTTTGGCCGGGATCTTAAAAGTCTGGGTCCCTCGAACGGAAGAATGAAGCATCTTATTGGCCAGAGCCTCGTATACCCGGACTGGTTCCTTGCCCATATCCCACTGAATGGTTTTGGATTTAGGGTAAGGGTTGTAGAAGAGGCGGGTAGGGAAGGTGGTCGGATTCATTATGTCGGTTGCCACCGGGTCAACCGCGAGGATTCCTTCGATGTTTGTGGGCTCAATGAGTGCGGCAAGGTAGCCAACATTCGATCCACCATAGAGTCCGAGGTCCGTTTTACCCCAACCGTGTACCGTGGCATCTCCTCCCACATGGGGAGGATGGGGTAGCCTGGTTTCCACCACCAGATCCTGGACCTGAATCACTTCTCCTGGTTTCAGGTTTTCTGCCTGCACCACCACTTCAAGATCTCCCTCGCCAAGAAATGAAATTTT
>DBVA01000159.1:0-1729 GCA_002308735.1 Opitutia bacterium UBA1276 | reverse complement strand
ACCCGAATGTCATTTTCGATCCTGCGGTTTCGAATCACTACAATCAGGGTGTGTGCTTTTCCCATGGGTAAATTAATTTTTCCCTCGTAATCAACGACCCCATCGGAGTCGGCCATTAGCAGCATGTCTTTGTCGGGGTTGGTTGATTCCCCTAAAGTGAGAGTACCCGATTTCATCCGGTCGACTTCAGGGTATTGCCGAATTTTCCCCTGTTTTCGTATTCCTTCATAGGGGATGCAAAAGTTTGGATCGTAGTTTTGAGCCCATTGATAACTTGTCTGCTGCTCGGGAGGCCAGGCATCCGGGTAAAAGTACCGGCTATTCGAGGCAATATTGAGGATCCATTTAGCAAGCTCAGGAGCAAAACGATCTTCGTAGCGGGCGATCGGTGCCATGATCCCAATTGCTTGAAATGTGTTCATGGCAAAGGCATATTCATAGTCAGGGTATACACTGCCAATCAATCCATGAACCGGGACACCATTCCAAGACTCAAGCATCGCCCCCCATTTTCTTGGATTATCCCCGGCAAGGACCCATTCAATAAATTTTGAGGTTTTGTGATTACCATTCTGCTCGGCGTTGTAAAGTGCGGATGCGTAGGCTCCAAAAGGGGCTAGGGATTCGTAGTAGGGGTTGGTCTTTCTTTGATCCATCCAATCTAGGCATTTCTTGCTCATTTCTAAATGAGAAGATTTCCCGGTTTGCTTCCATCCGATGTATTGCAGGCAGGCAATACCAGCTACAACATCTGCTTCTGACCAACCCCGGTCTACTGGTTTCTTGGTGTAAAAGTCATACCCCGTATGATCGAAGTCGTTGCCAAGTTCGCGGGCAATCTGTTCCCATTTATTAAGGATGGAATGGAATTGATCTGCAAATCCTTTGGTATTTGGATAATGATGATAAAGATGAGTGAATAAAAGACTGGGAAGGAGGTCATACCAAAAACTGTCTCCCCGGGTCCCAACTTGATTGAGGTAGAGTCCGATTCCGTTTTTTTGATGAAAATGCGAAGACAACATCGGGACATACCTAGACTTGTCCATTCCAAGAAGTGTAGCATTTAATACCGAAGCAATCCCGGTGATTGCCTCATGTATGTTAGTTTTTGAATTTTGGCGAGAATCTCCAACATAGGTGGGAATCCCAAAACCTTCGACTTCGTTGACAACCTGGTCGGAGTCAGTCCAGATTAAGGGGAGGAACTCGCCCGTACGGTTTTCGTCAAAGACCAAACGGTCAAAGTCTCGGGCAGTCTTTTTCCAGTCACGCAAAGAATAGTCAGATGGCAAATCTGGCATTTTGGCAATCGAGGGTAAATCTTGGGCGTGGATCCAACCAACCAAAAACAAACTTATTCCAAGGATGAATCTCATCTTAGGACTCGTACTGGAGAAAGGGGTCAGGAATATCAAGGAATCCGGCTTCGGCATCACTCAGTCCGGCAAAAAGCCTGGCTTTTCCATCTTCTAAACGATGTATACCACCCGAGAAAATTACATCTTCAAGGTCATCGCGTTTGGAATCCCCCACGGGGAAATTGCAGCGTTTGGCAATGATTTCAGGTAGGGTAGAATTTCCCGTTCTTGGGTCTATGGAAAAAACCATGGAATAGTAGTGCCGATTCTGATTCCGATCGAATTCAGCAATATGCCCAAGGACGCCAACTTGCCCATTTTTAAGAGAATGGGCTTCATTGGCACCTACCCAGGAATCTTTTGGGCAG
>DBVA01000114.1:3233-4451 GCA_002308735.1 Opitutia bacterium UBA1276 | reverse complement strand
AGGAATGGCATCGAACTTTTCGATATGGAACAAGACCCACAACAATTTACTAACCTTGCCGATACTTTAAAATACCAACCTGTCGTCCAGTCCTTCCGAGAGAAATTGGAGGAAAAGCTGATCGCCATTCGGGAATGCGATCTGAAAAATAAATGAGTTCAGTTCGTGTGAACGCCCTGCAATCCCAAACTTAACACACCAAGAAAAATCACGAGTATTGGTGCGGGGATTTTGCGACTCATCAATGCAAACAGGGTAAGCAAAAAGAAAACATAGGTTGAAATACTTTGGTCTATATCCAAAAGAATCACGACCAATGCACCTCCAATAAGTCCCCCAGCCGTTGCATTTAATCCGGCAAGAGCCTTGGGCACCCATGGTAAACTCCTAAATTTCTCCCATATTGGATGAATGCAAAAAAGCAGGAGAGTTCCGGGAAGAAAAATAGCAAATCCGCCAAGAAGGGCACCCAATGCCTGCCTGGTAACTGTTCCATCATTCTCCGACAAGCCACCAGCAAACGCGGCAAAGGAAAACATGGGCCCCGGAAGGGCCTGAACTAAACCGAATCCTGAGAGAAATTCTTCTGCCGTGAGTAAACCAGTCTGGTCAACCAATTCACCCTGCATCACGGGAACCACTACCTGCCCTCCCCCAAAGACCAAATATCCATAACGGTAAAACCGTTCAAATAATACAATCAGGGAATCAGAGGAAAACTGCATCACAATCCAGCAAATTGAAGTGATACCAACAAAGAAAAGAAAGATTCCCCACGGGAAAAAATTACCGCTTGGATTATTTTTCAGTGCACTCTTTTGGCTATCACCTAAAACAATTCCAAGAATTCCGCCGGACAATAGAATCAACGGTATTCCCCAAGGAGAACCGCTCATTAAAACAACTGCAAATCCTTGTGCCCAGAGAGCAACCGAGAGTTTATCTGTGACAACTTTTCGGCCAATCTGCCAAGCTGCCCATGCGACAAAGCCCGCAGCCATCGGCACCAGAAATTCAAGCCAGACCGGAAAGGAATTCGAAGAACTAAATACCTGAGGAATAAAGGACAAGCAACCCATCAGCAAAATCATGGGAAGAGCCCAGACTCCCAAGGTTAATAAAGCAAGGGACCGCCCTCCCCGTTCCAATCCGATACCGGTTATTACCTGCGTGCTTGTCGGACCCGGGAGAAAGCTGCAAAGAGCCATCCACTCCATC
>DBVA01000114.1:0-2907 GCA_002308735.1 Opitutia bacterium UBA1276 | reverse complement strand
GTAAGATAATTTTTCTTCACCACCAGACGGTCAAGAAAGACTCCGAGGTGAGCTTCTGGGCCACCAAAAGCTACCAGAGAACACATAAAAACATCCTTAAGAAATGCAGAGGTAGATAACGGATTTTCTTCCGTTCCCTCGAGATCTTTTGAATCACTCACTTCTGTGATTCGAAAAATGTCCTGTAGACAATGAGGGCGAGAAAAGCTCCTATAATTTGGGCCACACAAAAATGTAAAATATCATGGGCGGAAATTCCGGCAAAGGTATTGGAAAAGGATCTTCCGATGGTTCCCGCAGGATTGGCAAAGGAAGTCGAGGAAGTAAACCAATAAGCCGCCCCGATATAGGCTGCCACCGTTACAGCCACCTTTTCCTTGGCTGACAATAAAATGACCATCAGCAATCCAAAGGTGGCAAGTATTTCACTGACAAACAAATGAGTTCCACTCCTTGGCTTTTCTGAAAATAAAACGGGATCCAATTCGAAAATATAATTGGCAAGCATCACCCCAAGGATAGCTCCTGATATCTGTAGAATAATAAAAATGGTGCATACCTGGGTTGATATTTCTTTCCTTACCAGCATGACCATGGATACCACCGGATTAAAGTGTGAGCTGTGATCTCCAAAGATGGTAATCAGAAAATAAAGGGCAAACACCGTGGCCAGGGTATTAGCCAGCAGAGTCAGGGATTCATTGGAGCTAAGGTTTTGTCCCATGATTCCGGAACCAACCACCGTACAAAATAAAAAGGCCGTGCCTAAAAATTCAGAAAAATACTTGGATTTCATTTCAATCAATTATTTCTCCCCTAAAGATTCGGGCAGTGTAAGGATATACTCTTTAATTTCATCACGCACTTTTCGGTAGCAATCCAATTGAGCCTCTTCGGATGCACCTTGCTCAGCCAATTCCTTTGCCATCTTGGGAGGGTCCGGAAAGCCACTGTGTACCACTCTACAATTTGCGGGAAAGACAGGACAGGTTTCGTGGGCATGCCAACAAACGGTTACCACTACATCCAGATCAGTATCTGCGAAATCCCTTATATTCTCCGACTTTTGTTTAGTCACATCAACCCCCGCCTCAGCCATCACCTTGACCATATGCGGGTTAAGCCCATGCGTTTCTATCCCTGCAGAGAACGCTTCAATAGAATCACCCTTTAGATGGCGTGTCCAACCCTCCGCCATCTGACTTCGGCAAGAATTGCCCGTGCATAAATAAAGAAGTTTTAGTTTTTCGGTCATTTTATTTACCTTAGTCCTAGCAACACGAAAGGGTTGCCTGTTTTTCTCTCTGACGATTCCTTAGTTCAATCGGGGTACAGGAAGTTACTTTGTCCAATCGCTTCAGATCCTTCAGTAGTTCTGAATCTTCTGAAATTTTTCTTTCTATCCATTTCATGAGAGTATTGAGATCCTCATCTTTCTGATCGAGTGAGTAGTGGACCCATCTCCCATCTTTCCTACTTTTGACAATTTTGGCTTTGCCTAAGGCGTTCAAGTGATTCGAAACCGTGGCTCCACTAACGCCAAGCAACTCATGGATTTGACATACACACAACTCATTTCTTTTCAGTAACGAAGCCACAATTCGAAAGCGGTTACGATCACCCAGTGCTCTAAATAGATAATTCAATAAAAATCCTTATATTTAGTCATTTGGCTAAATGCAATCATCTACCATCTGTAATGCGACCAAGGCCCGATTAACGAGAAATCATTACATTACACGGGAAAAATTGGCGCAAAACTAAGTTATTTTTTTCACTAATGGGACTAAAATGTGGCGGCATTGAGGTTTGTTTGTTAACTGAAACTTTCCCTCCTGAGGTGAACGGTGTATCTTTCACCCTCGCCAGATTGGCCAGGGGACTATCCTCACTTGGTGCAAATGTTAAGGTTTTTCGCCCTAAACGGGCCTACCTTGGGTCAGGTAATGAGCCATGGGAGGAAATTGATATTCCCGGATGCCCTATTCCAAACTATCCGCAGCTCCGGTTCGGACTACCCTGTGCTAAAAAATTAGAAAACTTGTGGAGAGGCAAGCGTCCAGACATCATCTACTTAGCCACGGAAGGTCCTGCAGGCTTCTCCGCATTACGGATAGCTGGAAAACTTCAAATTCCGGTCGTATCAGGGTTTCATACGAATTTTGATCTCTACCTAAAACACTACCGAATCTCTTTCATCCAACCCTTAATCGACTTTTACTTAAAGTGGTTTCACAATCGTACTTCAGCGACATTTGCCCCCACTGATTGGATGATCGAAGAGCTGGAAAATAAAGGCTACCGCAATCTTCACATGCTTAGCCGTGGAGTGGACAGGACCTTATTCTCCCCCAGACGAAGGTCAGAAAAACTCAGGGAAAAATGGGGAGCAAGCAAAACAGAAAAGGTAATAGTCACAGTCTCACGTATTGCGGCTGAAAAAAACCTGGACCTTACTTGTTGGCTAACTGATGAAATGATAAGTCAGGGAAAAGCCAAAGCAGGGGTAATTGTTGGGAGCGGTCCTGAACTTAAAAAGCTTAAGCAAAAATTCCCGAGATTACACTTCACCGGCTGTCTCTCGAAACAAGCTCTTGCAGAACATTATGCCTCTGGCGATATATTCCTTTTTTCCAGTGTGACCGAAACTTTTGGTAATGTGGTAACGGAAGCTCTCGCCTCAGGCACTCCTGTTGTCGCGTATGATTACGCCGCTCCGTCTGAGTTTATTGAAGAAAATGTAAATGGCTTCCTGGCCCCGCTTGGTGATGAAGGTGTTCTCAAAATAAAACTTAACGAAATCCTCAGTCTTAATTTAAGCATCTTATCGAAATTTAAGAAAGCGGCTCAAAAATCCACCCAAAAAGCGGACTGGGATTTCATTCTACAAAGGTTCCATACAGACCT
>DBVA01000151.1:1461-7977 GCA_002308735.1 Opitutia bacterium UBA1276 | reverse complement strand
TTCTGGTCAGAGAAAAATGATCCATCGGTGGCTCGGACCGTAACATTATAGTCATTTCCGGAATCGCTATCCAAACGAACCTCAAAGTCAGGAGCTTGGAGAAAACGAAGCTGACCATTGTTCGAGTCTACACTGAAAAGGGCCTGATCACTGCCACCGCTAATAGAATAATTGACTGAGGAGTCTGGATCGGTAGCCAAAACCGTAGCCATTATACTGTTGTTTTCCAAACGATTGAAGACCTTGGGCGAAGTGCCCCCGTAGGAAACAATGGTGAGGGGTTCATTTACATTTTGTAATTGAACCGTAAATTCTTCTTCTCGAAAGGCATTCAATTGATCCGTTGCCCGAACCCGGATTAAATAAGTCGAGGCATTGTTTTCAAAATCAAAAGATACCAGATTCCTAAGGATGCCATTTGAATCCATTGAAAAAAGTGCATTTTGGGTGGTCGAATTAAGGTCAGAGAGAGAAAAAGTAAAGGTGGCTCCAGGGTCTGGATCGGTAGCGGTAAAATTGAACAAAGCAGTCCCTAAAGACAAATTTTCGTTCATAACCAGCGAATTGGGAGGAATGACATCATTGGGTGGAAAGTTATTGATCGCTTGAAAACTTTTAACTGGGGCCCACGAAGTGCCTGCAGAATTTACTGCTTTTGCGGTAAAGTAATAACTGACTCCGGTACTCAAACCAGAAATGGAATGCGATACCATACCGGCTCCATGTGTTCCGGATAGAATTTGATTACTATCCCAGTTCGCTGAGACATTACTCCCGTTATTATCCCCCCAATAAAAGGTTACAGCCGGATCTTCCTGACCGTTGGAGATGATCATTGATTGAAGAGTCGCGGAAGATTGGGTAACTGAGGAAGGAAAGATGGTGGTAAGGCTAGCGGGTCCAATGGTGGTAAAAGATTCAGTTGAAGAAAAAACACTCCCTCCTGAGTTTTTGGCTAAAAAGCGATAATGATAAGTCGTACCACTGGATAACCCAGTTACATTTTGGGAAGCGACGCCTGCTCCTTGAGCGCCCATGTTGATTTGTCTTAGCGGGAGGTTGGATGAAGGAGCCGTTGAAAAGAATGGATGAGAGTTGGCTAACTGAGAAGAGATTCCCCATTTATGAGCAAGAAAACCTTCTACCCGCTGCCGGTCAGAAACTGAAGCACTTTTAATACAAATTACTTCTGCCAGTTTACCGGTCAAGTTTTTGGTATTGGTACTACCGGCAAAAATACGAATAATTTTATTCTCAGGCAAAGCGGTGGTATCCGTTAACATTGAGTCTTTAACCGTACCATTCCGAAAAGAGCTATATTTTAAATTAGTTCGATCAAATGAAAATGAAAAGAGTTGGTATCCAGTGAGTTGATTAGTTACAAACTGAGTGGTTCCTAGTGTTCCACTGTTTTTATAAAGTTTACCCCTAAAGTTTGAGTTATTATTTGCCCGGACATGCCAACCATCTCCCCAATTGGAATAAGCAATCAAGCCTTGCCCAGAATTGGTGACGCTACCAGTATTAATTTCAGTAACTAAAAGCCAGGTTTGATCAAAGTCGGAAATATTTGAAGGGTTTTTAGTGAGATAATCATCCCCATCGAAAGAAATAACATTTAATCCATTTTGGACTTGGGAACCTGTCGTGGGTTGGTTGGCTGCATTTCCCTGAACCATGTGTAGGTTATTACCGCTTTTATCCCTCCACTCACTTACCGAACCTGCAGTGTTGATAATGCTACTGGAATCGTTTGCATCGAGCCAAAGGGCAAGGTTGGAATTAAAACTTAAGGGGACAAAATAATCCTGCCTAAGAGATGAGTAATTTGATTCATCGTCGTAAAAAAGGGTTAACTGGGGTAGATCTAAACCATCGTAGGAATTTACCGTGACGTTTAAGGAAGCTGAATTTGGAGTTACCAAGGAGGATGAACCCGATGATAAATTGGGAACCACCGCTTGTACTCTACAGGTGTAGAAAAGAGCACACAAAGAAATAAATACTTTCCAAGGGAAAGATGAAATTCCTCTGGATACAATCAGAAGAAATCTGTAAAATTGGGCAAAGTTTATAATTTTTAATTAAAGGACAAAGAAATGATGTATTTAAAATACAATAAATCTTAGCTTTAATATAAAAATAAATACATTTTTATCAATAAAATACGGAATAACCGAAATAATTAGCCAAATAAATGCTAATGATTAAAAAAATTAAACTGCAATTTTAACCCCGCGGCGTAAATAAGCAGGAACATCTAGGTCTTCCCCTTCATAAAGATTGCGAGAAGAGTCGTCGAAGATACCGCGTTGGTTTTTTTCGTCCATAAAGTCGAAAGTATTTTGATCGAGTGCATCTTTCTTACGCGTTTTTCGGGACTTGGATGAAGCTTTGGAATCAGCTTTTATCTGTTGGCGTAACCTGGACTCATGGGATTGCTTCGCTTTGGTGGAGGAAATCATGACCTGCTCCGCCGAAGGAGCAACATCCGCTTTCATCCCCGCCTCTAAATCAGTGGCACCCAGTACAACGATCTGAACACGATCACCCAGGTTTTCATCCACATGTGCCCCGAAGACGACATGTTCGCCCGCTTTAAATTCATCACGGATTTCCAACGCAGCTTGGTTGACCCCAGACATACCCATATTGGTGCCTCCAGTGATCAGGATAAGAATTGCGTCCGCTGCCTTGGAGACATCTGGAAGGTGAAGCATGGGGCAAAGCATAAGTTCGCGAAGAGCTTGGCGAATTCCATCCTGTCCATTACCTTCTCCATATCCAAAAAGAGTACGACCTGCCCGTCGATTAAAAGCTTTTCGCAAGTCAGCAAAATCAACATCGATCATTCCCCGTCTAAAAACAAGGGAACAAATGGCAGATATTCCTTTGCTTACATTCCTCCCAGCCTCGGCAAAACATTCAAGGGCAGTCGCATCCGTGCCTCCAATTTGCAAGAGTGAGTCATTGGGGAGAGGTACTACCGCATTTGCAAATTTCCGAAGTTCCTCCAAGCATTCCTGAGCTTGAGCATGCCGACTTTTTTCCCAACTAAATGGTAAAGGTGTAAATGCAAAAACCAGGGCTCCAGCCTCACGAGCCAAACGGGCAATAACCGTGGTGGCACCTCCACCCATTCCACCCCCTAAACCAGCGAGTAAAAAAATCATATCAATTCCTTCGAGCTTTTTCCGAATGCTCTCTTTTTCCTCTTCTGCAATCTTTCGACCAATCGCAATTTCACCGCCCGTACCCATGCCCCGGGTATGTCGGCGGCCCACTAATAATTTATCCGAAGAAATGGAATCGTTCAGGGCTCGGGAATCCACATCAACCGCCAACTGTTCAACTCCATTGAAATTATCGAGTGTGAGACCATCCACGAGGGATAAACCTGCCCCACCTATGCCAATTACCTTGACCCTAATGGAAGGGTTTTCATTTGCGGAAGAAAAGGAATTCTGAGAATCGAGGAAGTTTTCTTGGCTCATATCGTTATATATTTCGGAATTAAAAGAATGGATTTATAAATGGATATCAGGATTTGATCCCAACTAACTCAGCAAATTTGCTTAGAAAGCCAGACTCACCCTCCTGTTCTTTTTGCCCAGGTAATCGGTGGTCTTGAAGACCATAATGAAGAAGGCCCAGAACGGTTGCATTTTCAGGCCGGGCAAGTTCGGGTTCAATCCCCGCAGGAAATCCTGCCTTTCGAACCGGCATGCCCATTACTTTACTTGCTACTTGCTCAATACCGGGGAGTTGAGAACCACCCCCAGTAAGCAGGATGCCACCTTTTAAATCATCCGGACTGAGTAATTCGCCTAATTCCCTACTAATGATTTCAAAAAGTTCTACGATCCGTACATGAATGACATCAGAAATCGCTTTTCGGGGCACCGAGCGGTCCCCAATGGTGCGATCACCAACCATCCAAACATCTTCATTTTCGTCACTTGGATCCGGTGCTGCTTTTCCATGCTCAAGTTTTAATTTCTCTGCATAACGCTCCAAAACGCGTAAGCCCATACTGAGGTCTCCAGTAATATGATCACCACCCACTGAAACCACACCGCTGCATGCAACAAATCCCTGTCGGTAGAGAACAAAATCGGTAACACCCGCACCCAAGTCGATAACCAAGGCCCCTGCCCTGCGAAGATCAGGCCCTGCAACCATAGTTGCAGAAGCAATCGAGGAAACAATCAGGTCTGCCACTTCAATATTGTAATTAGAAATGACATGAATTGCGGAGCTCATTGCTTGCTCATCTCCATCAATGGCCCAGTAACTTAAATCCACTTTTTTCCCCTGCATCCCAACCGGGTCGACGCGGACTTGTCCATCAAGCAGAATGGGGGTACGAACAAAATGCACATAATTTCTGCCATCGTTGGCTTGTCTCCGTTGGGCTTCTTCAGATGCTCTCTCGAGATCATGGGGAGTAACTCGGTTGTCTGAAGAAGAAACATAGGAGGATCCATGAAGCATACGGCCTTTAAGATGTGAACCAGATTGGGCAAGATATACTGAGTCCACCGTAGTACCAGACATCTTTTCTGCATCGGCAATGGCGGCATGTACCGATGAAGCCACCTTTCGAAAATCCACAATTTCTCCCTTTCGCATGCCTTCGTTAGGCCTTGAAGACATACCGACAATGTTGAGGCTGTCATTCTCTCCAACTTCTCCAACCAATGCTTTGGCATGGGAAGTACCAATTTCTACGGATCCAATTATCTTACTCATTTTACTTTTGAATTGGGGATTACTTTTTTAAATCATGATGGGCAGACTAAAGTTTCGCAAAAACAGATCTGTTATGGGATAAGTCTATGGATTCGATCACCTTTTTTCGACGAAAGTCAGGCTCGAGAAGTAAGTATTTAAGCCTCTTCATTTGAGCTGCATAATTTTGCGGAGAAAACCGAATCTCTTTCACCTTACCCGAGAGAATCTTAACATATGAACCCGGTCCGGTTTCCATAGGATTTGAATAAGTGAGCACTTTCCAATCTCGATAAATGGCAGGATATTCCCGCCTGGCTAATTCGAGGAGTGGAGTAATCGCTGCGATTTCATCCAGTCGGCGATAACCATTACCCGAAGGATCCAATTTTAATTTTTTTGGTGAAATCGCAAGAGATGGAAGTAAGGATACGGTATTGCGAGCATATCCAGCACCTTGGTAAAGGTCACCATCTGATGAAACCATCCAGTCCTGATAACCACCCCCTTTTTTACCAAGCCTGAGTACGAGGATTGGAGCTTTTTCAATTACCCTGACTTGAAGAGTGGATGGAAAAACCCGACTTATTTGACTGAATGCTACCTGGGGTTCCTTAAGGAGTTCGGCTTGCAGTTCTCCAATATCAATCTGCATGAGTGTTCGTCCACGCAGGGGTCCAAACCAATTCTGGAACCAGCGATGGTCAAGGACTCCATCGGAATCGAAAGTAACCCGATCAATCGGTTGGTCCATTTGATTCCAAGTAAGAAAATCTTGTGAGAAATCGTTTCGCGAAATCCACCAACCACCTGCACCCAGAATACCAACCACCAATAAAAGAAGTACTGACCTACCAAAATTCAAGGCACGCTTTCGAAAAGCAGCTTTAGACGCTGGTCTTTTGGAAGAATTCTGAACAAGGTCCCGCCAGGTAGAGGGGCTGGTTTTAGTTTTAGTTTTTGCCTTCATGCAGCGGGTAATAGGTTAAGTTTTGTAAATCTTGAAATTGCAGGCCTGAGCAATTCTTTAACCAGGGCGGAAAAATCATATCCTGAACAGGATGCACTCTTCGGTAGTAGACTGGTACTGGTAAGGCCCGGAAGGGTGTTGACTTCAAGAAAGTGAGGATGACCGTCTTCAGATACGATGAAGTCAATCCGTGCGAAATCCCGACACCCACAGGCCCGAAAACAATCAACCGCTTGGCGTTTGAGATCTTCCTCGATGGGCAAGGGTAAGATCGCAGGGTATTTATAGTCGGTGGAGCCGGGCGTATACTTACGCTCATAGTCGTAGACGCCACCCTGTGGAATAACTTCAACGATTCCAAGAGCCATGTCCCGTAAGACGCCCACAGTAAACTCGCGACCAAAAACTCTTTGCTCCAACATCCAATTCCCATTGGGCAAACTCGATAGAGCATTTTGAAGGTCATCGATACCCTTCAGAACATAGAGGGCAACACTGCTGCCCTGATCCGTAGGCTTGAGAATCAAGTCTGGCCCCAATTCCTGATGAATGAGTTTAAAATCCAACTCATTTGGATCGGTAAAGAAAATATCTTTGGCCACCCGGACACCTTCTGCTTCGACCACTTGCTTTGCCCGTACCTTATCCATGCAGAGTCGACTTCCCTTGCAATCACTTCCCGCATAGATAAATCCTTGCTCATCGAGCATCGATTGCAATGAGCCATCTTCTCCGAAGGTGCCATGGATAACCGGGAAAACCACGGTTTGTCGAGGATCTAAACCTTCGGGAACTTGGGATTCTTTGAGGTCTAC
>DBVA01000151.1:0-1088 GCA_002308735.1 Opitutia bacterium UBA1276 | reverse complement strand
AGAGACATCTCTCTCAGGACCAATACCGCCTGATAAAATCGTAATATGAATGGGGTTTTTACTCTGTTCCATGATTGCGTTTATGATAAAAATTCTTTCCAACTATGACCGAGGATATCAACTTCCGGCTCAAGCATCATACCTTTTGATTCTTTGACCCTATCCCGAACCCGTTTGATCAAGGATATAACTTCTTCTGCCGAGGCACCGCCTTCGTTAATGATAAAGTTGGCATGCAAATCGGAAACGACCGCTGCTCCTTCTCTCTCTCCCTTGAGTCCAGCTTGGTCAATCAACAAACCGGCAGATTCATCATCTGGGTTGCGAAAAATGCACCCAGCACTGGCCTCTCTTGGTTGGGTGGCCCGACGCTGACTGGCCAATTTGTCGATCACTTTGCGGATAGCACGATGATCGGAACGACCTTCTGATTTCAACTTAGCCCGCAAAGCAATTCCGTCATAGGCTTCCCGGCAATACCGGTATCCAACTTCTAAATCCGTTCCTGGAATCTCCCGAATACTTCCGTCCGGTAGAAGAAAGCTAACCCAATCGACCAGATCAAAAGTTTCCCAACCCATCGCTCCTGCATTCATCCGTAAAGCTCCACCCAGAGTGCCAGGTATCCCTTCTAGGAATTCAAACCCTTTAAGTTGATTCTGACAGGCAATCCGGCAAATTTCCTGCAACCGAGCTCCGGCTCCCACCACCAGAGTATTTTCTGAACGAATGCTGATCTCATTCCAAAAAGAACTTCGTAAGCGAAGTACCAGCCCGCCATAACCATGATCCGGAACGATCAGATTGGAACCACGACCGATCATACAATATGGGATATCCAAGAGGTTACAGGTTTCGACTAAAACCCGAAGATCTTCGGTGTTACTAGGTTCAGCATACCAACGAGCACAGCCTCCAACCTTCATCGTTGTCTTTACCGCTAATGGCTCTTCTGCTCGCATGATACAGGACTGGGACAAGCGTGTCTTCAGATAAATCGAAAAGGCGTCGTGCTTATCTCCCTTTGCATTTTCCAAAGAAGCAAAGGCATGAGCCCAACGATCCAAGTCACCTGCACCGACAAATAA
>DBVA01000103.1:0-7800 GCA_002308735.1 Opitutia bacterium UBA1276 | reverse complement strand
GGCTTCCACTTTTCTTCCTGCACAAGGCCTTCCTATTACCAAAATGAATCCACGGCAGAAAGGGTGGCTCCGTGAGGTGGTTCAAGTATATGCCGCCAAACATCGCCCTCAATCGATAAAACAAATCGTACAAAAGAAACCACTGCTTCACCCAACGAAAACCTTTTTTGCATGGGCGGGCGGATTAACTCCAGAAACGGGTCATTATTACCGAATCCAAACCCCGGATTTTCTTTTCGAATATGCGAATACTCAGAATAATGTGAATCATGTTCATGCGGTTTGGAGAGATTTCAAGGGCGATTTTGGCAGAGATCTTTTAGCCGATCACTATCGCAAAGATCACGCCAAGGAGAAAGATTGGGTAAGTATGTTTGATGGAAAGACTCTAAAGGGATGGAAACCGAACGAAGACGAAGATTCATTTTCGGTTAGAAATGGTTGTATTGTCGCGAATGCACCGGGTCGCTGCCATCTTTTTTACCAAGCTGAAAAACCGTTTCAGAATTTTGAATTTAAGGCGGAAGTCATGACCCTTCCCCATTCCAACGCCGGTGTTTATTTCCACACCCGATTCCAGGATGAAGGATGGCCCAAGGCTGGATTTGAATGTCAGGTAAACAACACTTACCACGACCCAAAAAAGACCGCCAGTATCTACGGAGTTGCAGATTGCCTAGAGGCCCCGGCAAACGATGATGAATGGTTTAATTTATATATAAAGGTGGTAGGCAAAAGAGTGATTACCAAAGTTAATGAAAAGACAATCGTAGATTGGACACAGCCTGCAGATTGGAAAAGAGGTGGTAATTTTGAAAGGATTTTGGGAGAAGGAACTTTTGCTCTACAGGGACACGACCCGGATAGCACGGTACTCTTCCGGAATCTTTTTGTTAAACGACTTCCTTAAGCTCGCCTAGCATGCAGTACTTTTTTTACTTTTTACTTTCGCTCCCCCTTGCGGTTGTATCCGCAGATTGGAAACAATGGCGGGGTCCGAATGCTTCCGGACATGCACCCAAAGGTAACTATCCGAAAACCTGGAACTCGAAACTAAATATCGAGTGGACATCCAAGTTGCCTGGTCGTGGTCATTCTTCACCGGTGACAGCAGGAAGTAATATCTGGATCACCACAGCCTTGGAAACTCCGGCCTCGGAAAAAGAAAAGATGGAGAGATTAAAGAAAAACGATGGCCTTCCCAGTGTTACCGTTCTTTCGAAAGTCAGTTTGCATGCCTTGCAAATTGACCCGGATTCTGGAGAGGTCCTGCAAAACATTCAAGTTTTTGAAAAAAAACAACCCCAATGGGTTCATAAGTTAAACAGTTATGCGTCCCCTACTCCTGTTTTAGAAAACCAAAGGCTATATCTACATTTTGGTGCCTTTGGGAATGCCTGCATTGATACTCAATCCCATGAAATTATCTGGAAGAATAATCAACCAGATCTCTGGGTAATGCATGAAAACGGGCCTGGAAGTTCACCCATAATCTGGCAGGACTTAATGATCTTTCACCTTGATGGAAGCGATCGACAAAGTGTGGTTGCTTTGTATAAAGATACTGGCAAAATTGCGTGGCAAACAAAACGTTCCGGAGAAATGCGAGACAATCCACAGTTTCAAAAGTCTTATTCCACTCCGATTATTGCCCAGTCTATGGGGCAACCTATTCTGATATCCTGTGCTGCCGATTGGGTCTACGGCTATGACCCTGCAAATGGCAGGGAGCTATGGAAAATTAAATATGGTATCTTAGGTTTTTCAAATGTTGCCCGCCCGGTTCTTGGGCATGGCATGTTTTTTATATCCACCTGTTTCATGAAGGGTGAAATCCATGCTTATCGCTACGAAGGCCTCGAGGTTCCAAAACTTGTATGGAAGATGACCAAGGGTGCCCCCAAGATTCCCTCTCCCACCCTCATTGGAAATGAGCTCTATGTGATAAACGACGGAGGGATTCTATCCTGCGTGGATGCTTTAAGTGGGGAACTCCGCTGGCGGGAAAGATTAGATGGAGAATTTAGTGCCTCCCCCATCTATGCAAATGGGTTACTTTACCTTTCTGACCGAGCTGGAAAGACCACCGTCATTCGACCTGGAAAAAGTCTTCGGATTCTATCGGAGAACCAATTGGATGGTTCGTCTCACATGGCAACTTTAGCACCACACGGAGACTCATTCCTTGTCCGAACAAACGAAGCTTTTTATCGAATTCAGAAGTAAGAATATTTATTGCCCACGAAGCTTGGAAAATACCTTACCCGTTGGTTTTCCGGGAAGAGATGTAAGCCATTTTCCTAACATGTCCTGCAAAGCTACTACTATTTTGGGGTATTCCTGCGAAATATTTTTTTTCTCCAAAGGATCCTGGACTAAGTCAAAAAGCTCGGCATGGGACTGGTCCTTATTGAGAACAAGTTTCCATTGTTCATGAACCACTGCATAAGCAACCCAGTGATCTAGTCGATCTTTAGGAGCAGGCCAAGGGGCGGACATACGCCAAAAAAGTGGTTTTTTCCGGAGTTCACTCCCCTTTCCCATCAATGCCAAAACTTGGCTAATTCCATCAGTTTTATACCCCGATGGTAATTTAACTCCGGCCAATTCACAAAATGTGGGAAGTAAATCAACTGCAGATAGAATCGATGCTTTATCAACCTTACCAGCTGGCACCTTCCCAGGCCATCTGGCAATGAATGGAACCCCAATTCCTCCTTCCATCAGGGCACCCTTGAAAGCCCTACGACCTCCGGTGATCCCCTTCGCCGCCCCCACTCCATATCCCGGCCCGGTGGCCGAATCATAGCTTAAGGTCAATTTAGTGTTTGGACTCCCTCGGGCAGGTCCATTATCCGAGCTAAAAATTACAAGTGTATCATCGGCAACATTAATACGATCCAACGCATCTAGTAATTGTCCAATCCTTAAATCTGCATGATAAAGTGTAGCGGCATAAATATTGTCTGCCTCGGGAAGGTCTGGAAATAACTTTTGTAATTTTGGATCCACATGAAATGGAGTATGCGGTTCATGCATCCAAAGATTAATAAAGAATGGTTTTCCCTCGGCATGACTCTTTTCCATAAAGGGAATCGCACTCTTGACATCATCATGCACAAACATTTGCGGACCTGCGCAATTATAAGAACCATAGTCGTCATAACCGTAAGCACTGGGAAAAGGGGAATCAGGAATCATGTCATTAGCCAAATGCCACTTTCCATAGTGTGCTGTTGCATATCCAGACTGTTTAAGAAATCGTGGTAAAAGAGGTGCCTCTGGATCCAGCCAATCCGGCATATTTCGCCTTTGATTACTGGGAACCCAGGCGAAATGACCATCAATATTGTAGCGGGCAGGAAAATGTCCGGTCATCACTGCAGTTCGACTGGGGGAACAGACCCCGCTTGCCACCGAGAAGCGGTGGAAGTCGGTACCTTCATTGGCCAGACGGTCGATATTGGGGGTTTTCAGGTAGGGATGTCCGTGGCAACCAAGATCCCCCCAACCCCAATCATCTGCGAAGATGAAAACAATATTTGGGCGATCTTTCGCAAAAATTGGTAACGAGGACAAAAGGGAGAAGAAGAAAAAAATAGATTTCATAGGTTTTTTAAGGTCGGAAGGAGGGTCGCAAAACTTGATGGAATCTTGTTTTTAATCAATCACAGAAATTGGAAAATCCAAAGATTTAGCGTGCTCCTTTTTCATGACATCCTTGATTTTCAAGACGATTTCCGGGTGAACGGAAGAGAGGTCTTTGGACTCCGACTCATCTTTGGTGAGATCATAAAGCTCAATTTTTAAAGGATCATGATTCTGACCTTTGCGAAGCATTTTCTGACGAATGCCTTTCCACTTGCCGAGCCAGACCGCCTGTTGTCCCCCATAACCGGAAAATTCTCGGTAAAGAAAGGGTCTGCTCCCATTAGAATCCCCGAATAAAGAAGGAGTTAAGTTGTAACCGTCCTGTTGAGCAGTGAGAGGGGATTCTGCTCCAATCAAGTGATGAATCGTGACAATCCAATCCTCAAAACCAGTTAATTGATCTGACACAGAACCGGCTTTTATTTTGCCGGGCCATTTTACGATTAAAGGTACTCTTATGCCACCCTCGTAAAGTGAGCCTTTTAATCCGCGCAATTTCCCAACACTATCAAAAAAATCATAATCCACCTCAAGTTTCAAATGGGTGGTGCCATTATCCGAAGAAAAAATAACAATAGTGTCGTCAGTCAGTCCAGTCTCCTTAATCAGATTAATTACTCTCCCAACATATCGGTCCATACGGGTAATCATAGCCGCATAGGCAGCACGGGGAGTAAAATGTGGGGTGTATCCATATCCCTGGGATCTGGTAAAGGGCGGATCATTCCACTTTAACTTGAGGTACGGTTTTAATTCCTCATCAGGTACATGCAGGGCAACATGGGGGATAAGTGTTGGGTAGTACAAAAAGAAGGGTTTATTCTTATTTTTAATAATGAACTCTAAGGCCTGTTCATTGATACGATCAGATGCATAATCCTCTCCTTTAAAAATTTCATAACTCTTGGGGTCCTGAGGATCAGCTCCTTCTGCAAGAGATGCATGTCCAGGAACAGGTGGGTTATTTTGTAAAGGCACCCGATCGCGGTCACTCCATAAATAATCCGGGTAGTAACTATGAGCATGACGCTGGCAGTTATATCCGAAAAAACGATCAAAGCCTTGATTCATAGGATCTCCCTCGGTACCCGGACCACCGAGCCCCCACTTTCCAAAAACTCCGGTAATATAGCCTTCTTTTTTTAAAATTTCGGCTAAGGTAATTTCACTTAACGGTATAGGTCTTTGTCCTTCAGGTTTAAGCTCACCATTGTTGCGAATAAAGGCATGCCCCGGATGCTTCCCGGTCATTAAGACGCATCGGGAAGGTGCACAGACTGCATTTCCGGAATAATTCCGGGTAAAACTCATCCCCTCTTCAGCCAGAATATCCAGAAAGGGTGTCTTAATTTTCTTCTGTCCATAGCTTCCCAATTCCCTATATCCCAGATCGTCCGCAAGAATGAAAATTATATTGGGCTTTCTCGCAAATCCGATCGAACAGGTAAGAATCAAAAAGTAAAGTAAAGATAAGTAGATGTTCATTTTTAATATTGGGCTGGGTTGATTTAGAAAAGATATTGATCATGATTCTTGAGATTAGATTGTTCTAAAACAAGTGGATTTTGTCTTTACTACCCCATTTTCCCCTCTAGGCTGAGTGTTAGTCTCTAAACTGGTAATATTTATAATGAATTCCTCTATTCTTGTCGTTTTTCTTTCCTCCGTCTTCTTTTTTGGCACCTTGGACGCTGCGAAAGTCTTATTTTTATATGGATCAAGAAGCCATGCATCCGGGGATCATGAATTTCAGGCTGGCTCCCATCTTCTCACCAAGCATATTAATGCCCAGAAAAAAGTAAACCTTCAGGCAAGTATGCACCAAGGTTGGCCAGCTGACGAATCGATACTGGATGAAGCCGATGCCATCGTGATCTATGCCGATGGTACCAAAGTAATTGGAAGTGGATGGGCCAAAATGGATCAACTTGTAAAAGAGAAGAAAATTGGCGTCCTTTTCATGCACTATGCGGTACACCCCAGCGTGGAAGAGGGCGAAAAATATTATCTCCCTTGGATCGGAGGGTTTTTCAAAAACGGAATCTCCGTGAATCCCTTCTGGCGGGCTAATATTAAGCCCCTAAAAGACCACGAAACCTCTCGAGGGGTTGGACCGATTCAAGCGGTGGATGAATTCTACTTCAATATCGAACTTCACCCCGATTCTTTGAACTTGGGTGCGGCTACGCCTACGGAAGAAAACCTTCATCATATTAATAATATTTGGACTCGTGCCGCTTATTTAGCAAAAGGAAAGACACAAGCACTGCTATGGGGCATTACCCGACCTGACGGCGGACGCGGTGCAGGATTTACCGGCGGACACCATCACCGCAACTGGGCCATTGATGGCTACCGCCAACTGATTCTCAACACCATCGCCTGGATCGCAGGAGAGAAAGTTCCGGTTGCAGGAGTGCCCACATATCCGGTTACGGAAGACGAACTCAATGAGAAACTGGATGACTATGGTGACCGCACCAACCGAATCAAGCTCCCAACCAAAGCTGATATTACCTTTGAACCAGGACCATGGATGACTCCGGAAGAACATGCTGAGTCTCGCAAAAAACCAAAAAAGAAGAAAAAGTAACTCTTGTTCCCCGCATTTCCCAAGAATAACAACCCATAAAATGAACAAATATACCCTACTCTGTATCATAGGCTCCATGCTTTCTTCCCTTTCGGGCAAACATCACAAAGGTGAAATGTCCCCCATCTTTGACGGAAAAACTCTAAATGGATGGAGTCAATTAAACGGAACAGCTAGTTATCGAGTCCAAGATGGTGCTATCATCGGAAAGACAATGGAAGGAAGCCCGAACTCCTTTTTATGCACAAATAAACTCTATGGTGATTTCGAGTTGAAATTTGAAGTGAAGCTAATCAACAACGAACTCAATTCCGGTGTGCAGATTCGTTCCAACACCAAAGAATTGGCTGAAAAGGAAAAAGAACGGGGTGATAAGTTTGGAAGAGTTAACGGTCCTCAAGTCGAGATCGAAGCAACCAAAGATAAGGGTGCGGAATCTGGATATGTCTATGGGGAAGCATGCGGAGGTTGGATGACACCTAAAGATAAACTAGTACCGCATAATCACTTTAAAAACGGGGAATGGAATCAGTACAAAATTGTTGCGAAAGGTCCTCGGATCCAGACTTGGGTGAATGGAAACAAGGTCTCCAACCTGACCGACAAAGAAAAGTTCCAATCTCACCCCAAAGGCTTTATCGGCTTACAGGTTCATTCCATTAAAAAAGGAAGTGGGCCCTTTGAGGTAGCTTGGAGAAATATAAAAATAAAAGTAATGTAATCTTTGGTCTATTGAAAACTTTCTGATTAGAATCAACAACCAAAGTTCATTTGGATCCATCTTCTTTTTATATCATTTAAAGATAATCAAATGGCTCGTGAGGCTCTTAAGGCTATGAAAAAAGCTGCCCCTTTTCATCCCTATACTCACCGGGAAAGCAAGAGAGTAGCAAACCTAAAACCATGAAAATTTATGCTCTTCAATTTGATTCTAGGTGGAAGGATAAGGAATCAAACTTTGCTCTAGTTTCCTCACTTTTTAATGAGCGAAAAGTTTCTGAGAATTCACTTATTGTGTTGCCAGAAATGTTTGCCACTGGATTTTGTTTGGATCCTGATTTGTCTTCTGCTAAGGAAACGGAGAAAACAGAATTGTTTCTCTCCGAATTGGCTCACCAAATGAAATCATGGATTATTGGAGGAATGACTCATCCTTCCCAGGAAGCAAGAAAAGCCTTTAACACCGCAGTTTCTTATAATCCACAAGGGCAGAAAATCTCCATTTATAAAAAACTTCACCCGATTCCTGTCTTAGGCGAAGATAAAGTTCATTTGCCCGGAAATATAGTTGAGAGTTTTGCGGTTAACTCCTTCACCGTGACACCAGCAATTTGTTATGACTTAAGATTTCCGGAGCTTTTTCGTTCTGCTCTCCATTTTGGAACCGATCTATTTGTCGTTCTCGGATGTTGGCCCCAGAACAGAATTGAGCATTGGGTTACCTTATTACGAGCACGGGCGATTGAAAACCAAGCTTTTGTAATTGGTGTTAATCGAGTTGGAGACGATCAAGGCTTAGAATACGGAGGACGAACTATGGTCATTACTCCAAAGGG
>DBVA01000034.1:0-5196 GCA_002308735.1 Opitutia bacterium UBA1276 | reverse complement strand
AAAATCTTCCGTGGCCAAAACCACTCTCTTTCCCATCCATTTCCTCCCGTCCACTGACTCAACCGACTCCGCATTCACCTTGGAAATTTCAGTTTCCAGCAAAATATTTTCCTTGGGTAGTTGCCCCGCTAATTGACGGGGTATCTCCCCGATTCCTTTTCGGGGCAGAACCGTATCTCCCTGGGAAAAGAAACGAAAGGTTTCCTCAAATTTCCGGATCGTGGTACTCAGTTCATTTTCCAAAAAAACTCCCCGCATGAAGGGCTTCCAGAACCGGTTTATCATCGAATCTCCAAAACCCATTTCACGTAACCCAGTAAGGGTGGTGCATGGATCCGGCATTGACTTGGAGGAAAGCATCCCCAAGCGCATCAGACCGACTCTCAATTTATCCCCGAGAGATCCAATCGGGGTAAGTAATGATTTCACCCCGTCCATTGGGTGTCGAAATGGATCCGCTACCTGATGGAAATGATTCTCAAACCAGACCTTGGATCCCGGATAACATGCCCCAAGCTCAAGTTTTTCATAATCCAAGAACCTTTGAGCTTCGGGATAGGCGGTCAACAACACCTGAAATCCACGATCGAATCGGTAGCCATTCAATTCGTCCGTTCGGACTCGTCCTCCCACATCATTCCCACGATCAAATATCACAAAAGGGATTCCTGCTCGATGAAAAGTAACTGCACAAGCTAACCCTGCCATGCCGGCACCGACAATAAGTATCCTGGATTGATTACTTTGGTTTTTACTTGGATTGGAATTCATTTTCCAAAGACAAGAATGGGCTCAGGAATTCCGAGCTTTTTTTAGGCCTCTTAGAATAAGTTCCTTAGTCAGTCGCGAACCAAGAATGGGGTCGACCCCATGCCCTTCAAATTCAATACTGATCACGCCTGCAAAATCGGATTCATACACAATCTTGAGCATTTTATAGTAATCGGTGTGGGTTTCATTTCCTTCTTCGTCAAATTGGAGGGCCTTGGCACAAACAGCAGGAGCAAAAGGCAAAGTCATTTCGACCGCACCGTAACGGTCATAGGATCCAAAATTATTAAAGTCGGGTAGAATACCCGCATGGGAATGATCCAGTTCTTTCATCACCGCAAGTAACCAATCGGGGTTCTGGGAATTTCGTCCGTGCGGTTCAATGACCACTTTGACCAGAGTATCCTTCGCATATTCGCATAACCGCCCGACTCCGTCGACTGCCCTTTCCAAATTTTCTTTTGGATCACCACCCATTCGGCAGTTCACCCGGATGGCAGAGCATCCAAGATGGGCGGCGCAATCAATCCAGCCCTTGTGAAGATCGACCGCTAAATCACGTTCCGATTTCTTTTCATGATCCAGTTCATGTTTTTCATCCACAAGGATGAGGACATTTTGAATCCCCTCCGCTAAAGTTCGCTTTTTAAGCTCAGCCACAAATTTTTTATCCCTATGCTGTCCCTCAAAAGGTCGGCTCCAATATTCAATATGTTCAATTTCCAGTTCTTTTTTTACAAATGCCGGATAATCCAGGTGCTTAAGTTTTCCGCTTCGTAACAAGCGGTTGAATGTATATTCCTGAATCCCAATTTGAAAGCGTTTTGAATCACTCTTCTCCTGAGGAATTCCGTAATGGAGCGGAAGTCCCAGAGATCCAATTGCTAAACTTTGTAAAAAAAGTCGCCTGTTTTGAATTTTCATACTTTCATTCTGCTCTTAACCACCAAAAAAGAAAGCCCGAATCGTAAAAAAATCTTTTGCCCAATATGGTAACTCCCGTTTTGGAAGAGGATGCCTGCTTGCCACGATCTACACCGCTATAAGAATCCACTCCAAAACCCTTTATGAGTTGGAAAAAAGGCTCTTTCTATGCGACCAAAGACGGAATTGGTGAGGCCGCAACCGAGATCTTTGCCTAAAAAAATTTGTGCCCCATAGGGATCGGTCCCGCTTGCAGTGGTTCCCTAAAATCCGCATATGTTAAAACAATGAAACCTATGCTTACTCCTCTCCTTCTCGCGGTTGGCCTATGTGCATCCGGACTACTCTTCGCCAAGAAGCCTAATATCCTCTGCATCCTCGTCGATGACTTGGGCTACAGCGATCTTTCTTCCTTCGGAGGCAAGGACATTCGTACTCCAGCGATTGACAACTTGATGAACTCGGGCTTGCGTCTCAACCAGTTCTACGCCAATTGTACGGTCTGCACCCCTACCCGGGCCTCCCTGATGACCGGTCGCTATCCCGACCTCGTCGGGGCCCCCGGAGTGATCAGGCAAAAACGGGAAAGCAATTGGGGCTACTTTAACCCCACTGGACCTACCCTCCCCGAACTGATGAACCAAGCGGGTTACCACACGGGAATGGTCGGAAAGTGGCACTTGGGCTATAAAGCACCCAACCTTCCCAATGATCGGGGCTTCACTTTTTTTCACGGTTTTCTAGGCGACATGATGGATGACTACTGGACCCATCTGCGCGGAGGCGTCAATTGGATGAGACTCAATAAGAAAACGATCACTCCCAAAGGGCACGCCACCAAGGTCTTCAGCCACTGGGCCAGCGAATACATCAAAAAACAGGCCAAGGACAAGACCAAGCCCTTCTTTCTCTACCTCGCCTACAATGCCCCCCACTTCCCGATTCAACCTCCCCAGGACTGGCTTAAGAAAGTTCAAAAGAGAGAACCCCAACTTGATCTCAAGCGGGCCACCAATGTGGCATTCGTCGAACACATGGATCATGAAATCGGTAAGGTTTTGAAAACGGTCAAAGAGCTCGGAATTGAAAAAGATACCCTAATTACTTTCTCTTCGGATAACGGAGGCTCCATACCCCATGCCGCCACCAATGATCCCTGGCGTGGTGGCAAGCAGGAACATTGGGAGGGAGGCATCCGCGTCCCCACTTGTGCAGTCTGGCCCGGAACCATTCCGGTCGGTCAAAGCGATGAACTGGGGATAACCATGGACTACCTCCCCACCTTTGCCGAAATTGCCGGAATCAAAGTCGAAAATGAAATCGAGGGAAAAAGCCTGGTACCTATCTGGCTCGAGGGAAAAAAGGGCGATCCCGAGCGCACCCTTATTTGGGTCCGTCGGGAGGGAAACTTTCGCTACCAGGGCCGGGCCTACTACGCGATACGGGAGGGAGACTGGAAACTACTTCAAAATCATCCCTTCGAACCGATGCAACTAGTCAATTTAAAGAACGATCCCGCCGAGCAAAGCCCAAAACCGGCGACTCACCCGATCGCTCGCAAGCTAATTGGGAAACTGATGCTTCACCTGCAAAAGTCAGGGGATATGCCTTGGCAGAAGTAGTTTTTGATTTATTTCACTCTGGTTAAAGCCACTAACCTCACCAATTTGCTGCAACAATTTTTTGAGTTATTTTTCGTTAAATTGGAATGTATTTGGTTAGAGAGATTTTTATACAACTTAGTTAATTAAACTTAGATTATTCAGAAGACCAAGTACCGTTGAGATGATCGAACTTAAGCCAAGTACTTGTCTTTTGCCTCCATACAAGCCAGGAATCACCAGTCTTATAATAGTAGAGCCAATTATCATCCGTTGAATTGTAAACCCAGGGCCAGATATGATAATTCCAACCACTTAGATTAATCTCTTGTATTTCTGTAGCTGCACTTTTTAGCAGATCAGGTTTTCCATCTCCATTCAGATCATTGTCATCTTCAATCACCAAATAAAAGGGTGCATTTTCAATTTGAGTCATAACATGAAATTTGTTTCCAGCGTAGAAAGGAACCGTTACAGAGCTATTTAAAGTTTTCTTCGCCAAGGCAGGGAAAGAATATGTAAAAGTACTGTCTTCAATACTTGGAAACGACATATCAGAAAGCGAAATAGAGGAATCAGAATTAACAGAAAAAGTACCGCTACCTGAAGCCGAGCCAGTAGTTCCATGATACCCTAAATAATATGAATAAGTACCGGCATTTTCATCATATGTGATCGAGCCTAATGCATGAACTGCATAAAACTTTTCGGATATAGAATCGGTGTCGCCGGAGTAAACGCCAGAAACTGAAGAATTTTGTATCGTTAATGTTTCTTCAAGGTTGAAGGCATGTTGTCCATAAACTCTTTGGACATTTGCGTATATATTAGCCGAAATATTTCCATAACCTTGCATCACATAGGATACTGAACCGGTTAAATCCATACTAAAGCTTTCCTCCACTTCAAAAAAATCGTAAATGCCATTCCCATTGTTATCTTTACTGCTATAAGGAGAAGTAAATTGGCCAGTAAAAGTAGTGTACACCCCGCTTACACTCATGCTCCCAGATACTTTCACTTGGCTACTTTCAATCCCGGGATCCATCAGGTTATAACTTAAAATTGAAACATCATCATCTCTAAAAAAAGCTTCATAGTCGATCAACGGCGAATAAATTTTCAGTGAAGCCGTCTTTGAAAACAGATGACTAAACATCGCACATTGAAATAAAAGAATGAAAATTAATCTTAGATGATTCATCAAAAATAATTGTCTTATTAATTAGGTTCACAAAACGATTCAACAAAAAATACATCATTTCATTTCCCCAAAAGGCTAAATTCGATGATGATTCGAATGCATCAACTTACTAAGACTAAATTCAGTTACATTTTTTGGTTTAGAAATTTTCAACTATTAATTTAAATGAAGCAGTGGCATTCAGTATAAAACGTTGTACCCAATCTGCAAAAGTCAGGGGATATGCCTTGGCAGAAGTAAAAAAAGAAAACTACTTTGGCGTCCCCTCTCCATGAGGGTAACGATAATCCCCCTCGGGATCCATTGAAACCATTTTTGTTTCCTCTGATTTTAAATCATAAAGATAAAGCGACTTGGCTGCATGGTACACGATACCGGACTGGTCACGCGTCCATCTAGGATAGGCAAACCAAGCAGGCTTTTCATCTTTGTTGGCAATGGTTTTGAAATTGGAAATGAGTCTTCTTTCCTGATCGAAATCGGCAAGATATAAGACTCGGCCCGCAACTTTCCTTTTGAATCCTTTCTGAAATTCAAAGCAAATTTTCTTTTCGTCAACGGAGAAACTCAAGCGGTCAAGGTATCCCTTTTCAGCTAACTCACATCTGATGCGCTCGTAAACCGGTCTTGCATTCGGCTTTGGTTTCATCAGGTAATAGCCTCTCCCCTCAACTGGATCGGTGTGATTGACTAAAA
>DBVA01000085.1:1152-2707 GCA_002308735.1 Opitutia bacterium UBA1276 | reverse complement strand
CGAAAGATACAACTCATCCTGTTGTAGAAATAATTCGGGGGGCAAGGGATTCATGCCCTGTCCGCCCAGCATTACCGAGTAGCGACCATTGACCACGAATACACGGATTGATTCATTGGCATCTGCTCCGTTTCGCCAATGCTCGGTGCCGTTTGCATCTTCCAAGGAAAACGAGAAATTTGCCGAGCCGTGGTAATTGATTCCATCAATTGAAACCTTTCCGTAATACGGCACGGGGGGTGCCGCCCAAAGGGCAAGCAAGGGAAGCAGGAATATTCCAAAGGCGAATCTCATGCTGTAAAGAAAAACATTGGCAATCGGAGGGGTCAAACTGAATTACACGATTCGTGCGTTTTTGAGCGGTATTGTGCTTCTACTACAAAAGAATTGAAAGAAATTGAGCTGGTTACTCGGATTGGATCCAGTCTTCAGTTGTGGAGTTCCAAATAAACCATTTGTTTGGCATATTACGCCAAAAGTGAAAAAGCATTAACTACCCAAAATCTTCAATATGGTGCCAAAAATTCCATGACCGGTTAATTCAATCAATAAGATCACTCCAATTAAAAGAACTTTTTTACTAATAAAGGGCTTGGGTTCCTGGTCGCTCATCCAAGTAGACTTAACTATTCAAATCAGGTAAGCCAAACCTTTTCACCTAAAGTACTCAGCTCCCGAGAATAAAAGTTTGGAAGAGCAGGATTAAGCTCAATAAAGAAATTCAAGGATTCCTGAAATACCCGAGGATTGATCCTATTCGCTTGCTTGTTGATGAGGGGATTTAAATGAAACCACTCTTTTGTCTTTGAGGTTAACATATCCTTCTTCATTGACCCCATCGGCATTTAAATCTCCGCTGTAAAAATAAATGGTTTCAATCTTTGGATTGCTGGATGGCTTGATTCTAGTGGGTCTTCCCAGGGCTTGGCGGACTCCATATTCACTCATTCTTTTACGTATCCCATTCCAGGACGCAGGTTTTGTCCAAGGACCACGACTCTGATCCTCGCTACTTTTTATTTCCCTCCTGAAGGTGTCAAAAAATTTCTTTTTCTCGATTTCATTCTTTGGGACGATGCTTGAAAAGTCTGATTTCTTTTCGATTCTTTCTGTCTTTTCTAATTCGCTCACTCGGGAGGAAAGCCTCGCATTTTCTGCCTCCAGGGCAGACATTCTTTTTTCAAGTGCTTCTATCTTGCCCAGTTGGTCTTCATTTGCCCAAGCAGAATGATAAGAAAAAAGAGATAGAGATAATACGAATAACAATCCTTTGGTTGGATCTGAAACTTTCCTGAAGATGGTAAAAAATGGTACTTTTAAACTTTGCATTCGGCTAACAAAACGCCGGAGCTTGATGTCGTCAAGTTCAGGAGTGCAAGACGATCATAAAAATGAATTTTTAAGAGAGCCTAAAAACCAAGCCAGGCATTTTTCTGGAAGTCGTAAAACCTGGGAGTCCCGGTTGAATCATCAAAGAATAGCCAGTTCTTGGAAGTGGCATCATAAAAATAGGGGAAAACATTTTTGTCGGTATACAACCAGCCCGAAATTAGAG
>DBVA01000085.1:0-771 GCA_002308735.1 Opitutia bacterium UBA1276 | reverse complement strand
CTCTCCCCTTTCTTAATCAGGTCGACATATTCCATTCCGCTAATGACCTGGCCCCAAACCGTGTATTGTTGGTCTAAGAATGTGGAATTTGCCAGGCAGATGAAGAATTGACTATTTGCACTGTTTGGATCGGAGGAGCGAGCCATGGAGCAAACTCCGCGCAGATGTAATTGGCTACTGAATTCACTGGGGATGTCTGCAAGTGTGGAGCTGCCGGTTCCGACAAGGGAGGAATTAAATTCGGAGATCTTTCCATACTGAACATCTCCAGTTTGTGCCATGAAACCATCCAGAACGCGGTGAAATGCAACGCCATCATAACTTCCATTGGCGGCGAGGGTCTTAATTCTTTGCACATGCTGGGGTGCAACCGCAGGAAATAATTCGATCAGAACTTCACCATCTTCAAGTTCAATTACTAAACATTCTGTGATATTCCGATCAATTCCCGGAAGATAGAACCAGCCATTGGTGTAGGGATTAAGAGTTTTATTGTCTTCCGCGTAGATGGAAGAATACATCGAGGCTGGAAGCAAGAAAATGGCAAGGGACAATAGAGACAATTTCATGATTTCAACCTAGCATGCTTGATTCATCCTTAAAAGAACCGAGTGACCTACCCTACTTATTTGAAAGCCGGGAGCACATACTCCTTAAATATTCTTTCTAATAGAGAATGGACTTTATCGCGTCTGAATCCAAGCGATTTGTGACCAGGGGTTGAGAGTAATCTTTCTGAGATTGTTGCCAGCCTGCTAGGATTGAGCCGTC
>DBVA01000091.1:558-4213 GCA_002308735.1 Opitutia bacterium UBA1276 | reverse complement strand
GGGGAAATCTACCCTGCTCCATCTTATTTACGGTCTTCGGCAGGATTATAGTGGTCAACTTTTAATCGATGGCAAACCAGCCCGTGATTTTTCTTTTCTTCAGTGGGAGGAGCTAAGGAGGGAATCCTTATCTCTGGTCTTTCAAGACCTTCGCCTCTTTCCTCACCTATCCGCTCAGGAGAATCTCAACCTCATCCCTCAAAGCAATCCATCTTCTCCTTCGATCATGGAAATGGCGGATCGATTAGGAATGAATTCTCACCTTCAGCAAACGGTCTCCACCCTTTCTCATGGACAACGCCAGCGGATTGCAATCATGCGAGCCTTACGCAAACCCTTTCGCATCCTGCTCTTGGACGAGCCCTTCAGTCACCTCGACGAGATGAACCAAACCCTTGCCTGCGAATTGATTCGTGATGTAGTCGAGCAACAGCAAGCCGGCTTAATTCTTTCCTCCCTTGGTTCCGCCCCTGCACTCTCCTTTGATGATCAATATTCCTTGTGAAATCGAACCCGGAAAATGCAACCCTTCAATCCTGCCTTCAAGTGGCTGGCCCCCGGCGTGAACTTGCCATCGCCTCCCTCGGTTGCCTATTGGGAAGCACCCTTTTGCTTCTAGCCCTTCAATTTTTTCAAGATGCGAATCAATATTTGGATCAAAATGAGGGGCCCAAGAATTATTTCACTCTCAACAAAAAAGTGGAAGGCGGAGCCTTGGTAAATTTAGGGAAAAAAGATCCATCTTTTTCTCCTGCAGAATTGGAAAGCATCCGAAGCCTGGAAGGGGTCAAGCGGATCGGTGGCTTTGTTCGTAATCAATTTCCGGTAACGGTTTATATCTGGCCCACTGGAAAAGTGGGTATGGGATCCGCCGCCAAAGCCGATTTGTTCTTCGAGTCGATTCCCGATGACTTTCTTGACTTTATTCCAGAGCAATGGAACTGGGAAGAAAATGCCAGCTTTGTTCCGATCGTGGTTCCGAAGTTCTACCTCGACCTTTGGAATTTCGGGCTGGCTCCCTCAAGGGTGGAATATCCCACCCTTTCCATGGAAGCGGCCACCGGCATGCCCATTGAGGTCTTTATTGGCCAGAACCGGGAAGCCACCTTAGATGGTCGATTTATCGCCTTCAGCAAACGAATCAACAGCGTACTGGTGCCGGAAAGTTTTCTCACCTGGGCCAATCAAAAATTCGGACAACCCAACACCGGAGACTTTTTCTTTCTCTGGAAGAAAGGTTCCATTGATGGTCCTCCGCGCTCGCGGGCCGAACTCATCAAGATGATGGACGACCCCGCCTTTGCCTCCTGGGAAGTCTCCCCTCTCGGTAACGCCGCCGACCGAGTGCCTGCTCCATCCGTCGTAGATTCTGAAGAGAAAATCATTCATCCATCACGGATCATTTTGGAGGTCGTTGACAGCCCTTCTCCCTCCTTTCTTCAATTCATCGAAGAGAATGGGTATGAATTAAACCGGGAATTCCCCGAGCAGGACCTGATCAAAAAAGCAATCAGCGGACTCTTCCTTGGAATGGGTAGTATCGGTGGCCTGCTTTCTCTCTTATCCATCTCCACCTTTGCCACGAGTTACCGCCTGGTGGTTGCCCGGGCAGCGGAGCATACCCGCAACTTACTCCTCCTTGGCTTTTCCCGGCACCAGGTCAGTCAAATTTTCTTTGCCCGCTTTCTTCGTCTCTTTTTTTGGGTACTGGGGGGCTCTTTCATCCTGGGCCATGCTACCAAGTATTTTCTTTTGATACAGACTGCTCAGATCAACCTCTCACTCCCCTCTGGCTTTTCCCCAGAAAGTCTTATTCTGCTTGGTATTTATGGGGTCTTATTCTGCTGGATCAACAAACGAGTGATCGAAAAATCAGTCATCGATCTGATCCGATAAAGTAAATTGCCTCGAAACCTAGCTCACCTTCATAACCAGTTCGTCATCTTTGACCGAAAAGGCAACCGCACTGCCCTCCTCCACTTCCCCGGCAACCAAGGCTCGGGCGAGCTGAGTCTCAACTTGTTTCTGTAAAAATCGTTTCAAGGGACGGGCACCATAGGTTGGGTCATATCCTTTTTCCCCGATCCATTTTCTTGCCGCATCGGTAAACTCAACGCTTACCTTTCGATCCTCGAGGCGCTCGTTCAGGCTAGTAACCAGTAGATCCACAATCTCCGTAATTTCCTCCAAGGAGAGGGGTTTGAAAAGAACAGTATCGTCAATTCGGTTGAGAAATTCGGGGCGGAAATGATCCCGTAAATCTGCCATTACCGATTCTCTTGCAGATTCAGAAATTTCATTATCGATCAAGTTATCCTGTAAATAACGACTGCCCACATTCGAGGTCATGATCACCACCACATTTTTAAAGTCCACGGTACGCCCCTGAGAATCAGTCAGGCGGCCGTCGTCCATCAATTGAAGTAAAACATTAAAGACATCGGGGTGAGCCTTTTCAATCTCGTCGAAAAGAATAACTGCATAGGGCTTACGCCGGACCGCTTCGGTAAGTTGTCCGCCCTCCTCATAACCCACATATCCAGGAGGTGCACCGATCAGGCGGGCAACCGAATGCTTCTCCATGTACTCGGACATATCGATCCGAACCACATTATTTTCACTATCGAACAGGCTCTCGGCCAGGGTCTTGGCAAGCTCAGTCTTGCCCACTCCCGTCGGTCCGAGAAAGAGAAAGGAACCAATGGGGCGATTGGGATCCTTGATTCCGGCTCTTGCTCGCATGATTGCTTCCGATACGGCATCTACCGCTTCGTTCTGGCCAATTACCCGTTCATGCAAAATACTTTGCAAACGCAACAATTTCTCCCGTTCACCCTCAATCAGTTTGGTAACCGGCACCCCGGTCCAGCGGGCAACAATATCGGCAATTTCCTCCGCGGTGACTTCCTCCTTGAGTATGGAATCATCTTTCTTTTCCGCCTTTTCAAGAGCGTCGAGTTCTGCCTCCAGGGTAGGTAATTTTCCATGTTTAAGCTCGGCAACGAGGTTCAAATCGTAAGCCCGTTCGGCCCGTTCCATTTCCGCACGCATTGACTCAATCTGTTCACGAAGGGCTCGGACATCATCGATTCCCTTGCGTTCATTTTCCCATTTTCTCTTGATGGTTTCCATCTTGTCCCGGGTGTTACCAAGTTCCTGACGCAAAGTTTCCAGCCGGTCTTTACTGCCCTTATCTTTTTCCTGCTTTAAGGCGGTCTCTTCAATCTCCAGCTGGAGCACACGGCGACTGATTTCATCAAGTTCGGCAGGCATACTGTCTAATTCGGTCCGAATCATCGCACAAGCCTCGTCCACCAGATCAATGGCTTTATCCGGAAGAAAACGGTCCGAAATATAGCGGTTGGAAAGAACCGCTGCATTGACCAGAGCTTCGTCCCGGATATTGACTCCGTGGTGAATTTCAAAGCGCTCCCTCAAGCCGCGAAGAATGGAAATGGTATCATCCACATCTGGTTGATCCACGAAAACGGTCTGAAAACGGCGCTCGAGGGCCGCGTCCTTTTCAATATGTTGACGGTATTCATTCAAGGTGGTGGCACCAATGCAATGAAGTTCGCCGCGGGCAAGCATCGGCTTCAACATATTGCCCGCATCAATCGCACCCTCCGTTTTACCGGCACCCACGATGGTATGC
>DBVA01000091.1:0-265 GCA_002308735.1 Opitutia bacterium UBA1276 | reverse complement strand
ACCCACGATGGTATGCATCTCGTCGATGAATAAAACTATCCTGCCTTCTGCTTTACTCACTTCGGTCAAGACGGCTTTGAGCCGTTCCTCAAATTCCCCGCGGAATTTTGCCCCTGCCAGTAGGGACCCCATCTCCAAAGTAAAAATGGTCTTATCCTTCAACCCTTCGGGTACATCACCCCGAACGATTCGCTGGGCCAGTCCTTCCACAATCGCGGTTTTCCCCACTCCCGGTTCACCAATCAGTACCGGATTGTTTTTGGTC
>DBVA01000154.1:0-16327 GCA_002308735.1 Opitutia bacterium UBA1276 | reverse complement strand
TTTTTTCGTTTCCTCTTTACTACGGCTTAAGCTTTTGAAATCCGCTAGCTGAAAAAGATTTTGAACTTCGACACTCATAATAGCCCGATCATAAAGTCGAAAATCATCAAGGATTCCATGAAAATAAGAGGTCTCTGACCAAAAGGATTTGCCGATAAACTTCTTTCTCCGAAATTTTTCTTCAGCAAAGCCTTTTCTCTCCATAGTTTGCTCGATCGTATCCCGGAAGAGTTTTGTTTCACCTGCCTCATTTACGGAGCAAGTAAAATGAATCCATTTACCAGGCTCCCAATAGCCAGCATGCGAAACCACTTCCTCACTTTCCCCAACCCAGTTCTCAAATCTTACAGTAGAAAATTCCGCTGCACTCGAGAGCAAGAGATTGTCACTTTTCCGACCGTCTCCAAATTCAAAAATTCGGGCCCAGGGTTTAGGAGATTCAAACTTGGCCCATAAAGAGACCGATAGCTCTCCACCCCAACTAAATCCGACCAGATCGATAAAATCATTTTTACCATCGAAGAAAAGTGCCCCGTCTACCGGGCCCGCACACCATGATTTCTGATCAACCTCATAGCCGTAAAGCTTTCCTTTCCGGTTTTCCCCACTTGAGTCTAAAACTTCAACACCCTCTAATTCGTCAAACTTCCACCAAGCCACCAACCCCCTGGCAAGGTCAGGTTCATCTCCCAAGCTTGGGAGCTCAATTACATTACCTTCATCTGGTTCATTCCATTGGCTTAATGATTCTACCTCTTCGGATCTAAGGGCACGATCATAGATTCTGAATTCATCCAACAGTCCTTTAAAATATTGATTCTCCTTAGAATTTGATTTTCCAAGATATTGATTTTTCCTAAAGATTTCCGGAGAAAATTCGCGCTGAAGGCTAAGCAGGAGTTTTCCATCCTTAAATACGACGGAATTTCCACCCGCAAGGCCGAGCACTGCAAAGTGAACCCATTCATCTTGTTTCCAGAAATCAGGATAAGATATGGTTTGACTCGACTGGGAGTAATACTTGGAAAAGAATAGATTCGCACCGTAATCTTGGTTTCCTACCATTATATTTTGCTTGGCTTCTCCATTCCCAAAATCAATCACGCAGGAGCCTTGATGGAAGGATTGATATTGTACCCATCCAGCAATAGAAAATTCTCCACCCCATCGAAAAGCACCCATATCAATGTAATCGTCAATCCCATCAAAAAGAAGGGCATTCCCAACTTTTCCTTTCACCCAGTGTTTACTCTCGCTTGTAAATCCTTTAAGAGATCCATTTTTGAATAAACCACTTGCATCCGAAAGCCTCAAACCGGTTGACTCATCAAATTTCCACCAGGCCACTAACCCTTTTTCTAGCTCGGTATCCGCAGGATCAAGTTTCATATCTTCGCCCCTTGAGATCGGCGGACTACCAGCTTTTAAGAGATCTAAGACTTCAGCGGGTTGAATAGCACGATCATAAATCCTCAGATCGTCCATCAAGCCCTGAAAATTTGAATAATCAGAAAAACGATCTTTTCCAATGATTAAATCTCCGGCAAGAGAAGACTTTATCGACCTCTTAGCCTCAATGAAATTTTTACCGATTGGATTCCCATTTATGTAAAAGTTTAAACTTCTTACGGAGTTCTGCCGGTTGGGAAGAATGATTGCCAGATGATTCCAACCCTCATCCAGCAATGAATCCGTCAAGACATAAGAGCCTTCAATGTCCAGATGAAGCAATCCATTCCTACCCAATTGATTACGAACTCGCATTAACCACTTTTCAGAACTTTTCTTTTCCCCCCAACTTAAGATGGTGGCATCCCCATGACTTGTCTTTGCCCAGAGTACAATCGATCGAGGATTAGAGCCTCCTATTCCCTGGTAACCATTCACCCGAATAAAATCATCCATTCCATCAAAACGCAAAGCTCCACCCATAGGTCCCTGAACCCATGGAGATGTTTTACCCTCAAAATTAGACAGTTCACCATGCCTTTGATTCCCACTTGAATCGATGGCAACCATACCCTGGCCATCATCCATCTTCCACCATCCCACAAGGCTTTCATCATCTAGATGCCCCTCGATTTCTAAGGCTTGATCCCCAGATCCAAACTGCTCTATTTCAATTGGAGCAAGACAGATTCGAAACCCCTGAGCAGGGTGAATCAGATTCATTTTTTTGTATACTCTCCTTGCCACTCGCATAGCATTACTTTCATCGACCCAAGCATTTCCACGAACAACGCGATAAGTCCCGACTACCGGACCCTGTGGATCGGAATTATCGGATAAATCAAAGGGGCCGTACCAATCCTTACACCACTCGGATACATTACCAAGCATATCATGAATCCCCCATGGATTTGGAGGGTAAGAACCTACTGGTCGAGTATCCTCTAGCCCGGTGACCGAGTAGTTTGCTTGACTAATGGTGATGGAAGACCCCCATGGGAAGACACTTTCCGTACCAGCTCGACAGGCATATTCCCATTGGGCTTCCGTAGGTAATTGATAGATCCAGCCATCTGGCAACCTTCCCTGATTTCTCTCTGAATCGGTCAGCTTCTTACAAAATTCGTTAACCATATTCCAGGAGACTGATTCTACTGGAAGGCTAAGCCCCTTGAACTTACTGGGTGAAGTTTTCATAACGGTATCCCACTGTTTTTGGGTAACCTCATACTTGCCAATAAAAAATCCCTTCTTGAAAAATATTTCCCTTTGAATCTCGTCCTGATTTCTACCGCTTTCAGTGCCAGGACTTCCCATTATGAAACGACCAGGCAAACACCATACCATTTCGGCATCAATCGAGGGAATGGTCCAGGGGACTCCTTCTTTAAAAACTTCAGATTGTTTGACTTTCGCTTGTTCGGAGCCACGCGACTGAATGAATTCATATGCCCCCCAAACACCCAAAAAAACCAAGCCGACCATAGGCAGAACCCATTTTGACCAACCAGACTTTTGGGGAATCTTGTGCTTCGATGTTTTAGAATTTAAAGCATTGGAAGAGTCGTTTGGAATGCTTCTTAAAGCTTTTCCTTTAGCAACCTTTTTTCCTAACAAAAGATCCAGAGAATCATCTAACTTTCTTTGGTATCGATCTTTTGTATTCTTGTACTTAAGAATCGCCTGTAAGTCTCCCATGCGCAGTCGCAATCCTGGAGGAAGAGTGGAATCCTCCAAGTGAACCGCAAGAAAGGGCTTATTTTCATTAAGGGCAAGGTTGATCTCATTTCGACAATTTACTGATGCCGTAGAACGGGGGGTTACGAAAACTAAAAAGGCGGCACAGCCAAGTACTGCATTGGCGATTTCCTCAGGCCATTCCGTACTTGCTTCAATACCCTCATCATACCAGATCTTATAACCTGCCTCATGCAACCTACTAATTTCCTTAAAAACCTGCTCAGAATCTTTATGGGCATAACTTATAAAAATATAGGGATCTTTTCCTACATAGGCCTCGAAAGGGGGCAATAAGTGCCCCGATAAATTGTGCCCAACCTTTTTATCTTCAATCTCTGGAATATCTTTAACTTTTACCCAGTCTCCACAGCCTTCATACCACGCTGGATCTTCCATTTTAACATAACCTGCTTGGATCCAACCTTGAACATCTTTAATTTCATAAGGTCCCACTTGGGTACCGTTAAGCATGAGGTGAATTTCCATCCGACTTTATACAATCAAAATGATGATTGATTGTAAAGTCTTGGGTAGCTTTGATAAAAAGCCAGAATTAGACTTAAAAAAACTTAAAACCCCATTGACGAGACATATACACTAAATTAAATGCTCAAACGGACATCTTAACGCCCGATTAAGTAAGTTTTAAAATAGCTTACTTCTGAAAAAATCTGGAACTTATAAGCTTATAAGACCAAGAAAAACAACCGATGCACAAGCAAAAAATACCCCAGCCGAAATCGCTACGATGAAACGAATGAAATCTTTGGTTTTGCAGTTCTCTATAATGTCGAAATCTTCCATGATAATATCCCCCCTTTTGAATGAAATGTAACAACCCATAATCATAGTTCGTGCCAAACTAGATTTCGGGACTTAAAAGCAACGAAATGGTAAAATAATGAACAGGTGCTATTGATTCATTTAAATATCAATTACTTTCATTCATTACGCAGGTGAAAGGCTTTCGTTCTTCGTCAAAATGTTGAAGCCCATGTATAAAATTTATACAGGCAGAATTTCTTAAAATTAGCGGTTTACAGCCGGGTTCCCCACTCCTCCTCCTCCAGGTGTTCGGATAATCAACCTATCTCCTGGATTCGCAAGACCTGTGCAACGTCCTTGCAGCCTTTCTTTTTGTCCGTTTTTCCGGATAATGAATTGTTCGCCCGGCAAGCCTGCTCCTCCTCCATGAAGTCCTTCTGCACCTTTTCTCCGACGTTCAGTTAGAAAAGAAAAAGTTGTAGTTTCCTCAAATAAATACACGCGCTCAACCCCATCCCCTCCCTGCCAATCCCCGATCCCACCTGAGCCTTTTCTGACTTGATGGGAAAGTAATCGAACAGGAAAACTAGACTCCATAATTTCGGGGTCCGTAATCGCAGTGTTGGTCATATGTACTTGTACCGCGGAAGTTCCTCCATGACCGACTATGGCTCCTGCCCCACCTCCAAGAGTTTCGTAATGACTAAAGTTATCATTTCCGAAAGTAAGGTTATTCATGGTTCCCTGAGAACAAGCCGCTTGTTGAAAAACCGAGCTTATGATCAAATCCACCAGACGCTGACTGATCTCGACATTTCCCCCTGCAACTCCAGGCTGCATTTTTGTCTCGGGCATAAAATCAGGATTGAGTAAGGTACCTTTGGGCACGACAATTTCAACGGGTTCAAGTAAGCCTTCATTAAGCGGAAGATTCTTGCCAATTAGAAGCCTTAGGCAATAACACACCACACTTGAAACGATCGCCTCGGTGGCATTTAAATTATCTCCTCGAACGGGCCCAGTCCCGGAGAAATCAAAGACTGCTTCTCCATGATTGATTTTCACCTTGAGGCAAAGGCTGACCCCATCATCCAGTTGCTGCTCCCCAACCAAATTTGCAGTCCCAAATTCTTTGAGGAACTCCCTACAACTGGAACTTGATTCTTGCCGCAAATGATTCATTTGGGTTGTTATCTCATCGATTCCATAAGTGCCAAGAAGTGCTTTCATGGTTTGGGCTCCGATTCTCAAAGAGGCAACTTGAGCAAAGAGATCAGAAATATTTTCCTCCACTTGTCTTGAAGGAAATTCTGCGTTCCTTAAAATTTCTTCCACTTTCTTCATTCGAGACAGACCAGACTTGAATAAATATTGAGGATAGAGAATGACGCCCTCCTCGGACAAACCAGCTACAATTCCCGGCATCGAACCTGGGGCTATGCCTCCAATTTCTGCATGATGGGCTCGATTCGCAAGAAAGCAAAGAGGTTCGTCACTCTCCATAAATACGGGTGCAAGTAATGATATATCGGGCAAATGAGAACCACCAAATGCAGGATGGTTTGAAATCAAAATGTCGCCCTCTGAGAGCTTGGGGAATGCCTCTATTAAGTGTCGGGTAAATAGGCCCATGGCCCCAAGGTGTACCGGAATGTGTGGCGCATTAGCCACTAAGAAGCCTCTAGAATCCAGTAAGGCACAGGAGAAATCTAGCCTTTCTCGAACATTTACCGACATCGCTGTACGTTCAAGTTGCTTCCCCATTTCATCTGCTAAACAAAGAAATCTACTCGAAAATAATTCCCGCTTAACCGATTCAGAAATCCTACTGACTCCCATCTCTGGATCTGATTTCAAGCATAGAGTTCCTCGGTCTCCCATCTGCCCAGTCCAGCCCTGATCAATCCAAAGTGTACCGAAATCATCAACCATAAGGCAAGGGCCTGTAATCAAGCTACCTGGACCTAGTGATGAGCGCTCAATCACGGACTTGGCTTGGTGATTTATGGGCTCATTCAATTTCGGAAAAGACTCATCTATTTCTTCCGGTGGGGGACCTCCAATTTGCACTCTCAGAGAATCAACTTCCAACTCCTTACCCTCGGGATAATAACCGAAAATCTTCAAAAATCTTGCCCTAAATAATGGATTCAAATCACTTGATTTCTGATAATGAATCTCAAGGCTTGCTTCCTGCCCTTTGAATCGGACCAGGGCAATTTTATCCAGAACCCGTCCATTCGATCCAGACTGGGCAACGAGAGCCATACCTTGCTTTATCATTTCACGCTCCAAAGATTCAATACGGCCGGAGTCAATAGGGCCCAAAAAAGACCGTGTAATAATTCTCTCCACCCTGGAGCGGGAAAGACCAAAGGCACTCAGTAATCCAGCATCCGAAGGAGATAGAATGGTTTTCATCCCGAGTCTTGCCGCGACTCCGCAGGCATGCTGCCCTCCTGCCCCACCGAATGCAAGAAGAGCATGATCGGATGGGTCATACCCTTCTTGAATTGAAATTTTACGGATCGCGTTGGCCATGGATTCATCGGCAATTGCCAAAAAACCCTGCAATAGATCATCGGTGGATTTACCGGTGGAATCGATCATTTCCATCAATCTATTTTCCGCATCTTCAGGAACAATTGGAGTCGAGAAACGGGTACGATCCAATCGCCCAAGCAGAAGGTTTATATCAGTTAAGCACAGAGGGCCACCCAATCCATAACAAGCAGGACCAGGGTAAGACCCCGAGCTTTTGGGCCCTACTCGTAAAAGTCCATCTTCAACCCAACAAATGGATCCTCCCCCTGCTGCCACCGTCTCGATCTTAAGGGCAAGGTTACAAACTTCAGCAAGTCCAACTTGATGGAAGGGTTGGTAGGAATAACCACCTGAACATCTGGAAACATCGGTACTGGTTCCTCCCATATCGAGATTTATGGAGTTTAAAAATCCGCAACTTTTTGCAATGATGGATGCTCCCACTACTCCTGCAGCGGGTCCACTTAATAAACTATCCACGGCTCGGTATTGGGAACGGTTGATCAATCCACCAGAACTCGAATTCACCAAAAGTTCCCCGTCTTCTCCGAGTTCGCTTTCCACACGGTCTAAATAATCCTCTAAAATCCGGCATAAATAAGATTCCACTACCGCACTTTCGCAGCGCGACCGCCATTTGATCAGAGGGGATACCTTCGATGACTCGATAACATGTTCAAATCCGATTTCCCGCAGCACCTCCGCTACTTGAATTTCATGATTTGGGTTAAGGTATGAATGAAGAAAGGAGACCGCAGCACATCGATATCCTGAAGCGAAAAGCTTTTCCGCTTTTCTCCTGACCTCCTCGAAATCCGGAACGGTTAAAACTTCTCCATCTCGATCGATTCTTTCCTTAACCTCGACCACCACCTCAGATAAGGTTTTTCGCTTCTCGGGAATAAGATCAAAGAGTTGATTTCTTCGCTGATCCCCTATTTCGAGGAGGTCAGGAAAACCGGCGGTCAGGAAGAGAACCGGATTTTCTCCGGAACTTTCAAGCAGGGCATTGGTGCAGCGTGTGGTTGCCAACCGCATCCGGACAGAAATTTCATGGAGTTCCAATCCATGACGAGCCAATAGGAGTTGCATCGCCAGAATAGGTGCCTCCCACAACATTTTTACTTCGATTGCGGTTTCCGGCCCCACTTCACTGGGTAGAGTATTTTCAAAAACCAGAATTGATTCCTCAGGGTACCATTCTAAAATTGTCAGCTCTAAATCTTGATTTCCTTGAAAGGATACCTTCTTTCCATTTACAAATTTTTTGGGCCAATCGGTTCCGCTTTCAAGCCTTAGTTTTTGGGGTGATAAAACCGCATCCACTTGAGCAGAAAGGACTCCTCGGGATAACACTTTGGTGCGGAAAAACCCCCGACCATCGGAATGAGCCAGGCAATCAGTAAAAGTTCCTCCGGTATCGACAAAAAAATCCCAAGTCTCTTTATTTTTCATGCCCGAATTATACCGGAGGGCCTTTCCCCCACCTTTCTAAAAACTGTAAATAATCTTTTTTCAATTTAAGATCATGCCCCCCCTGCATGACGATTTCTTGATAAGCTGAACTCGGTTTGCCGTATTCATAATTATTCGACAAATATAAGCTGGCATCTACCTCCTTCGATCTATCTAAGTCACCAGCAGAAACTGTTATTTTCACTTTTTGATAAAAACCCTGATCTACTGCTTCATACTGATCGAGGGAGACCCAGTGAAAATCTTGTAATTCCCAAATCCCTCCGAACACAACCGATCCCTCCTGTCGCTCGATCCCAGCATATCCATTTCCATTAATGAAATACCTCCAATTCAGAATGTAGCCCGGTTCTTTCAAAGAAGCTCCTGGACACCGCCGTTTCATTTGCTCGATATTCATGTTTGAACCGTATGCGAAGTAAAGATCCATCAACCCCATTGGATATCGCGGTTGTCAAGAGAGGCAAGAGCATAGGATTGGAGCTTGTATATTTTAAAAAAAAAGACATTATGTTTCGACATCGTTAGGGGTCAGCCGTGAGGCTTGCCTCCTTGGATTCACCAAAAGCTCTTTGAGTTGATGGACGAAACGGCAATCCGGCATCTGCGGGGTTGCGAGTTCACCCAAGTGAACTCAACGGTCCAAGAAATTAAAATCAATCATGTCAAAACAAGTAAATAAATTAAATATAATCGAAGACAATCGTTCCCACGATAAGGATACTGGATCCAGTGAGGTTCAGATTGCTCTACTTAGTGCCCGTATTGCTCATCTTACGGAACATTTAAAAACCCACCGTAAGGATTTCCACTCCCGTCGCGGTCTTCTCATGATGGCAGCCAAAAGAAGAAAGTTGCTGGACTACCTGAAAAGAACCGACTTAAAGCGCTACCAAGCCGTTATTGATAAGCTTGAATTGCGTCGCTAATCCTTCCTCAATCTCATTTTCATTCTCGTGGTTTCACGAGCAATTTTCCCCTCTCACTGATCGCAACAAGCACATGCTTGTAGGATCAAAAGGTAGTAAGGGGACTTCGGTAAGACAATCCGGTCGAGCCTTAGCCATGATGAAAACAACAAACATAACGTAAGTACGAATAATGAACCAAAAGCATAATGTAACCGCCGAAAAGCTCGGCATTCAACTTTCCACGGGTACCCTTGCGGGTTTAGCTGGTGGAGCTGTAACTGTAGCCATGGGGGAAACCACCGTATTTGTTTCCGCCACAGCCGCCTCCACCCTTCGCCCAGGTCAGGATTTCTTTCCTTTGACCGTTGACTATCGCGAAAAATTTACCGCTGCAGGTCGATTTCCCGGCGGATACTTCAAGCGGGAAGGTAAACCTTCTGAAAAGGAAATTTTAACTTCACGTCTTTGTGACCGCCCTTTGCGTCCTCTTTTCCCCAAAGGTTTTCTCAATGAAGTTCAAGTAATTGGGTATCTTCTTTCAACCGACCAGATTAACGAAGCTGATGTTCTCATGGTAAATGGAGCATCTGCAGCTTTGATGATCTCCGATATTCCCTGGAATGGTCCCATTGGATGCGTGCGCTTGGGTGAAATTAACGGCGAGTTCGTGGTCAATCCAACCAACGAGCAAATGTATGATTCTTCCCTTGATCTCATTTATGTCGGAAGCGAAAAAGAGATGATGATGATCGAAGGTTCTGCGGACCAAATTCCAGAAGCTCGATTTGTTGAGGCTTTAGAGTTCGCCCACCAAGCGATCCAGGAAATTATATCCGCCCAACGTGAATTAGCTGAACTTTGTGGAAGAGAAAAAAAGGAATTCGAATTAGTAAAAGCACCGGACGAAGTTCTTAATCTTTGCCGTGAAATTACCGGAAACCGAATGGAGGAGGCAATCTTTGCCCCCTCTAAGCAAGAACGACAGGTTGCAGTTGACATGGTAAAAGAAGAAGCCTCCAAGGCATGCGAGGAAAAATTCGGCGAAGACTTTGACCCTGATCACATCAGTATGGCTTTCGAGATCATACAAGAAGAGGTCTACCGTGAAAATATCTTGATTCGGGGAAAAAGAGCAGACGGACGTGCTCCAGCTGACTTGAGGGAAATCACTTGTGAAACCGGGGTTCTGCCGCGCGTTCACGGCTCCGCAGTCTTTACCCGTGGTGAGACTCAGTCTCTGGTTCTAAGCACCTTGGGCACAAGTCGAGATGTACAGGACCTGGATGGTTTAACCGGGGGTCCAACCGCAAAGTCTTTCATTCTTCACTACAACTTTCCTCCGTTTTCGGTTGGGGAAGCAGGTCGTTTTGGATTTACTAGTCGTAGAGAAATCGGCCATGGAGCCTTGGCGGAACGATCCGTTCTTCCAATCTTACCACCAGAAGACGAATTCCCTTATGCCATCCGTATTGTTTCAGAAATTATGGCTTCGAATGGTTCCACCTCAATGGCCAGTGTCTGTGGCGGCTCCCTTGCTTTGATGGATGCGGGTGTACCCATCAGTCAACATGTTGCCGGGATTTCAACTGGTTTGGTCACGGAAATGAATGACCAAGGTGAAATTGCCAAACATGTTGTCCTTACCGATATCATTGGTGCCGAAGATCACTTTGGAGATATGGACTTTAAAGTCTGCGGAACCCGTGATGGGGTAACTGGATTCCAGCTTGATCTAAAAATTCAAGGCCTTCCCTTTGCCATCGCCAAAGAAGCGGTCAAGCAAGTTACCGAGGCCAGGATGAAGATTCTTGATAAGATGGATGAAGCTTTACCTTCTCATCGCAAAGAATTACGGGAACATGCCCCTCGTATTGAAAGCGTTCAGATTGATCCTGAAAAGATCGGTGCATTGATCGGGCCAGGAGGTAAGAATATCCGCAGGATAACTGAAGTTACTGGTGCCAATATCGATATCGATGAGGACAACAGCGGGAAAGTTCGCATTTATGCAACCGATACCGAAGCTATGAACCGAGCACTTCAAGAGATCGAACTGGTAACCGGAGAAATTGAAGTGGGTAAAATTTACCGTGGAATTGTCAGAGGCGTGAAAGAATTTGGCGCCTTTGTAGAGTGTCTACCAGGAAAAGAAGGTCTCTGCCACATCTCTGAACTTGCTGACTTTAGGGTCAACAACACCGAAGACATCTGTAAGCTCGGAGATGAAATTCTGGTTAAATGTATCGGTATTGACGATAAGGGACGGGTAAAATTAAGCCGTCGTGCCGCTATGGAGGAAGCCAAACCATCCGAAGATTCTGCTCCGACAAATGAGGATGCTCCTTCTCCCCAAGAAGATGAAGCCGAGTCAACCCAGAAAGAAACTGAAAATGTTTCAAGCTGAATATCGGTTGCCCTAAATAAAAACTTAGTTATCAAGAAAGGGGAGGATTGTCTTAGGACGATCCTCCCTTTTCTTATTTTTACAATGAGTTCAAAAAAACCACTAATCTTAGCAACCAATGACGATGGGATCCAATCGGGATTCTTGAAAGCCCTCGTCAAGGAACTTGCTAAAGTCGGAGAGGTATTCGTATGTGCTCCCGACGGAGAGCGTAGCTGGATTGGTCACGCAATTTCCCGTAATCAAAAGCTCATTCCAAAAAAAGTTAAGGATTACAATGTCTCCGCATATTCATTAAACGGTACTCCCGCCGACTGCGTCAACCTGGCCTACGGAAATCTTTTGCCTCGAACACCTGATCTGGTGGTTAGTGGAATCAATCTAGGTTACAACATCACCCTACCCATGGTCTTATCCTCAGGTACGGTTGGTGCTGCTTTGGAAGGATCTCTCTTAGGAATTCCTTCGATTGCGGTAAGCATGGCACTGGTTACCGAAAAATTTGAGGGAATTCGTCTAAGCGGCGGGCAAGAAATTGATCCCAGCACTCGTAAGACCCTCGCACATTCAGCTAAAGCCTCTGCCAACTACGCAAAACTAGTGCTTGAAATGCATCATCATGAGGGTCTTACCGTGCATAATTTAAATTTCCCCTCTGAATATGATGGAAAGACCGAGCCTCTGATCGGTTTTGCCGATCATCTAAAATTAGGTAGCCTTTTTCAGAAAGAAGAGGGTAAAAGACATCATCAACTTATATACCGCACGGAATGGCTTGAAGACGCTAAACCGGAAGTGGGCTCAGACCTTTGGGCCTACAAAGAAGGACTGCCCTCAGTTTCTCGTCTCGATTTTTCCCAACTGAATGGAAAATCTTATCTGATCCCTTAGGGCAGTTGAAACCTTACCGTAATGCTTCATAAAATTTTCCAGTGGTTTTATCATCGGAATCGTTCTTCTTACGGACAATCATACCAAAAAATTGATCGCCGTTCTAAAGATCGCGATTTGATTCACTACTTCCATGATTTTGGTGGGGATGGAATGAATGTGCAAGGTTCCCACTGGTTGAGGAAAAAAATCCTATCCTTGATTTTTTGGATTATTTTTTTGATCTTTGCAAGTTGGTTTACCTACGAGAGTTACCTCGGGTTGCTTATTTATGACAGTTAAGCGTCATTTGACTTGATCGAAGCAGGGGAAAAAGCTATAATTATCGTTTTTTCTCATAACACCATGAAGAAGACGCACAAAGGAATCGCCAAAAGATTTAAGCTAACTGGCTCGGGTAAAGTGAAATTTCGCAAACCCGGACAAAGACACTTACGCAGGAAACGCTCTGTTAAACAGGTTCGTGCTGGTCGCCAAGACCAAGTTTTAGCAGACGGTATGTCTCGCCGCGTAATCCGTGCCCTCTCCGTCTAACCGTTACTTAGCCCACCTCAACTAGGAGTTTTTTGATATGCCACGAGCACGCAATGTTCCCGCCACCCGTAAACGCCGAAAAAAGGTTTTAAAGAAAGCAAAAGGCTATTTTGGAAACAAATCTCGTCTCTTTCGCTATGCTAAAGACGCGGTCGATCGGGCTGAGGCTTATGCCTATTCTCACCGCCGCAAGCGCAAAACTGAATTTCGTCAGTTATGGATTGTACGCATCAACGCCGCTTGTCGTGCAGAAGGTATTCGTTACGGTGAATTCATGCATGGCTTAGCCAAAGCAGGTATCGAATTAAACCGTAAGGTCATTTCGGAACTCGCCATTCACGAACCAGATTCCTTTAAGGAGTTGGTCACAAAGGCGAAGGCTGCCATCAAGGCCTAAGGGCCTTTTTATGTAATACGGCGTGGAGAACGATCTCCAAGCCATTGTCGTCCAAGCGGAGACAATCATTGCCCAGGTAGCTTCCCAATCGGATTGGGAGCAGGCAAAAGCCTCCATACTCGGGCCTAATGGTAGCCTGACCCAGGCAGCTAAAGGAATCGGAAAGTTATCAAAGGAAGAAAGACCCTCTTTTGGCCAAGCCCTCAATCAGACTAAGAACAAAGTTGAAGCCCTTTTCAAAACCTCCCTTGAGGCAATCGAAAACCAAGCCGATCTTGAATCCTTAGGTAAAAAAATTGACCCCACCCTGCCCTCCAGTCCCGGTTACCTAGGTGGTACTCACCCCTTAACCAATGTCCGGCGTAAGGTCGTCTCCATTTTCCGAAAAATTGGATTTACCGTAGCTGAAGCTACCGAAGTGGAGACAGAATGGTTTTGTTTTGACGCACTCAATACCCCGGAAGACCACCCTGCAAGGGATGCACAGGATACGCTCTTCTTCCCTCCTCATTCTGAATGGGCCAATGTTAAAAGAAAAACTCAGGAAGCACATGTACTTCGTACTCATACCTCCTCCGTTCAAATTCGTACCTTTTTAAAAGAACCTCCCCCCCTACGCATCATTGCCCCAGGAAGATGCTTTCGTAGAGATACCGTAGATGCCACCCATTCTGCAAACTTCCATCAAACCGAAGGGCTTTATGTTGACAAAAAGGTTACGGTTCGTGACCTCAAGGGTGTGCTGGACTTCTTCCTTAAGGAATTATTCGGCAACCAACTGGAAACAAGACTACGACCAAGTTTCTTTCCCTTTACAGAGCCCAGTTTTGAAGTCGACCTTAGGGCACCCAGCCTCGGAAAATTAAGCAATAAATGGATCGAGATCATGGGGTGCGGTATGGTTGATCCTGAAGTTCTTAAGTTGGTCAACCTTGATCCGGAAGAGTGGAATGGTTTCGCATTTGGATTAGGAATCGAACGAATTGCGATGATCCTTCACGGCATTGATGACATCCGTCATTTTTACCAGAATGATCAACGCTTTCTAAATCAATTTTCCAACGCCACATGAAGATTAGTTTAGATTGGTTAAGGGATTATGTTGAATTGCCGGAAAATTCAGATGAATTAATCGATACACTTCCCATGCTTGGATTGGAAGTCGAAGAAGATGAAAACGATGCCGATTCTAAGCTTGAAAAGGTAGTTGTCGGAGAAGTCCTTAGCAAAGAACAACATCCCGAAGCAGACCGCCTCAGTGTTTGCACCGTTGAAGTGGGTGGGGATACCCCTGCCAGTATCGTATGTGGGGCAACTAATTTCAAGCCCGGTGACCGGGTTCCCGTTGCCTTGCCTGGTGCCAAGCTTCCCGGTGGATTTAAAATTAAAAAATCCAAACTTCGAGGGGTTCCATCTGAAGGCATGATGTGCAGTGCTAAAGAATTGGAAATCGGTGAGGATGATCAAGGGCTCTACCTTTTACCCAACAACCCAGAGGTGGGAACCCCCATCGGTCAGTTATTTAGTAGCGATAAGGTTTTAGAACTGGAAATCACCGCAAACCGGGGAGATTGCCTCAGTTACCTAGGGGTTGCCCGAGAAGTGGCAGCTTACTACCAGAAAGACCTGATACTTCCCAGAGTGTCTGACTTAGGTACCCCCAATGAAAGTTGTCCCGATGGACATTTACTACAGAGCGTGGGTGTGGAATCGAAAGATTGTGCCCGCTACGGAATGTGGTCTATTCAAGGGGTTTCCATTGCCCCTAGTCCAGATTGGTTGAAAGCGAGATTGGAAGGGGTTGGATTAAGGCCAATCAATAATGTCGTCGATATTACCAATTTTGTTCTTTTGGAAACGGGGCAACCGCTGCATGCATTCGACGCTTCCAAAATTTGTGGTTCAAGCATTCTTGTTCGCCAGGCAAAGGAAAACGAATCCATTACCACCCTGGATGAAGTGGAAAGAAAATTGGACCCAAGCATGATGGTAATTGCAGATGCAGAGAAACCTCTGGTTGTGGCTGGGGTGATGGGTAGCGTGGATGCAGAAGTAGATGATTCCACCACCAATATCGTAATCGAATCCGCTTGGTTTAAACCCGGAAGCATTCGAGCAACTTCACGAAAACTTGGATTGCACACCGATAGTTCCCAACGTTTTTCAAGGGATGTAGACCCCCATGGGCTTGAATCTGCTGCCCAGCGGGCGGTTGATTTGATCCTCGAAATTGCCGGTGGTCAATGCCTGCAGGAGTATGTCTCCCTTGGCGGTCATCCAAGGGGAGATCGAAGGATCGAAATTACTAAATCTTTCGCCGAAAAAATTTGTGGTTTCTCCATCGAACCAAATCAACTAACCGATGCTTGGAACCGATTGGGCTTTACCGTTTCAGGTGATGATCCATGGCAAGTTCTGGTTCCATCCTTTCGATCGGAGGTGGATCGCCCCATTGACTTGGTCGAGGAATTTCTTCGTATTCATGGAACGGATCATTTGAAAGATGATCCCGTTGCCTTCCCTTCTTCCTTCCGTGAAAACGACTCCACTTATGAAATTTGCCAAAAGGCCATCAACAACTTGGTCGGTCAGGGCTTCCAGGAAGCTTGTAATTATAGCCTTCGCTCGGGAAATGAGGTTGAAGAATGGAACCGTAATTTGGAAACTGGAAAACTTGCCCTTGCTAATCCACTTACTTCCGATCACACCCATGTTCGGGCATCTCTCCTACCCGGCTTGGTGGAGAACCTCTCGCACAATCAGAAAAATTTCAACGACTTAACTCGATTCTTTGAAACTGGTAGAGTTTTTGTACCGGGTCCCCGAGGTAATGTGGAATGTATCAGCATTGCTTTTGCCTCTTTTGCCAAACCCAATTTCCGTCAGTGGAAACCGAGAGAGGAGCTTGATTTCTTTGAGCTCAAAAACCAACTTCAACGAGTCTTACACGCTTGTGGTCTCAAACAGCCAAAGGGATTATGGAAATCGCTTTCCGGACAGGCTCCATGGCAGAATGATTATTCTGCAAAGTTGGGCGATTGTCATCGAAACAAATTAGAAATTTGTATCGGGATTCTTGACCTTCAACTTACAAAGGAAAAAGAAGCCAAAGGTCAGATTTTTGCGGGAGAAATCTTGATCGATCCCATTCTATTAGCTAAGGAAAAAAAGGTCGTGGGCTTCCAGAAATTCCACTCCTTTCCTCCTGCAATCAAA
>DBVA01000071.1:0-2547 GCA_002308735.1 Opitutia bacterium UBA1276 | reverse complement strand
CTCGAAGTCACGATCAAGGCCTCCCGGGCAGCCGATGGAAGTTATCATGCAGCGGAACTCGAAAGAACTATTCGAATCAAGGCACCTTCCAAATCCGCTTTCTTTGAAGAAAGAAAAATGGATGACCGCTTCGACGGAAAGCTTACTGAGTTCCGCAACCGCATGAGTGCCAAGGGTATAAGTGGTGAAAAAGCCCTCGCCCTTTTTGACAACGATAATTACGACTCAGATGGGGATGGAATTAGTAATGCTCTGGAACGAGCCTTTGGTGGGGACTCCCTGAGCAATGACTCCAGAAATACCCTGCCCAGACCAATCAAGGCGAAGCCATCCGGGGAAGAAGACCATGAATTCATCACCTTCCTTAAATACCAGGACTCCTACAACAACGAAGGCATTCAATACCTTGTGGAAACCAGTCGGGACCTGAGAACCTGGCTACCCACCACCGATGCAGATGGTGCGGAACAACATGGATCTGCCGTGGAAGTAGATGGTGGCATGGAGCGGGTAGTATACAAAACCAAAAAAGGCAGAGCAGAAGATGGCCACAATAAAATTTTTATCCGGGTACGGATCAAGACCAGATAGAAAAATGCTACCTTTGAAGTGGAAAATCCAGATTTAATTAAAGTAGCAGAAGCTGCCCATATCCTCGGTTTTAAGCAACGAAGAAAAGTAGACCTCTTAATCAAAAAAGGATTTCTTAAAGTGCATACCAAAAAAGCCAGTAAACAAATTTGGTTGTCTAAAAAAGAGGTTCTCGATTTGCCCAAACCATCAGCGATTGAAAATTGATAACTTCGCCAAGTCCTTTCACCGGAAAGCACAGGTTTGGTATTAAGTTCTATTTTTATTGTAGGTAACTACAACGGTTCAGAATTTATTTTACTGAACATTCAAGTTTAAGTACTTATAGAAATATGATCTTTATCCCATGGTTCTGGTTCATTCCTTCGAGCTAAATCCATTTACATCCATCTCCTTAGACTATGCAAACTACCCGTTATCTCATTTCTTTGGTCTTTTTTACTTTTTCATTTAATCAATTGGTCCGGGCCAAGCTTTTGGAAGAAATAAATTTATTTGCCCAGGATGACTTCTCTCAGTGGAGCAAGGTAGACGGCAAACCGGTTGGGAATGGCTGGATCATTCAAGAGGGAGTGGTTCATCGAAAATCTTTGAATGGTGATATCATCACCAAAGAAAAATTTAAAGACTTTGAATTAACCTTTGAATGGAAGATTTCGGAAGCTGGAAATAGTGGTATCAAATACCGTACCCGGGGCCGATTAGGTTTGGAATACCAGATTCTTGATGACCAAAAACATCGGGATAATAAAAACCCAACTCATCGGGCAGGTTCGCTTTATGAACTGGTGGCTGCTCCGGATTCAAAACCTTTAAGACCAGTAGGTACGTGGAATAAAGGGAAAATTATCGCCAAGGATAATCAAATCGAGCATTGGTTGAACGGTGAGAAGGTGGTCGAGATTACCTGGGGGACGGATGATTGGAAGAAAAAGTTCCAAAAGAGCAAGTATCGTAAAAATGAAGGTTTCGGTAGCTGGGAAGGACCCATTCTTCTACAAGATCATATGGATCCAGTCTGGTTTAGGAATTTGATGATCAAGCGTCTGTAATCCCGCCACCAACACACAAATCCTTTGTTTATTTAATTTAGTCCTATCTAACTTTTGAAAATACGATTTTTGTGAATTTACGAAGCTTTCCAATTCTGACTTTCAATACACCATCTCTTACCACTTGATTTCGACTGCCTCCACTGAACACATTCTCGTCCTTACCAGTCGTATTGTTGATATCCTTGGTAATAGTGCTGACATTGTATTTTGATCCATTCCTAAATCCCTCCCCTCGAAAATCAATCTTAGAAAACGCATTATTGTAATCTTTACCATTTTGAATGGTGGAAGGGATTGAAACTTCCAAATATCCGTTTCCGGAGGCACCACTCGCATAGACCAAAACCGTAAAAGACTCCTGGGTTCGATTGTAGGAAGAAATCTTATATTGTTCGTTCCCGGTCAGCCCACTCCCGCTCGCAGTTATATTATTTCCTCTTTCCCCGGCGATTGCATGACGGATTACTTCATCTGAGCCACCTGCGATCTGAGAATACCAACGCCATGCATAATAATGTAAATGATTGGGGTCACCCGGATTAATATAATTCTTTTCGGTAAACCTGTTCCAATTCTCAGAAACCTCATGGACTTTGCACCTTTCTTCAGGTCCATGAAGGCCCACTTTTCGGGTTACGATATCAGGCCCGCCATCATGGGATGGAATCACCCATTCCGGTCGCTGCTGCTTGATTCTACCGCTGTAATCCACCCGCTTGACCAAGCCCATGGACCATTGGCTCGAATTGTCACACCAAGGCAGGTTCACCGTATTTAATCCACGCTCCAAAACCTTACCATAGATTGTGACCGTTTTATCAAAGGCATCGCGCTCATCTTTTTTTCCATCCCCGTTGACATCATGATTGTTTCCGGAATTATCCCATACAATCCACGACTC
>DBVA01000186.1:0-5107 GCA_002308735.1 Opitutia bacterium UBA1276 | reverse complement strand
AGAACTTGATTCGGATCCAAACCTGCAGTTGGTTCGTCCATGATCAAGACATCGGGCTCATGCAGCAATACATTGGCCATGCCAACTCTTTGACGAAAACCACGGGACAGCTTGCCTATCGGCTTATTTAAAACGGTCTCCAAGGCACATTGTCCGACCACTTGTTCAATCCTTGTCCTTTTCGTGGAGGAATCAATCCCACGGGCATCCCCAAAAAAATGAAGCAGTCCAAGGGGAGTCATTTCTTCGTAGAGGGGACCATTCTCAGGCAAATAACCAATGCGGTTGGCCACGATATCTCGATTTCCGGCTACTTCCATTCCACAAACTTTTGCCGAGCCTTTACTGGGAGCTAAAAATCCCGTCAGCATTTTCATGGTGGTACTTTTTCCTGCACCATTTGGGCCGAGGAAGGCAACCACTTCACCTTTGCGGATTGAGAAGGTTAAATCATCTACGGCGACGAACCTCCCGTATTCTTTGGTAAGGCCATGGGCCTCGATCATAATGTCATCGTTTGAATCATTAGTCATAAGAAGTAACTTTTGAGTTTAGATTAAAAAGGGATTTAAATTTGAACAATAGGGGTTAGCGACAAAAAGGCTGGATTTTGTTCAACCCTACCAAAAAATCTTATCTTCAGATACAAGCAAGAAGAAAAACTTTGCATCGACCTGCTTTAATACCATAGAATTCGGGTGTTTTATATGGAAAAGCTTATAATCTGTATCCTGCTTTTGGTTACGACACTTCATGGGAAAAACGAAGTTTTAACCACTGAAGTTAGTCTCGACTGGTTTGATTACCCCACTTTTCGTGCTCCATATCGAATGTCTGATCTGGATGGAGCGACCATTGCAATGCTATCTTTGAAGCCAACTGCTGTCCCCCTGTTTTTTCCTCGCTTAGTTTCTCCGTTTGAATGGATCGATTCGGGGAATCCGGATTTTATTAGCCTGGATGATCTTTGTGAAAACCCGCAACTCCATCCCCCCATTAAGCAATACAAGCAAACCCGCCGGTCTCCCTTTGCTCCGAAAAAAGATATTTGGGAGGATTCCATTGCTGAAGATTCCCCAATCGATCGAAAAACGGATAAATTTAGTATCCAAAGATTGATTGGTAGTGGTGCAAAAAGTTTACCCAACGAGAAACAACTTTCAAGTTTTTTGCAGCAAGACAAAGTTGAATTAAGTTATGAGGAAAAACAAAAAATTCTGGAGAATTTATTTTCGGAAGATGAACAAAAAGATTTTATTTCCCGCCTATTAAAACCGAATGTGGCGAATGGAGAAGGGGCAGACCCTGGAATGATTCCCTCAGACTCTAGTTTTGAAAACCCAAAGGTGGTCGAACTTACCGTACCCAAGATCGAAATTCCTGAAGCCCCGAATTTTTCCTTTTCCGAAGATTTGGATCCGGTCGCCCCAGGAAAAGCCGTTCTCAAATTTAAAGTATCCAAGCCCTCTGCTGAAGGGGGTGAGTTACCGGCTCAAGCATCTGATTTTTATATAACCAGTAAGAATCTAGCCGAACTCTTTAAGGATCTCGGTGCGGAGCAAGCAATCGCCGGGGAGGTTCGTTCCGTGGCGGAGTTATGGGCAAGGGCAGAAAAGAGTTCCGATCCCGAAGTTATCTTTGGGGTGAAGTCAATCCTACTTCAGGCAAAGGTTGGAAAAACCCGGACCGATGCCTTTGGGCAAGCCGCACTTTCAGGCATTCAACCCTCGGATAAATATTTTCTGATTGGAATTGAAAAGGATGACCTCAGCAATCAAGTCACGATCTGGTCCAAGGAGGTCCAAGTCAATCCGGGTGAGAATATGATTGAGTTGAGCGCCAACGACGTCATTTACCAAGAGTAATCAAAAATTCCCAAACTCAACTCCCATTACCAAACAACTCCTATTTAGTTATGCAAAATCAAGATATTCTACAATCTGCCGCCGATCAAGCGAGGGGCTTGGCCATCGATGCGATCCACGCCTGTAGTTCCGGACATCTGGGACTACCCCTTGGTGCAGCCGAAGTCGGAGCCGTTCTGTTCGGCCATGATCTTCAAGTCGATCCGTCCGACTCCTCCTGGATCAACCGGGATCGTTTTGTATTGTCTGCGGGTCACGGCAGTATGTTTATCTATGGATGGTTGCATCTTGCCGGCTTTGATTTACCGATGGAAGAAATTAAAAACTTCCGCCAGTTGCACAGCATAACCCCGGGACATCCGGAATTTATGGAAACCCCTGGGGTGGAGTGTACCACCGGGCCGCTTGGTCAGGGAGTTGGCAACGCGGTGGGCATGGCCATGGCAGCGAAAATGGCAGGCGCTCCGATTAATACCGAGGAGCATGAAATCTTTAATCATCAAGTGGTTGCCCTAGCCGGGGACGGATGCCTTCAGGAAGGGGTGGCATCGGAAGCGGCTTCCTTGGCCGGCCACCTGGCTTTGGATAACCTTACCTTAATTTACGATTCCAATGACGTCACCTTGGATGCAATGGCGGATGCCTCGCAAAGTGAAAGTGTACTCGACCGCTTTGCCGCTTATGGATTTCACTGCGTTCGAATTGAGGATGGGCACGATTTACAAGCCATTGCCAATGCCTTGTCTGAAGCCCGTTCCCAATCTGAAAAGCCCACCTTTATTGAGGTCAAGACCACCATCGCCAAAGGGATCCCCGAAGTCGCTGGCACCGCTGGTGGTCATGGGGAAGGTGGGGCGAAATTTGCGGAGTCTGCCCGTCAGGGACTGGGGCTCCCCGAGGAAACCTTTTATGTATCCGATGAAGTGCGTGCCTTTTTTGAACAGCACAAAGCCGAACAGATCGAATCCCGAAAGCAATGGGATGCCACCTTCTCCGCCTGGCAAGCCGCCAACCCGGAGAAAGCGGAATTATTAAACGCTGGTCTCAACCGCGAAGTTCCGGATGACCTCATGGATCAAGTCCAAGTTTTCCCAGAGGATGCTAAGGTGGCCACCCGGGCCGCCGGTTCACAAGTGATCAACGATTTGGCAAAAGCAATGCCACTTTTGATCAGTGGCTCCGCGGATCTCCATGGTTCCACCAAGAATTATATCAAGGAGGTTGGGGATTTCACCAAGGATAATCATGCGGGTCGGAATTTACTTTTTGGCATTCGTGAACATGGTATGGGAGCGATTGTGAACGGAATTGGGTATTACGGGATTTTCCGCCCGTCCGGTGCAACCTTTGCAGTTTTTGCGGACTACATGAGGGGTGCAGTTCGCTTATCCGCCCTGACCAACCTTCCCATTTTCCATATCTGGACCCATGATTCGGTTGCGGTTGGGGAAGATGGCCCCACCCACCAACCGGTGGAAACGACCAGTGGGTTACGGGTTATCCCAAATTTGGATGTGATTCGCCCGGCGGATCCTGAGGAAACTGCGGGTGCCTTTGTGGCCGCTCTTCAAAGGATTGATGGCCCGACCGGTTTAATTCTTACCCGCCAGGGTGTTCCCAACCTCTCCAATATTCCAGTGGATACCAGACGTAATGGGGTTTTAAGGGGTGGATACATTGCCCGGCAGGAAGAAGGAGAGCTCGAATTGATCCTGCTCGCCTCGGGAAGTGAAGTTTCCGTTGCCCTGGAAGCGGCCGATCAACTTGGACCCACCGTCCGGGTGGTATCCATGCCCTGCATGGAACGCTTTGACCGCCAGGATGATGACTACCGAGATTCCATCCTGCCCAAGAGTTGCCGGAATCGCCTGGCTGTGGAAGCGGGTGTTTCTGACCTTTGGCCCAAATATGTCGGCCTTGATGGGGTGGTTGTGGGCATTGACCGCTTTGGAATTTCCGCTCCGGGTGGTACGGTTTTGAAAGAGCTTGGAATTTCGGTCGAGAATGTGGTCAAGCATGCCGCCCTTGCCGGTTTGGGGGCTTAATCTTCTTCATTTCTGTCCTCTTCTGGTTGGTGTCCGAAGCAATCTTCTAGCTCGAACTACTTTCAAGAATCTTTTGATTGATCGCAGTTTGCTCTGGTGTTTGTTGTGGTATAATAGTTGTATATATTATGACCACTAATCCTTCCTCCGCCCTCGCAGGTTATTTACTAGCCTGCCTTTCTCTATCTTTTACTAGCTCCCTTGCCGAACAGGCACCGAAAGAGGAAGTGTCCAAACCACCTTTCGAAGAGGTTTTCAAAAATCAGGAAGCAGAGCTGCTTGCATTGATCAAGGCGGATCGTGAAAAGGGAGTGATTGAACTTGAAAAGGTAGCCAACCAACTCATCGAAGATTATCCGGAAGAAGCCATGCCTTATGTCTTACTAAATGCCTTTTCCCGGATGACCCCTGATGAAGAAAAGAGTTTAAAGGTCATGAAACGCCTGGCCGCTCTTACGAGTTCCAATCCTGATATTTTAAACCTGGTAGAACGGGCCAAAGGGGAACTGAAGAAAAGAGAAAGCCTGGGCAAACCATTGGATATATCTTTTACGGCATTGGGGGGTGAGAAAATCGATCTTTCCAAAATGAAGGGAAAAGTAGTAATTGTTGATTTTTGGGCAACTTGGTGCGGTCCATGCATTGCGGTATTACCCGAGCTCAAAGAAGTGTATCAAGAATTCAACCCCCAAGGTTTGGAAATTGTGGGCATTTCTCTCGATAGTGATGAAGGAAAATTGAAAAAGTTTACCAAGGACAACGATATGCCCTGGCCTCAATATTATGATGGATTGGGCTGGCAGAATCGCCTGGCCATGAAATTTGGAGTTGGCAGCATTCCTGCCATGTGGATTGTCGATAAGGATGGAAACTTGGCAGACATGAACGCCGGTTCTGATCTTCCCGGGAAGGTTAAAAAATTCCTCGCTCAGGAATAAAGATCAATCCAGAGAAATTTTGCCTGTCTACAGGGTGCTATTTTATTTTTAGGCGTTTTTTAATATCCTCGGCTACGATCTCCGCCAGAGCCTGAGATCCAGCTGGGAAGTAGTGCACATTCGCCACCCGCATCCACGCCTTCATATTTTGCTTACTCGGGGAATACAGGTCGAGGGTGGGTACGCTGTGCTTTTCCATTACCCGGGCTGCAGCCCGGTTATACTTCACCGAGTCTCCCACATACCGAGCCTTCGAACC
>DBVA01000082.1:35226-36379 GCA_002308735.1 Opitutia bacterium UBA1276 | reverse complement strand
TCGGTGAGGATAAATAAAATATTGGGCCGTTTACCGCTTACGGAATGTATAAGCGTGAACCCAAAAAGAAAGAAAGGAACGAGTTTTAAAAAGGACATAACCCATAATTTATAGACTGCAATGCCGAAGGCAGTCAAGCGGAGGCATCCAAGGGAGATCAGATAAAAAACCGAACCGCTTGTATTTCTACCAGGGCAAAATCCCGGATCTTTTCAGGGCAATTCCCAACCATAGGGTGAGAACTAAATAGACCACACACCAGGGCTTGGTGGCGGGAAAAAGCTTGGAAATACTTGGGTAGGATTGTTGATACCAATGGGGATAGAACCAAGCCACGACATTGGCAAAGGTACAGTCCGCAGCCAGTATATACCAAAGGGCAGCTTCGAAATTAAAGTCCATCAACAATCCTCTTCTTCACTCAGTCAAAGACCACGGTCTTGTTCTGGTAGTCAAGCACCCGGTTTTGCAAGTGCCTTCGAACCGCGGTGGCAAGAACCAGTTTTTCCAGATCCCTGCCTTTTTCAACCAGATCCCGGGGACCATGTCGGTGACTAACCCGGGCCACATCCTGCTCGATAATCGGACCTTCATCCAAATCTTCGGTAACATAATGAGCGGTGGCACCGATCAACTTGACCCCGCGCTGATAAGCCTGGTGATAGGGTTTGGCACCCGCAAAGGAGGGAAGGAAAGAATGATGAATATTAATCACCGGGCAGCTGACTTGCTGTAAAAATTCGGAACTCAAGATTTGCATGTAGCGGGCAAGAATAACCAGCTCCACACCCTGCTCCCGCAACCAGGAAATTTGACGCTGTTCAACCTCCACTTTGTTCTCCTGATTGATCGGGATATGTACAAAGGGCAAATCATAGGATTCGGAAACCGATTGGAGCTCTTGGTGGTTGGAAAGAACCCCGACAAATTCAGCATTCCATTCCCCTGCCCTGACCCGGAGAACCAGGTCGTGAAAGCAATGATCCGCCTTGGAGACCATGATGGCAACCTTGGGGCGATCCTTACTCAAGGCAATGCGTACCTGCATGGTAAGCTCGCGTTCAACAAAAGATATGAATTCATCTGATTCCTCCCGGGGGTTGAGATCCGCATCTGGTTCCCATTCCACCCGTTGAAAAAAGACATTTTCCTG
>DBVA01000082.1:30757-34801 GCA_002308735.1 Opitutia bacterium UBA1276 | reverse complement strand
ATCACAGATGGCTTCATTGGATCAACGGGAATAGTCCTGAAGAGACTTGACGGAAAACTTTCGGTCTTTTAGGGAACGGATTCCGTTTAATGCGGCAAAGGCGGAACCCAAGGTGGTAATCACCGGTACGCTATTCAAAACCGCTTCGCTGCGGATTCCATTTTCATCCCGGCGGGGAATCAAGCCAAGGGGGGTATTGATCACAAGCTGGACTTTTCCATTCTTGATCAGATCGGCAACATTGGGCCGGCCTTCACTGATCCGTAGGGTACTTTTTGCGGGAATTCCATTCTCATTCAAAAATTTTGCGGTTCCTTCGGTGGAAGTAAAGGAAAAGCCAAGCTCAGCAAGGCCTTTTGCGACTTCCAGGGCTTTGGGCTTATCAGAATCCTTGACGCTGAGGAAAACATTTCCCTCCAAGGGAAGGGATGGCTTGGCCGCCATTTGCGTCTTGGCGAAAGCCATACCAAAATCTTCGTCCTGACCCATGACTTCACCAGTGCTGCGCATTTCCGGGGTAAGTACAATCGAGGAACCTGGGAATTTACTGAAGGGAAAAACCGCTTCCTTGATCGCCCAGTGCTTGGGAATAATTTCTTCGGTAAAGCCAAGGTCCTTAAGTTTTGCACCCGCCATGACCCGGGCCCCAAGCTTGGCCAGGGGAACCCCAATTGCTTTACTTACAAAGGGAATGGTACGGGAGGCACGAGGGTTGACCTCGATTAAAAAGAGTTCGCCGTCCTTGATCGCATATTGAACATTCATCAAGCCAATCACCCTGAGGGCTTGAGCAAGATCATGGGTGGCTTGACGGACCTCGTCGAGCATCTCAGGAGATAATTCATGCGGGGGCATCACCATGGCGGCATCCCCACTGTGGACACCCGCAAACTCTATATGCTGAAGCATGCCCCCAACTACGGTGGTATCCCCATCGGAGATACAATCAACATCTAATTCAATTGCCTCTTCCAAGAACTTGTCGAGAAGAACGGGTTTGCCAGGAGCGACCGCAAAGGCCTCCTTGACCACGCCACTCAATTCTTCTTCATCGTAGACGATAAACATTCCCCGACCACCCAGAACAAATGAAGGACGGAGCAAAATCGGATAACCCAGTTTTTTGGCCTTGGAGGCAGCATCTTCCGGTTTCATGGCAATGTCATTGGATGGCTGCTTCAGACCCAACTTGTCCAGTATGTCCTTAAATTTCTCCCGGTCCTCGGCGTCATCAATACTTTCAGGAGAAGTGCCAATCACATTGACCCCGGCAGCTTGCAATCCACTGGCCAGGTTTAAGGGGGTCTGCCCACCATACTGAACGATGGCACCATCACATTTTTCCTGATGATAGATTTCGAGGACATCTTCCAAGGTAAGGGGTTCGAAATAAAGTCGGTCGGAAACATCGTAGTCGGTGGAAACCGTTTCCGGATTGGAATTGACCATAACGGTTTCAAAACCGGCTTCCCGAAGGGCAAGGGATGCATGTACACAACAATAATCAAATTCAATGCCCTGCCCGATCCGATTGGGACCGCCTCCCAAGATCATGATCTTCTTGGCCTCCGAGGTTTTCATTTCATTCTCATCCCCATAGGAGGAATAATAATACGGGGTGTAAGCCTCAAACTCCGCGGCACAGGTATCGACCAAGCGGAAGGTCGTACTGATGCCCATGGACTCACGCCGGTCCCGGACCGCGGAAGATTCACAACCCCAGAATTCTCCAAGCTGACGGTCGGAAAATCCGGCCTCCTTGGCCTCTCGCATCGGTTCGTATTCTACTTCATTTAAGGAGGTGGACTTAATCTGCTCACCGATTTCAAAAATTTGTCGTAACTGGGTGGTAAACCAGAGATCGATTCCGGATTGCTCGGAGATTTGTTCCGCGGACATGCCAACCTCAAGGGCTTTGTATAAATAAGTGGGTCGCTCCGCGGAGGGTCGCTTGACCCCGGCCCGAATCGCCGACTTATCCAACTCCTGCCCGGCAAGCTTTCCGGCTTCAAATCCTTTCAGTCCAATTTCCAAAGAGCGCATCGCTTTTTGAAAGGATTCCTTAAAGGTACGACCAATGGCCATGGCCTCGCCCACCGATTTCATTGCCGAGGTCAGGGTGGAATCCGCACCCACAAATTTCTCAAAGGTAAAACGGGGCATTTTGGTGACCACATAATCGATGGAAGGCTCAAAACAGGCAGGTGTCTCTTTGGTGACATCATTTTGTAATTCATCCAGGGAATATCCAACCGCTAGCTTGGCCGCAAACTTGGCAATGGGAAAACCAGTTGCCTTGGAAGCCAGGGCTGAACTCCGGGAAACCCGGGGATTCATCTCAATAACAACCATTCGTCCATTTTCCGGGTTGGTGGCGAATTGAATATTGCTCCCCCCGGTCTCCACCCCAATCTCGCGGATGCAGGCAAAAGATGCATCCCGCATCAATTGGTATTCCTTATCCGATAGCGTCATTGCCGGGGCGATGGTGATGGAATCCCCAGTGTGAACCCCCATAGGGTCGAAATTCTCGATGGAACAAATAACCACGCACTGGTCTTTGTAATCCCGCATCACTTCCATCTCATATTCTTTCCAACCCAGAAGGCATTCTTCCATCAATACCTGACTGATGGGAGATGCATCCAGGCCTTGGCGCATCAGTTGATCAAATTCATCCCGGTTGTAGGCAATGCCTCCACCGGTTCCACCCAGGGTATAAGCGGGGCGTAAAATAATCGGGAAATCTCCAAGGTCATCTAAGTGGGAATGGGCTTCCTCCAGAGAGGTAACCGAAAATGAAAGGGCGACATCCAATCCAATTTCAAGCATCGCCTGTTTAAACAGTTCACGGTCTTCCCCTTTTTTAATCGCGGCCGGCTTGGCCCCGATCATCTCCACTCCATGGGCATCCAAAATCCCAGCCGCGTGGAGTTCAAGGGATAAATTTAAACCAGTCTGTCCACCCAATGTAGGAAGTAAGGCATCCGGCTTTTCTTTTTCGATGATGGTGGTGACACTATCCACGGTAAGAGGCTCCACATAAGTTGCATCGGCAAACTCTGGATCGGTCATGATGGTGGCTGGATTGCTGTTGACCAGAGAAATCCGATACCCTTCTTCCCGCAATGCTTTACAGGCCTGGGCCCCACTGTAATCAAATTCACAGGCTTGTCCAATAATGATGGGGCCAGAGCCAATGATTAAAATGTGCTCGATGTCGTTGCGTTTAGGCATGCGGAAATATTAATTCATTCTAGAATAAGCGGAAGGACTGAAGACCCTTAAATCCACTTTGGGCACAGGAATCAATTTCATTCGCAACTTTTCCAAAGATTTCGACTAATTTTATTTTTTTGGATTGAAAATCGGGCCTTACAAGATGGGTGGGAGATCTCCACCTCCTGCCACTTCTACAATCGCGTCCTTTATCTTATCCGCACCGCTAACGATTTCGATGGTCTTACCAAGGGTGTAAAAATTCCGGAGGGTTTCAATGATACAGACTGCTAAATCTTCCCGGGGTAAGAAACCATGAAAGCCAAGCTCTTCAGCCGCCTGAATCCGACCCGTTCCTTTTTCATCCAATAAGGTCCCGGGTGCAAGAATGGTGTAGTCCAATCCGGAAGAACGCAGGTATCCATCGGCCACACCTTTGGCCCGTAAATAGTGCTGGATCCGGGTAGACTCACTATTGGGGTCTGCCCCCAGGGCACTGATCATAACAAATCGGCCCACGCCATGTTCCTTGCAATCCTTGATTAAACGGATGGCCGCATCCTGATCGACATCGGTAGTTTTCTCGGGTCCGGTATGCCCACCCGAACCAGCGGTAAAAACCACCGCATCTAATCCGGCCAAGTATTTCCCTACCCCTTCCTCTAAATCCCCGGTGACGGCGGGAACCCCCAATGCGGTAAATTTCATTTGTTGCAAGGGATCACGAATCAAGGCGACCGGTGAAATACCATGAGCGGACCAGAGTTTACCACTCAAGATCGTCCCCACCTTTCCATTGGCTCCAGCAATCAATACTTTCATTCC
>DBVA01000082.1:28312-30365 GCA_002308735.1 Opitutia bacterium UBA1276 | reverse complement strand
ATCGGCGATTTTGTTCGTCCTTCGCCCCCGAAAAACTTATAAGGTTTTGCTATTCCAGAATCATGAGCACAGCCGTACGAACCCGAATTGCACCTTCTCCAACCGGAGCTCCCCATGTGGGCACTGCTTACATGGCATTGTTCAACCTGGCCTTTGCCCGGAAACATGGTGGTAAGATGATTCTGCGGATTGAAGACACGGATCAAGCACGATCCACCCAAAAATCGGAAGATGCCATTCTGGACGCCCTCAAATGGTTGGGTTTGGAATGGGATGAGGGACCGGACCGTGGTGGAGAGTATGGACCTTACCGGCAAAGTGAACGCCTGGAGATGCATCAAGCAGCGGTGCAAAGGCTGCTGGAACTCGGCCATGCTTATCGTTGTTTCTGCACTCCCGAAAGGTTGGATGCCCTGCGAAAAGAACAAATCGCCAACAAAGAAACCCCTCGTTATGATGGTCACTGCCTTTCCCTAAGCGAAGAGGAGATCCAAGAAAAAATGGATCGGGGCGAACCCTATGTGATCCGTATGAAAGTCCCTGCTGAGGGAGAATGTGTATTTCTCGATGAGTTAAGGGGAGAGGTGAGAATCGATTGGAAACAAATTGATCATCAGATCATCCAAAAGTCCGATGGATTCCCCACCTATCATTTGGCGAATGTGGTGGATGATCATGCCATGCAAATTTCTCATGTCATTCGTGGAGAAGAATGGATCAGCAGTACCCCAAAACATGTCTTACTTTATCAACAACTGGGATGGGAGCCTCCGGTATTCGCCCACCTTCCCCTGCTTCGGAATCCGGACAAGTCAAAATTATCAAAACGGAAAAATCCCACTGGAATCTTCTATTATCGGGATGCCGGATTCTTACCGGAAGCAATGCTGAATTATCTGGGCATGATGGGTTACACCCTACCCGATCAACGGGAGGTTTTTTCACTTACTGAATTAGCTGAAAGCTTTGAGATCAAAAGAATGAGCCTGGGCGGCCCGATTTTTGATATCGCCAAATTAAAGTGGCTAAACGGTAGATATTTAAGAGAGCAGATCAGCCCGGACGAAGTAGTCGATCGACTTATGAACTGGAAGGCGAATAAAGAACACTTTTCAAACATTCTGGAACTTGCCTTGCCCCGTCTTGAAACCTTATCTGATTTTTTCCCGCTAAGCGGTCATCTGTTTGAAGAATCTCCTGAATACCAAACCGAGGATTTGATTGGTAAATCCGAAGCTGCAGAAGTCAGCCGGCTTCTTAAAATTGCCGAGTGGGAACTGGAGAAGATCAAGCATTGGGATCGTGAGCAACTGGCAGCTCTGTTCCAGAACATGGCCAAGATTGAGGAGATGAAGCTCAAGGATTTATTGCGCCCCTTCTTTTTCGCAATCTCGGGCAGTGCCGTTTCCCTTCCCCTTTTTGATGGCATGGCCTTGCTTGGACCAGATCTTAGTCGGGTGCGTCTACGAATTGCCTTGAATAAACTATCGGAGACAGGCTCCGGGCTGAGTAAAAAGGGTTTGAAAAGTTTAGAAAAGGAATATCGATCCGCTTATGGTAAGCGAATTGATTAAGCAGAGCCCCGTACTTAAAAACTTCAAATGAACGAACCTGAAACGGAAGAAAAGCCCCTTGATTTCATACGGGCTATGGTAAAACAAGACCAAGAGGATGGGAAAAATGAAGGACGGGTGCATACTCGCTTTCCACCCGAACCCAATGGATACCTTCACCTCGGGCATGCCAAGAGTATTTGCTTGAATTTTGGTATTGCTAAGGAGTTCAACGGGCTTTGCAACTTGCGACTAGATGATACCAACCCGGTGGCCGAGAAAACCGAATACGCTCAAGCGATTATGGATGATTTGCGGTGGCTTGGGTTTGACTGGGAGGAGCGGCTATTTCATGCATCCGACTACTTCGGGCAGCTCCATGATTGGGCGGTTCAATTGATCAAGGATCATAAAGCTTTTGTTTGTGACCTCAGCTTTGAGGAGATGCGTGAACTGCGGGGGAATTTGATCGAACCGGGCAAGGAAAGTCCTTTCCGTGA
>DBVA01000082.1:18461-27962 GCA_002308735.1 Opitutia bacterium UBA1276 | reverse complement strand
TTTGCTGAAGGTTCCAGAACCTTGCGGGCGAAGATAGACATGAGCTCCCCAAATCTTAATCTTCGTGACCCAGTACTTTATCGCATCCTTGATCAAGAACATCCGAAGACCGGAAGCGTTTGGAAAATTTATCCGTCCTATGATTTCGCACATGGTCAGTCGGATTCCATCGAGGGCATCACTCATTCCCTTTGTACTTTGGAATTTGAACACCATCGCCCCCTTTATGACTGGTTCTGTGAAAACCTCGGCATCCATCATCCCCAACAAATCGAGTTTGCCCGCCTCAATCTGAACTACACCGTAATGAGCAAAAGAAAAATGCTTCGTTTGGTTCAGGAAGGTCATGTCCAAGGCTGGGATGATCCGAGAATGCCCACATTGAGTGGAATGCGCCGTCGGGGTTTTACCGCTCAGGCAATCAAGAATTTTTGTGAACGCGTCGGCCTGGCAAAACGGGAAAATGTGATTGAAATTGAACTTCTGGAGTATTGCCTGCGGGACGACCTGAATAAAAAAGCGGTTCGAAGGCTGGGCGTATTGAATCCGTTGAAGATCACCATTGAGAATTATCCAAGTGGTCAAACCGAAGAGGTGGACGCGGTAAATAATCCCGAGGATGAGGATGCAGGTACCCGGAAAATTCCTTTTTCAAGGGAGATATTTATCGACCGCAATGACTTCATGGAAGATCCACCCAAAAAATATTTCCGCTTGGCTCCCGGAAAAGAGGTGAGGTTAAAGTATGCTTATTACATAACCTGCAAGGAAGTCGTCAAAGATGAGAATGGCGAGGTTGGTGAATTAATTTGTACTTATGATCCAGAGAGCCGAGGAGGAGATAGCCCGGACGGCAGAAAAGTTAAGGGTACCATTCAATGGGTGGACGCGGGGGCTGCAGTTGCTTGCAAAGTAAATCTTTACGACCGTCTTTTTTCAAATCCGAACCCGGAAGACGGAGAAGATGGGAAAGATTTTGTCGATTGCCTCAATCCCGAATCTCTGGAGGTCGTGGAAAGTGCCCTGGTCGAGCCAAGTGTTCAGGATCTCGAAGTCGGAGAACCGATGCAATTGGAAAGAGTTGGGTATTTCTGTATTGATTCTGATCAAGCGGAAAATGGTAGCCTTGTGCTTAACCGAAGTGTTGCCATGCGTGACAGTTGGGCAAAAAAGGCTAAAAAGTAAAATAATCCATCATAAAAGTAGCAGGATTCATGCTTGCCATCAGTAAACGATTTGAGAAAATATAAAAATCGTTGTTACCCCGTAAGTTTCAATTAACCAGCCCAAATAAAATATGAGCAAGCAAGAATCTGAACCAGATATGAAATTATTTTGGGGGTGTTTTATCGCCCTCATCACGACCGCCTTTGCGTTTATTACGAGAGCATTTCTCGTAAACGCCGAACCTTTCTGGCCCAGCACCTTTGGCTTAAACCAAGTGCAAGCTCAGGAACTATTCGGTGCAGGCATTTGGCCATTTGCGATCAGCATCATCGTTTTCAGCTTGATCATCGATAATATTGGATACCGGGCAGCGATGATCTTTAGTTTTGTTTGCTACGCTGCCTATGCTTTTTTTGCCTTCCAAGCTTATGGTGTTGTTACTGCAGAAGGATTAGAAGGTGAATCCCTTAAGGTGGCCCAAGCATCGGCATATACCAAACTCTATTGGGGCTCCGTGATATTGGGTCTTGGCAACGGAACGGTTGAAGCATTCATTAACCCGGTCGTCGCCACCATGTTCAAAAAGGACAAAACTAAATGGCTTAATATTCTTCACGCTGGTTGGCCTGGTGGTTTGGTCATTGGTGGAATTCTTACCATTCTTTTGGGTGCTCAGGCTGCTGAAGATTGGAGAATCTTAATCTACGTCATCGCCATACCAGCAGTGGTTTATCTTGTGATGTTGCTCAAAGCCGAATTTCCAGTCAACGAGCGAGTTGAATCCGGAACCTCATACAAAGAAATGCTTGCTGAGTTTGGAGCGGTTGGGGCCTTGATCGCGGGTTATCTCATCTTTAAGCAACTGGGAATGGTATTTGCATGGAGTGATACCATTGTTTACGGCTTAACCGTGGTCTCTACCATCGGCTATTATCTCTACTGCCGATCCCTTGGCCGTCCCATTTTGATTTTCTTGTGCATCATCATGATTCCTCTTGCGACCACCGAGTTGGGCACAGATGGGGCCATTTCAGGTCTCATGGAAGAGCCCATGAAGGCGGCTGGTTACAATGGCCTTTGGGTGCTTATCTACACCTCTGCAATCATGATGGTTTTACGTTTCTGGTTCGCTGGGCCAATCGTGAATGCTCTTGGACCTTTAGGACTATTAGCTACTTCCGCAGTGCTTGCAGTTGCAGGTCTTTTTCTTCTGAGTTCCGCTTCCGGGCTGACCATGATCTTCATTTTCGCCACTCTTTATGGGTTTGGTAAAACCTTCTTTTGGCCGACTACCCTAGGGGTGGTCTCCGAACAGTGTCCTAAAGGAGGTGCACTTACCCTGAATGCTATTGCTGGAATTGGAATGCTTGCCGTTGGAATTCTGGGTGGGCCCGTGATCGGTAAGATGGCCGAGGATTCGGTTAAGGCTTCCATTGAAGAAGCTACCGACGCTGAAACTTACTCTTCGATTTCCAATGAAAGTACTTATTTCCTCGGCGATTACACCGCGGTTGATGCCGGTAAAGTAGGAGATCTTGCGGAAGAAAAGCAGGAGGTCGTGAAAGAAAGTATTCAAAAAGGAAAACAAGGATCTCTGGCCAGCGTGGCAATATTTCCTGTATTTATGCTGATTTGCTACCTTGCTTTGATCTTTCACTTCAAGTCCAAAGGTGGCTATAAGCCCGTAGAGATTTAAAGTTTACAGTTTATTAACTTTACAAAAAAAGCCATATCCATTGGGATGTGGCTTTTTTGCGATTTAACCCCTCCCCTACATAGTCCTAAACTCACCCCCCCCCAACTGAATTACTATACATTATGGCTAAGAAAAAACCCTTGCGCATCGGATTAATCGGCTATGGCTTTATGGGCCGCACCCACTCCAACGCCTTCCGAAAAGTTCCTAACTTTTTTCCGGAATTAAAATATGAACCCCAGTTAGCTGCGGTTTGTGCCCGAAATAAAGAACGAGCCGAAGGCTTTGCCGAACAATGGGGCTATGAATCAGTAGAAACGGATTGGAAAAAATTGGTTGCTCGGGACGATATCGATGTCATTGACATTGCCGCCCCCAATAATGTTCACCACGAAATTGCCACTGCCGCGGCCAAAGCCGGCAAAGCAATTCTTTGTGAGAAGCCACTTGCCTTAAATTGTAAGGAGGGCGAAGAAATGGTTCGCGAAGTCGAAAAAGCAGGTGTGGCCAATATGGTATGGTACAACTACCGTCGGATTCCTGCGGTTACCATGGCCAAAGAAATGATTGACGAGGGAAGGTTAGGTAAAATTTATCACTACCGTTCCAACTTCCTTCAAGATTGGACCATTAGCGAAGATCTTCCTCAAGGTGGTGAAGCATTGTGGCGCTTGGATGCAAAGATTGCCGGTAGCGGGGTAACCGGGGACTTACTTGCCCATTGCATTGATACTGCCATTTGGTTGAACGGACCGATTGTGGAAGTAAGCGCAATGACCGAGACTTTTGTCAAAGAACGGGTGCATACCAAAACTGGAAAGAAAGCAAAGGTAACCATTGATGACGCTTGTGCATTTTTGGCAAAGTTTGCCAACGGTTCCCTGGCGATCTTCGAATCCACCCGATATGCAAGGGGTCACAAAGCTCTTTACACTTTGGAAATTAACGGAGCGGATGGTTCACTTGCCTGGGATTTACATGACCTCCATCGCCTTGAATACTTTGAGCATGATAAGGAAGACCCGAAGACCCGAGGATGGCGTTCCATCCATGTGTCCGACGGTGGTGAGCATCCTTATATGGACAAATGGTGGGTGCCCGGCCTAAACATTGGATACGAGCATAGTTTCATCAATCAATTTGCTGACTTCGTTGCCGGTTATGGCTCCCGCAAAAAGCGTCCGTTGCGCCCTGACTTCCGGGATGCCTTGGAAACCCAATATATTTGTGAAGCAGTATTGGACTCGGCTAAAACCGGACGCTGGAAAAAAGTGGGTAAGATTCGCTCCAAGGCGAAATAACTCAAACTCAATTTTAATCGTTTACTCCTAAGGAGCCGGGTGCTTTTACCGGCTCCTTTTTTGTAAAAAAATGGCTTGAGAGCAGGATTTGATCTTGATCATTTCGAGGGAATCAAAAATGGTTTTACCATGAACTCGTATATTTTTATTCTTTTCTCACTTCTTTGCTTTTCAGTTTTCTCCCATGCCAATGATTGGCCAAGCTGGAGAGGTGAAGACAGAAGTGGCATTTCCAAAGAAAAGGGCTTATTGCAGTCCTGGCCTGAGGGGGGACCCAAAAAAATTTGGTCATCAGACCAAGCCGGTATTGGATATTCCGGTTTTTCAGTTTCCGAAGGTGGGCTTTACACCTTGGGAGCATTCGGAAAGGAAGAGCGACTGCTGGCATTCAATGCTTCCACCGGTAAAAGTATTTGGTCCTTGAAGCTTGGAGAACTGCTCACCAATGGATGGGGGGACGGGCCCAGAATGACTCCTACGATTGCCGATGGAAAAGTGTATGCTCTTGGGGGTAAAGGAAATCTGGTTTGTGCGGATGCAAAGTCAGGAAAAAAAATCTGGAGTGTTGATCTGGTTGAAGACCTGGGAGGAAAAGTTCCGAATTGGGGATACACAGAATCGGTTCTTCTGGATGAGGGACGAGTAATTTGTACGCCTGGTGGAGAGCAGGGTGCAATCGCAGCCCTGAATGCTGAAAGTGGAAAGGTAATTTGGCGAAGCAAAGAGTTTACCGACGCGGCTCAATATTCTTCCCCCATCGTAATTTTGAATCGTGGAAAAAAGGAGTATGTTCAACTGGTGATGAAAAACTTAGTCGGGATTGAAGCGGACACGGGGAAGCTATCCTGGAAATCTCCTTGGACTGGGAGAACTGCAGTTATCCCCACCCCCATTCATGACGATGGTCATGTATTCATTGCCACGGGATACGGTGTGGGCTGTAAATTAGTAAAACTCAGCCCGGGTGGAGTCAATGATGTCTATGAAAACAAATACATGAAAAACCATCATGGTGGCGTAATTAAGCATGGTAAATTCCTTTACGGCTACTCGGATGGATATGGTTGGGTTTGTCAGGACTTTAAAAGCGGGGAATTAAAATGGAATGAAAAGAAGGCTTTGGGGAAAGGTGCAATCGCGTACGCTGACAATCGATTTTATTGCCTAGGCGAGAGCGATGGAAGGGTCGTTCTCATCGATGCCAATCCTACGGGTTGGAAATCAAAGGGAGAATTTACCATTACTCCCCAGACAAAACAAAGAAGTTCAAGGGGTAAGGTCTGGACCCATCCGGTTGTCTCCAACGGAAAGTTATACCTCCGGGATCAAGAATTGGTCCATTGCTATGATATAAGAGGTTGAATGCCTCAAGCTATTCCAAGCCAAGAACCTTTTTTCCTTCCTCGGAAATCATCCGTGGGTTCCAAATTGGATCCCAGACAATCTCGACTTCAGCCGTATCCACCTCTTGCAAGGCAAGAATTCTTTGTTTGGCATCGTCGGCAATAACTGGACCCATTCCACAACCCTGAGCGGTAAGCGTCATCTTTACTGCCACTTGTTTCCCCTGCTCCCCATCTTCGATTTGCAAGTCGTAGATTAAGCCAAGGTCGACAATATTCACGGGAATCTCAGGATCATAGCAACCACGCATCGCTTCCCAGACTAATTCTTCGCTAAAAGGACCTTGGTCTTTGGTTGGTTCTTTGGAACCAAGCACTTCCTTTTTAATTTCTTCCCCAAGAGCATCGAGGGAATTCTCCCCTACCCGATACATCCCATTGGGGTCCCGAAGAGTTACGGATCCACCCAAAGATTGGGCAATGGAAAAAGTGGCCCCCTCTGCCAAGGTAATTTCATCTCCGGCAGGGATAATGGTAGCTACGCAATTCTTTTGCAGTGTGATTTCTTTATTCATGATCAAAAGTGTAAATTATTTAAAGAGTGAGATGTATCAATCAACAAAGCCAAACCCCCGACGATACCAAGGAAGAATCCCATAAGCATGGCGGGGATCGTTGAGAACTTCAAGAAGTGATAAGGATCGCTTCATCTCCTGGGTTATCTGGCCCAGTACATCACCGGAGCCTGGGGTTGTTTTGTTATTGAGGTTTGAGGATACCGCAAAAATTTCCTCCAATGCCTGCATCGGGGTTTCGACGGCTGGAATTTCCTCGACTCCATAACCCGGGTCGAGCTTGGCCAATTCAGCCGCTTTTTCAATCGCGTCCTGAAGGCCGCCAAATTCATCGACCAGACCAATTCTTTTAGCGTCCAAGCCGGTCCATACCCTACCCTCTGCGATTCGATTGACTTTTTTATCATCCAAATTTCTAGAATTGGCAACCAGCTTGATGAACTTACCATAAATATCATCCACATAATCTTGAATCATCTTAATTTCAGTTTCCGTTTTAGGACGAGCTAAAGTCATTACATCCGAATGCTCATGGGTTTTCACGGCATCCCAATAGATCCCATATCCAGCGGCAAAGTTCTTCAAGTTGGGCAAAAGACCAAAAACTCCAATGGATCCAGTTATGGTCTGTTCCGAGGCAAGTAAATGGTCACATTCCGTTGAAATCCAATAACCGCCGGAAGCGGCAACCGAGCCCATGGAGACCACAAAGGGAATATTCTCACTTCTTACCCGGCGAATTTCCTGAAGGATCGCATCCGAGCCGGAAACACTCCCCCCCGGACTATTGACCCGAAGAACGATGGCCTTACAGTCCTCATTTGCCCGAGCCTGACGTAAACGGGAAGCAATTTCATGCCCTCCGACCATATTGCCGTCATCTCCCCATCCATCGACAATCGAGCCCTCCACATAAACTACCTGTACTTTGGGAGTACCTTCCATCAAGCTCTCGGTGATCGCTTTGCTTGAATCCGGGCGATCCAGATACTCAATCAATGCAATCTCATTGAATCCATATTCTTCATCCGGAGAACCCAGTTCAACCAAGCGGTCAATCATTTGATCATAGGGAACCATGTCATCTACCAAACCAGCGGCCACTGCAACTTCAGCCCGGTATAGAAAGTTTTCCTCCAACATCTCCTTGAGGCTGTTAAATTCCATGCTACGATTTTGTGATACCGTAGTGAGAAAATCCCGCCAGCGGGCACGGATCAGGCGGTTAATTTGTTCCCGGTTTTCCGGACTGAATTCAGTGGAGGTAAAAGGTTCAACTGCTCCCTTGAAATCCCCAGTTCGGACGACTTGCATCCCGATTCCATATTTATCCAATGCTTCCCCCAGAAACATCGATTGGCTGGCAAGACCGTTCAGAATTACAATCCCACTTGGATCAATACTGAGCTGATCGCAAGTGGAATAAACCAAGTAATCCAACTGGGAAGGATTACGGACATATCCAACCACAGGCTTTTTGGAAGTCTTGAAGTCCTCAATTCCTTTGAGTAATTCATGAATGGTTGCATATCCACAACCGTAGCCCGAAGGTAAAAAACCTCCCCGAATAAAGAGTGCTTCCACCTTGGGGTCTTCCTTCGCTTTTTCTAAGGCCTTAAGCACTTCCCATAGATGCAGTTGGGGTGGGGTCGTTTCCTCTGTCAGTGCCTGGCGGGTAAGGTCCTCAAGCCGAAAACCACCGGGGCGATCGGTAAGGTTCATACTCAAGTCAAGGGTCAAGATGGAATCGGCAACATACTTGGGTTCAACGTCTTCGACCAGGGATGAGATCAGGGCACCGATCAGGAAGATGGAAAGGATGGCAAATAAAATACTCGACACCAAAGTAACTGCCATTCGTTTAAGAATATCCTTCAAAAATGATTTCATTAGAGTATACAAAAAACATTGCTTTTTCACTTTCGTCGAAGAAAAACTTTGCCTGAGATGAAAAAGAGCGCAAGTTAGCCCCTGATGAGTAACGAAGAACTATCAGTTGAACGGAAAGCCCTTCGGATTAATTTAGATTCCAGCAAGTATGGAACTTTTGCAGAAATTGGTGCGGGGCAAGAGGTAGCCCGTCACTTCTTTCAAGCAGGTGGTGCAGCTGGAACGGTGGCAAAGACCATGTCCGCTTATGACATGAAATTCAGCGATGCTATTTATGGAGAGGCGGGACGCTATGTATCCCGTAAGCGGCTTGTACAAATGATGGCACATGAATATGGACTGCTGGAAAAAAGACTTCTTGAAGTGCGTGGATCCGAGACTAATTTCTTTGCCTTTGCCAACACCGTTTCTGCTTTAAATTATCAAAAAACGAACGAGTGCCATGGCTGGATGGGGGTTCGATTCCAACTTGATCCCAAGGGTGCCTTTCATGATATCATCCTCCATGTCCGAATGTTGGACCAAGAAAATCGCTTACAACAGGAAGCAATTGGAATCCTTGGAGTCAATCTGGTTTATGGTGCATTCCACCTTACTGAAAACCCAAATGATTTCATTTCCAGCCTGATCGATGATATCGGAAAGGAACGGGTTGAAGTTGATATGCTCGAGTTCAATGGTCCTCAATTTGATAAAATCGATAATCGAATCCTCTGCTTACAACTGGTAGAAAATGGTTTATCAGATGCCATTATGTTTGATCGGCAGGGGTTTGTGGTACAAGCCGCAGAAAAGCTCTATAAAAATGCCTGCTTGATTGAGCGGGGAAGTTTCCGCCCGGTTACCCAAGTAAATCTGGACATGCTGGAAAACGCCAAATCTCAATTCGTCAATCGCGAAGATGTAGAAGAGGAAAATGTGGAAGTTTTTATGGAACTTACCTTGGGTAATCTTCTCACTGAAGGAGATATTGATCACAATGATTTCCTGGCCCGAATCGAAGTGATTAATGCCTGCGGTTACGGCGTGTTGGTTTCTAATTATTTTGAATACTTTCGCTTATCCGCGTTTTTAAGGAGACACATTAACAAGCCCATTGGATTGGTGATGGGCTTGAACAACTTAGCCGATATCTTCAAGGAAGAATATTATTCCAAACTAGATGGTGGAATCCTTGAAGCTTTTGGAATTTTATTCAAAGACAATGTAAAGATCTATGCCTATCCCATCGAACAAGAAAATTTCGAGCGCTACCGGAAACAAATTGGTCGTGGCGATAATGTGGAGACCATTGGGGATGAGGATGGATTGGTTACGATTGATAACCTACTGGTTGCCCAAAATCTTCGAAACCTCTACAAATATGTCCGGGAAAACGGATTTTTGGTATCCATCGAATCCTGGAACCGGGAAAATATGCAGTTTTTCTCCAGAGATATTTTAGACCAGGTACGAAACCGAGCGGAGGGATGGAAAAAAAGCCTGCCAGCGTCTGTGGTTGAAATGATTGAAACTAAAAAGCTTTGGTC
>DBVA01000082.1:0-18140 GCA_002308735.1 Opitutia bacterium UBA1276 | reverse complement strand
TAAACCATTCGATGGTCGGAGGCCAGCAGGGTATGGTAACCGTCATAAATTTTTGCAGAATCAGACCGGTAAAAATTTTTCATAGCGGGTGTAATCAAGAGATAATCCAAGCGGGCATAACTATCTTGCTTGGCATAGTAATGAGTCCAGAAATGTCGATTTTGATCTTCGCAGGGTAACATCCATGTCAGCTCCGTATCGTTGACTTGAGTAAACCTTCGCAGAGCGGCCCTATTTCTGTGATCGTTAAAATCACCAGCGACAATATATAAAGGGTTGGTGCCCGGGGGATATTTTCTTCGAATAAAATCACGCATGGCCCGGGCTTCTTTTTCTCTTCTGATATTTGCCTCCGGGTCATCCTCCCGCTCGGTCCACTTACTTTTCAAATGTAAATTGAAAAGGGTCCATACTTGTTGGTTGCTGGAAAAACGAAGCTCCAGCAGGCCTCGACTTGGTCGGGTAAGCTCGCCAAAATAATTGAAGCTTAGGTCGGAATGCTTGCTTACAGAAAGAAAGGGAATTTTGGAGAGTACCGCCAAATGCCTTTCTTCCTCCTCATAGGATCCTTGCATCCAAGAAGAGTAATGAAATTGAGCCCCGTCCGTAACATTCAAATCCATCCATAACTCATTAAGAAAAGGTAGGTCCCCCATTTCCTGAATGAGGAGTACATCTGGATCCACTTGATTGATCATCGAGCGCAAAGCACGTTTTTCTTTTTCTGGCTTGGGGTAGTCCCTTTTCCACCTTCCATCAATCCATCGGTCCATGAGAAGGTAATTTTGCACATTGATGGAGGCCACCCGGACAGAGTCCGAGGCAACGAGAAAATTTAAAACAAATGGTCCAAAGACCAAAAGAGCGAAGTGTAGCCTCTTAGCCTCGCCCACGTGAGATATTTACCTGGAGTCTTTTACTTTTGGAAATCTCCAACCTGTCCTTAAAATCGTCAAAGTTTTTCTGCCGGCGAGCATTGTATGCATCTTCGGTACGGTGAGAAAGATGAATACCCTGAAAAGGAAAAACTCCACTGTATCCTTTCCCCCAGGTAAAATACATTCCACGGGTACTGGATGGGGTAACTTTAATTTTGTGTGCTCCAAAAGGAGTGCCCATGAACTCAGCGGACTTAATCGGATTCCAATCGGTTCCTTTTGCTTTTCCTAAGACATCCGTCCATTTATCCATCATGTCAATCTTCTGCCTTTTTGATTCAAGTGGGTCTAAGTACATCACGCCAGTTCCAACCAATGGCTCAATTTCCTTAAGGGACATATTGGTAACATTGGGAATAAAATTGGGGGAGTAAAAGGCTATGGTAAAAGTGGTCGGATACTTTTCAGATCTACTTTCATTAATCTTTCCCCAAAAGCTTAGCCCACGGTGAGAAATCTCTAGGTTATATTCAAAAGTTGCCCCATTTTCCAGGGTTCCGGTAACCGTGGTCTTTTCCCGGTCTGCAGAGACTTGGGGTGGGCTTTTAAAGGATGCAATCCTTCGATCTCTCCAGTCCCAATTTTTAGATTCGGGAGATGGATCATACCAGGCCCTAAAATGAATTTGTAAGGGGCGACGATCTGCCCGTTCTCCTTCAGCAGTATTTTCATCATCCGAGGCATCTTTGAGCCATAAACTAACATGTTTACCATTCGCACTAAGTGCCACATCGTAGACTGCACTTTCCAAGACGGTGTTGTAATTTTTCCACTTGCCATCGAGATAACGAGGAAGCCTGGCTTCGGATTTCAATAAACCCTCATCATCCCTAGTTCCCGCAACATAGGGACCCAGTCGGGGAGCTTTCGGGGTCAGTTTTATCTTTAGCTTTTTCAGTCCAGCAGCCATAGCTTGGGACTCAAGACTTAAACGTTCCCATGGAATTTCAACGGGACGATCCGGGCTACGCTTCATCAGAACAGTCACTGCTTGCTCGCTTGTATCGACAAAGGCGGCTTCAATTTTATTACCGTCCGAACTGGTCCAGTCTAGATACCTTTTGAGGTCTTCGGGCTGAAGTTCCGGGATTTTCATGTTTTTTCTTTCCTTGGCCAGTTTGGCCCGAGCTTGATTTTTCTTGTTTACAATCCCCTGTAATTTTTTTGCTTGAGCTACCGAAGCATCCGAGAGTCGATTCAGAGGAATGGTTTGTTCAATTCGGCCACCACTCATCAAAACATTCAGATCCTCCCCATCGATGGAAGAAAATTTGGCAAAAATGGTACGTCCGTCCACACTTCTCCATTCATGTTCCGCTTCCAAGGCAGAATCATCATTTAATATTTTGGGTAACTTTGGCTTGGCCGGTGCAGCCGGTTTGGGAGCGGGTTTGGGGACCACGGGTGCTGGAGCCGGGGCCGGAGCTATGGGTGCCGGGGTAGCCGCGGCCGCAAGTTGCCTGGCTAAGTTTTGAGATTGGGGGCTGAAGTAAGAAAGATCGAGGGGGAAATCCTGTCCGTTCATGCGGATGGTAAGAAGGGTACCTTCCAATTTGACAAAAGATGCTTGCAGGGTTCTACCTTCGGTATCGGTCCATGAATAAGATGCAGAAGGAGCTTGGGCAAATGGCTGGTGTGTTCCGATTGCTAAAGTTATAAATAGAATGAAAAGAATATTGAAGGGTTTCATAGTAGATGAATTTTTTGTTATTTCTCCCAGTGAAGGTCAACCTTTAGTTTTTCCTTTTCCCAAGGTTTAAAAATTTGAAAGATTTTGCCGGGGTTAAGAATTCCCTTTGGATCAAGGCTTTGTTTGATTGATTTCATAACCTCCCATTCCGCCTGATTGAATTGATCTCGAACGAATGGAGTTTTTGCCAGACCAACTCCGTGCTCCCCACTGATCGCACCACCCAATTCAATTACTTTTTTCATGAGTGAGGTCAGAGCTTCTACGGAACGAGTTGTTTCTTCCTCGTCATTCTCATCATACATGAAATTAACATGGAGGTTTCCATCCCCACAATGTCCAAAGACTCCAATCTTTAAATTAAATTGATGTCTCAAGCTTTCCACGAAGCGTACCAGATCCACTTGCTGATCCAGAGGAACCACCACATCCTCATTTAATTTAGTACTAGCTAGCTTTTTCATTGCCGATGAACCTTGCCGACGAACTTGCCAAAGGTTTTCCGCTTCCTCTTCCCTTTCAGCAACCCGAAAAGCAAGGGAGTGCTTGCTGAGCCAATCGGTAAGAATTCCAGATTGCCGGCTTACCTCGGTCTCACTTCCATCCAATTCAATCAACAACATTGGATTCGCTGCCAAACCTTCAAATACCTGCACCCCGGTGTAGTCCTGCAGGCAGTTGATGGTCCATTTATCCATATATTCCAAAATAGATGGACGAATCCTCAACTCCGATAAGGCAAGGGGAGCGGATAAGGCTAATTCATCGCTCGCAAAAGCCCCGAGGAAAGTAGTACGGTAAAGAGGTTTTTCAACCAGACGAAGCGTGATTTCAGTGACGACACCTAAGGTTCCTTCACTTCCAATCCATAAGTCCCGAACATTGTAGGCTGTTGCAAATTTTCGAGTCGCCCTGCCCCATGTGACCTGATCGCCGTTGGCCATATATCCAGCAAGTGCGAGGACATAGTCCCGGGTAACTCCGTATTTTACACATCTTAATCCACCTGCATTGCAAGCAACATTTCCACCAATGGTACAAAAGTCTTTGGAGGACGGATCAGGTGGATAGAATAAGCCAAGTTTCTCGGCTTCCGATTGGAGATTAGATACAACCACTCCGGGTCCACAACGAGCGATCCTATTTTTTTCATCCAGTTCGAGGTGATTTAATTTGGAAAGATCCAGAACCCAACCTCCCTGGATGGGGGTTGCTCCACCAGTCAAACTGGAGCCAGCACCCTTAGTGGTAACCGGAACCTGAAATTCATTGGCCAACTTCAAAACTTCACCCACTTGCTTGGTGTGATCCACTACAATGCATGCACTCGCACTGCCCTGTATTTTTAGTCCGTCATAACTGGCACGGAATAGTTCGGACGAATCAGTCCTAACCCGATCTCCAAGTTTATCTTGGAGCCTGTTGGTTACTTGTAAGCGTCTATCTTCGTTCATCATGGTTGCGATTCTAACATGAACCTGAGGAAGGAGTAAGTATAATTCTCTTCCCCGCTTTCCTCAAATTGCCTTGGTATCCAAGCTCAGTTTTGTAAGGTTTCGAGCTTTTAGCATATTGATGACATCAAATATCTTTTGGTACCTAAGGGATCGATCCCCGCGAATATGAATAACCGGTTGCTCGCCATCTCCAAGAGCGACTTCGTCCAATCTTTCCTCTAGTTCTACTTTACTCACTTTATCCTGTCCCCAATGGTAAGATCCCTCTGCATCGATGGTGATAAATTGATCATCCACTTGCGGAGGAGGCTGATTTTCGCTGGAAGCTTGGTCGGGTAAATCGATCCGATTGTACTGCTCAATGACAGGTGTGGTGATCATAAAAATGATCAAAAGAGAAAAAGCCAAGTCAATCAGTGGGGTTACATTTAGATCGGAGATAACCGCCAATTTATTCTCTCTTTTAAAATCTCTAGCCATTTGCGCAGAAATTAGGTGTTTTTCTCTAACTCAATTCGATCAGCCAGATTACTGGCAAAGTTTTCGAGCTTGGTCATCTCCCCACGAGCCTTTCCAAGCAGTCCATTGTAGGCAAAAACAATTGGAATCGCGACACAGAGAGCGGCGACTGTGGTAAGCAAAGCCCCTGAAACTCCCGGGGCTAAGTGCTCAATGGTTGCCCCACCACTTTCCATCGTACCAAACGCATCCATTACTCCCCAAACCGTTCCAAGCAGCCCTAAAAAAGGGGCCCCGGATACAATGGTGGCCAACCAGTACATTTTTCCTTCATATCGATCCCCGACTTCTGCTAAAGCCCGACGAATTGCATTTTCGACATAATTCATGCGAACCTCACCGGTTGATTTTGTTCTTCTTGCCGCTTCCATGGCTCGGGAACATAGAACGAGGTAAGGGCTCCCTTCTCCTGCGAAAAGAGCATCGTCATAATCATAGATTGAGGGAAGATCATTGATTCTCTTTTCATCCCGAGCATTGTTGACCGCAGCCTTTTTGAGTTCCTGATATTTAGACCACATCAGGCTGAGAGCATAACAATTCATGATCCCCAAAACGAAAATAACCCCCTTGCCCGCCATATTGGAATCGATGAAATAATCGATTAATCCAGAATCCGCCAGGAGCTCAAGGCTCAGTACATCCAAACTATTTCCCACACTCATAATTTTCCTTTATTCAAACACCACAATTTCTTTCTCTACATTTAAAGAAGTGAAATCAATGAAAAACGAATACTGACCAACATCTTCTTTCTTTCCTCCGATTAAGTTTGCCCCCACTTGGAAACAAATTTAGGCAAGATCAATCATGCGGATTTCAGAAAAAATCATTACGGAAATTAATCAGAAAGCATTTTCGACCACAGGGAAGTCATCCGTGGTCGGTTTGGATGGATTCGTCGATAAAATTGTTACTCCGGTCGATAAAAGACATGGCCTGGCCGGAAACTTTGATGCCATTGAAACCATTGCCGATTTAGGTGAAAGAATTTCCGCTGCTGCGGGCAAGAGTGCAAACCTCGAACTTTTTCCTCGTTTCGAAAAATTAGGTGGGAACGGCCCCATCATGGCAAATGCCATGCTTTCTCTCGGTTTGAAGGTTCGTTATGTGGGTGCACTGGGTCATCCTGCTATCCAGCCGGTATTTGAAGAGTTTGCCAAAAAAACAGAGGCCGTATCCCTAACTGAGCCCGGTATTACCACCGCATTGGAGTTCAAGGATGGAAAATTAATGTTTGGGAATACGAGAAGTTTGGAAGAAATTGATTTCGCCCGAATTATGGAATGCTGTGAAGAGGGTAAATTTTTGGAAATGATGGCCAACGCAGATGTCGTCTCGATTGTGAATTGGACCATGATACCAAAGATGACCTCCATTTTGGTCGAGTTAGTGGACCGGGTTCTGCCCAACCTTCCTCCCCGTGACACCCGTTCTTTCTTTTTTGATCTTACCGATCCAGCCAAAAGATCCAAAGACGATATTTTTGAAGTCTTACAGGTTATTAGCCGCTTCCAAGCTCATGCTGAGGCTACCCTTGGACTCAATTATAATGAGGCTCTGCAGGTATGCGAAACCTTGGGCTTAAATGGAGGGGATAAAGATGAGGAATCCCTCAAAAGAATAGCCAAAGAAATCAGAAGAAAATTAGATATCTCTTGTGTGGTGGTTCACCCCATCGAGTCTGCTGCTTGTGCAACCAGAGATGGGGAATGGTGGTCGGAGGGACCTTTTACCGAGAATCCAAAAATTACCACGGGTGCGGGAGACCACTTCAATGCAGGTTTCTCTACCGCCCGCCTTTGTGGCTTTTCCCCTCTTACCTCCCTGGCCCTGGCTACCTGTACCTCCGGCCATTATGTGCGCACGGCCCAAAGCCCCAGCACCAGCCAAGTTATTGAACTTCTTAAGCAAGCAACCATTATTTAAATTTATGAGTCATGAAACTGGAATTTTAATTTCCTTCGAAGGTTCCGAAGGGTGTGGAAAATCAACGCAAATACGACGATTGGCGGATCGGATGGAAGAAATCGATCACCGTGAAGTCGTCGTTACCCGCGAACCGGGTGGCACGGTAATTGGAGAAGATATTCGACACCTGCTGATGCATGCCGACTCTTCCAAGAATATTTTTCCTGAAACTGAACTGCTCCTCTTTGCTGCAAGCCGGGCACAACTGGTTCGGGAAATCATTTTCCCATCTGTTCAGGATGGAAAAATTGTCCTCTGTGATCGTTTTTTAGATTCAACCACGGTTTATCAAGGAGTTGCCCGTCAAATCGCAGATGATCCAATCACTCAAATTAATGCTTTTGCGGTGGGAGAAGTGGTACCCGATCTGACCGTGGTTTTAGATGTGCCCGCGGAAATTGGTTTGGAACGAATCAAGCATCGAGTTTCCGATATGCCAGATCGAATGGAGCAAGAAAATGTCGAATTTTATGGAAAAGTCCGAGAGGGATACCTTCATCTTGCTCGCAGTCTCCCCGATCGCTTTTTCGTTGTGGACGGGCTTGGAGAAGCAGATGACATTGAGATTCTTATCTGGAACGAAATTCATTCTCGTTTTTTTGCTGAAGACTAAGAGTTGTGCATCGGGATCAAGACCGAAATCCTAACCTTGCCTTACTGAACCGATTTTCCGAAGGAAGGCTCCATCATGGTTTGATCTTCCAGGGAGATCCCATTGATTCGGTTCGTGACCAGGCCTTTGAGCTTCAGAAAGTAGTCTTGAATATGCAGGAAGGCAGCAAAGAGCATCCTGATTTATTTCATCTTCGTCCGAGCGGTAAAATGCGGATTATTACGGTCGAAAAGACCCGCTCCATGATCTCAGACTTGTATCGCACTTCAAACCAGGGAGGTGCCAAAGTTGCGGTGATCCACGAGGCAGACAGAATGAGAAAAGAGGCAGCGAATGCTTTCCTAAAGACTCTCGAGGAACCCCCCCCCGATACCTACCTGATGCTTCTTACTACCCGACCAAACTCGATGCTTCCGACGATTAAGAGTAGGTGCCTTTCGGTGCGTCTTGGATCCAATTATCAACCAAGAAAGGATGAAGATTGGATACTCTGGAAAGAAAAGTATGAAAGGTGGGTCTCTTCCCTTCTTGATCGTTCATCCCTGGCGAGGGATCGGGTGACTCCGATTTTTGCAGCCTATGGATTAACCGCAGACCTACTCAAAATAATCCGGGGGAAATCAGAACAGGAATGCAAGGCTGCAATAAAATCCCTGATTACAGAAATGGAAGATAAGGAGAAAGATGCTTTTGAAACAGGCATTCGAAAAAGTATTCGTTCTCAATTTCTTCGCGAAGTTGCTGAGTTCACCAGATCAATCGTGGTCAAAACTGGAAAAACCGCGGAGGAAATGAGCAAGCTCGCTGAAAGGTTTGCCCGAGTGATCGACAAACTTGAAAAAAATACTGGATTGCTTGAAGTAAACTTGAAAGACGAAGCGGCACTGGAAGACTTTTATCTCTACTCTTTGAGAATCTGGTCCGCAAAATAAAGTTTGAAATAAATCAATGATGACAACCTTATTTCAGAAAATTATCGCCCGGGAAATACCCGCTGACATTCTTCATGAAGATGATGCTTGTATTGCGATTCGGGATATTGAACCACAGGCACCGGTTCATGTTCTAATCATCCCCAAAAAATTAATTCCTCGAGTCGCATACGCGGAGCAAGAGGATGGACCATTATTGGGCAAGCTGTTGTTGATTGCTCAAAAAATAGCGGTCGAAGAAAACTTAGAGGATGGCTTCCGCATGGTGATCAATAATGGCCCGAATGGGGGTGAAAGTGTACCTCATTTACATGTCCATCTCCTAGGTGGAAGAAAACTGAATTGGCCTCCAGGATGAAAATAAAAATGAATAGATTGCTCCTAGCTGTAAGCTGCCTTTTTTCTACAAACCTCGGGGCAGACGAAGTCAGAACCTTGGATGGTTCCATATTGCGTGGGTTGATCTTGGGAATGGATGATGGAAACTTATCTCTCAAAACTGATTTTTCGGGCAAAATTAAAATTCCAGAAACTCAGATTGAATCTATTTCAACCGAAAATGAAGTGGCATTCAGAATGGAAGATAACCGAACCTTCAAGGGACGAATGAATTTTAATCAAGATGGAAATTTTACCATTGGGGAGCAGGAGGAAAAGTTTTCACTACCGAAGGTTAGGCATCTCTGGCCCGAAGATGCAGATGATCCCCTGATCCTCTTGGCCCAAAGTAAGGCAGAATCTCTACTGCTCAAGTGGAAGCACTCGCTTGGCTTTGATTTAACCGGCTCTTCTGGCAATAGTGAAAATTTTGGTTTAGGGATTCGACTGGATAGTGCCTTGGGGAATAAGTTGCGGGGTTACGATTTATACCTGTCTTACAATAAAGCGGACAAAAAAAATACTCCGATTGTAGATGAAACCAAATTTGGGATCGAATATGATTCCAGGTTTTTTGATGCCCTCGCTTGGTATGCCAAAACAGATTTGGAAAATGATCGACTGGAAGAAATTGATTTGAGAGCAACCTCCGCACTTGGATTGAAATATTCCTGGATCGACGAGCAGGAGTATCAAGTGGCAGTCCGCTCTGGTATGGCTTTTCGGTATGAAAAATCAGGCTCTTCCTCCAGTGATGACCTCAGTGATCCGGCGATTGACCTCGGACTTGAATATTCCCACAACATTAAGGATGCTCTCGCCCTTGAGAGTGATTTTACATTCGTGCCAAGCTTGAATGATTTTGATGATTATCTAATCTCCAAGGATACGGCCATTGTTTTCCCCTTGAGTAAGGAAATTGACTGGAATGTCCGATCCGGGCTGGCAGGGACTTACAACTCAACCCCCGCGGAATTGAAGGAGGAATTAGACCTCAAATACTACATCAGGCTGGTTTACTCCTTTAAATAAGAATTCTTTATTCCATCCACCGTGGAATAAAATCAAAAAATCCAAAAATTTCATGCATCAAGGAGCTAAATTGACCTATCAGCAAAGCTGAAAGAATAAAAAGCAGGATCAAAACAACCGAGTTTGGTATAGAATTCTTCACTTCAGTCAGGCCTTGCACTTTCGACTCCTTGCTTCTCCTCCCGAAGTACGGATCCTCCCTGGCCCGATGCTTGATAAGCTTGAATAAGGCGATCAAATTCACCTTGCTGACGCTGCAGGCTGGAGATTTCACTTTCATAGCCATCCACTTGGCTTAGGGTTTGCTCGAATGCTTGAGACAAGTAGCCATAGATGCCGGCAGAGGTAATACCGATGAGCAAAAGAACGGCCAGGGATAAATAAATCCTTAATCTTGTATTTGAAGATTTCCGATCCCGATAAAGGAAAGATGCGGCAACAAGCTTACCAATTTCAAGGCTCGATGCCATCAGCATGATTGGAATGGTGAAGGTACTAACTGCACAAAAGTAAGGGCAATCCCGCGGACACTGAAATAAGCAGCACATCCAGCAATAAAAAAAGCGGTTGCACTAATAACCCGAGAAAATGGATTCATTAGTATTTTTCACAAATTTATGCGAACGAGGAAACAAGAACTTGTTCCCAATTTTTAATCTTATTCACGAAGGAAGCTTTTCCGTTTCCATTTTATCAAAACCTCTTTTTGTTCGGGGTGGATGGATTTACGGAATATCTTTACGACATTTGACTGGACTGTAGTGATCGGATACTTGGCACTAACCACACTTGTCGGTCACTTGCTCGCGGGAAAACAATCCAATGTAAAAGATTTCTTTCTGGGCGGTCGGAGTCTTCCCTGGCCTGCAGTGAGTGGTTCTATCATCGCGACGGAAATTAGTGGGGTCACCTTCATCGGAGTGCCCGGGATGGTATACGCGGCCAAGGGTGACTTTACTTATTTACAATGGGGAATCGGATCCATTGTTGCCCGGATCATTGTGGGCATTTATTTCGTTCGGGCTTTTTATGAACGCGATATATACAGCCCTTATGACTACATGGGGAATCGGCTTGGAGAAGGGGTAAAACGGCTGGCCACCGTTGTATTTCAAGTCGGGGGTATTCTGGGACAAAGTGTTCGGGTTTTGGTCGCCGCCCTTGCCTTGCGAGTGGTCACGCCTCTTGAATATGAACCCTGTATCTGCATCATTGGAGCGATTGCGATTGGATGGACCTTGATGGGAGGGATGCGTACCGTGATCTGGACTGATGTGATGCAGTTTTTCCTCTTTGTGGGAGCAGGTTTGTTCTCTTTTTTCTGGTTGCTAAATGGCATTGAAGGAGGATGGACGGAAATGATTTTTGTAGCGAATGAGGGTGAAAAATTTAACTTGCTCAACCTGACCACCGATCCGGCAGTCGGCTTTACTCTTTGGGTCGCAATCATTGCGGTTCCCTTTCAAAATATTAGCATGTTCGGGGTTGACCAGCTGAACGCCCAGCGAATGTTCTGTTGCCGTTCGGCAACGGATGCACGTAAAGCGATGATTGCAAGCTCTGCTGCCCTCCTAATTACCATCCTGATGCTGATGGTTGGGGCTGCCCTCTATGCCTATTTCAATCAGGCAACTCCCCCCGATTCACTTCCCCGATTCACTACTGAAATCGAGAAGCTTGCACCATCGGAAAGAAAAGATGCTTACTATCCTGTCTGGATTGTAACCGAACTCCCAGAGGGATTGCGTGCCTTGATCCTGGCAGGCATATTTGCGGCTGCAATTTCGAGCTTGGACTCCATTCTCGCGGCTCTCTCGCAAACTACAATTTCCCTGTTCCGCAAGACAGATGTCGATGTAAGCGAAGAGGTAAATCGTAATAATGTTCTGCTCTCCCGTATTATTGTCGTGGCTTGGGGAATAGCCCTCTCCTTATTTGCAGTCGCCCTTCATAAACTAAGGGGCGATGTAAATGTGGTGCAACTTGCCTTTGGCATGACCTCCTACACGGTTGGCCCGATGTTAGCTTTCTTTCTTGCTGCCTACTTTACCCCTCATGCCAGCCTGAAGGGACTCAGCCTTGGCTTTGCCCTCTCCTTTTTACTGGTGCTTTTACTCCGGACGGAGTTGTATTCAGCACTCCTAAATCTCGAGCTTTGTTCCGAAGCCCAAGTAGCCTCTCTCCCCCATATTTCTGTAACCAATGGAATACCTGCCGGTTCTATTAGCTCGGTATGGGCATGGCCGGTCACCGTTTTTCTGACATGGTTCTGTGGCGTTCTCTTCCCGAGGAATAAATAAAGAAATGGTAAGCTCTGAAAAGCTTGGCCTGTTTCCACACCCCAGGCATCTGACACGCTCGACAGAAGATGTGGAAGTACCCATGCATTTTAATTTAGAATTGGAAGAGAAATACTTCCAATCAACGGTTCTTTTTTTCAAAAAGAGGATTGGGATTTTGGAGGAAGAAAACCGAGCATTCCCCTCTCTTCGAATTAGTGGAAGAAAAATGCCCCACCCTGAAGAATATGGTTTAAAAATTTCCCCCAAGGGCTTTGCTCTTTGGGCAGAAAATAAACAGGCAATTTTTAGAGGGCTGACCTCCCTTGCTCAACTGATCGAACATGCCAAGTTCAAGGGAAAATTGGAGTGCCTCGAAATCCGTGATCATCCAACCCTACTAAGGAGGGGATTTATGCTGGATGTTAGCCGATGCAAAGTTCCCACCATGGAATCCCTCTTCGATTTAATTAATTTGTTGTCAGAGCTTCGCTTCAATGAGCTTCAACTTTATGTGGAGCACACTTTTGCCTTTCGTGAACATCAAAATGTTTGGAAAAATTCTTCCCCTTTGACAGCGGAAGAAATCAGGGAAATCGATTGCTATTGCAAAGAAAGATTCATCGAACTTGTTCCTAATCTTAATTCGTTTGGCCATTTCGAGCGCTGGTTAATGCATGAACCGTATAAAGACTTAGCTGAATGCCCGGAAGGTTTCCGGAGGGAAGATCCCTTTATGGAACGTGATCATGGAAGTACCCTTAAACCGAACCAGGAGAGCTTGGACTTTATTGATTCACTTTACTCGGAGTACTTACCAAATTTTAGCTCCAAGAACTTCAATGTCGGCATGGATGAGCCTTGGGAACTTGGACAGGGTTGGAGCAAAGAGGAAGTTCAAAGAGAAGGAAAGGGAAGCGTTTACCTAAAGCACCTAGAGGGCATTCGTAAACTCGTAGAGAAACATGACAGGCAAATGCAATTTTGGGCCGATGTTCTTTTGGAAGAACCAGAAAATGCGAAACTTCTTCCACCTTCTGCTAGTCCAATCATTTGGGGCTATGAGCCGGATCATCCCTTTGATGAGCAAGCGGAAATCATAGCATCATGCGGTTTATCTTTTTGCCTCGCTCCCGGAACCGCGACCTGGAGAAGCTTTGGAGGAAGATGGCCCACTGCCCGTCAAAACTTGGCTAATGCGTTTAGGAATGCCTTTAAGTATGGTGCCGAGGGGACTTTGCTCACGAGTTGGGGAGATTGCGGGAACCATCAACCTTGGCCTAGCTTTTATCCTTCCTTAGTTCTTGCTGCTCAATGGGCCTGGTATGGAGAGGATGGAACAGACGAAGAGATTGACCAGGCCTTGAATCAATTAGTTTTCCGTAGTTCGAATTCTCATCCTGGCAAGATTTTGATGGAATTTGGACATTTAGATCATACCATTGACTCCCAGATTCCAAATGCAAGCCTTGCATGGAATTTACTTTTTGGCTCTCAGCCAGAAAAGCATCATGCTTTCTTGAAAGAAAACTCATCCTGGCAAAACTTGTCTCAAGGAGTTGAGTTGCTGCAATCTCTTTTCTCTTCCCTAGATCAACTCGGAAACTTCTCCCAAAGCGAAAATTTTAAAAGTGAAATTTCCCTAGGCCTTGAATTATCTATCCTGAGCCTTGAACATGGAATCGCCATGCTCCAAGGAACTCGTCCCCAAGAACTACACATCGAGGACTTCGTCACCCAGTTCGAAAGCAATTGGCTTACCAGAGCTCGGCCTGGAGGGTTAACAGAAAGCAGTTCTTTGCTGAAACAAGCCCTTCAAGCCCTGCAGCATTCAAGATAAAACCGGCATCTCCCTTGCCACTGCATCCGCCAAAATTCTACCTCTATTATTAAGTCTCCAGAAATCATTTTTTTCCACCAAGCCTTCGGTCTTTAATGCATCTAAAAAAGATTCGATCGGTTTAAAGCAGGCAAGGGGAAGATCAAACTTCCGGGCAATTCCATTTAAACTAATTCCGCGATTCATTCGTAAGCCAAAGGTAATCGCATCATGAGCCAAGCCGGCCGCATTCAATGGTTCAAATTCTTCAAACTCTTCCCCTTTAGCCTGGTTCCATTGTTGAGCCCATTTTTCCAGATTAGCAAAATTCTTTCGCCGAATCCCATCCAATTGAGTAGCCGCGGAAGGGCCAAAACCAATCCAATCATTCATCGCCCAAGTGTTTAAGTTATGCTGACAAATATGCCCGTCCTTGGCAAAATTTGACACTTCATATTGCTGGTATCCGTGCGTTGGTAAAAAATCCCATGCCTTTTCATAAAAGGTAATTTCTCGCTCTGGGTCCAATTTTATTTTTCCGTTGGATAGTTTGATAAACAAAGCAGTATCCTCCTCAAAAGTCAGACAATAGGTGGACAAATGATCTGGTTGAAGTTCAACTGCTTGGGCTAGGTCTTTTTCCCACATCTCCAGCGTTTGTCCCGGAATCCCAAAGATGAGATCAAGATTTACTGATGAAAACCCGACTTCCCTGATCATCGAGTAAGCTTGCAAAGCAGTTTCCACTTCGTGCATTCTTCCCAATTCCTTCATAAGTTGAGGATGAAAGGTTTGAACACCCAAGGAGATTCGATTCACTCCAAATTTTGACAAAGTCTCGAGCTTCTCAATCGAAATTTCAGAAGGTGCAATTTCAATGCTCCATTCAAGCGGATCGCTTAAATTCTGGGAGTGGATTAAGCCTCCAAGCCTCCCGAGCTGCTCAGAATTCAAGAGTCCGGGAGTACCCCCCCCAATAAAAATCGTGGAAAATGAACGATTTTGAGAAAAGTGCTCGATCTCTCGCTCCAAACCATTAAAAAACAGATCGAAACCCTTTTTGCTTGGTCTCTCTTGATAAAATGCGCAAAAGTCACATGTGGTAGAACAAAATGGAACATGTACATACATCCCAAGGTTTGGAATTTCTCCTGTCTTTTCTTTTCTTTTGAGCATCATCTAGCTACTTCTTAATAAATTATGAACCAAATCATCAAACTAATCGCTTTTCTCACTTTGTCAGTAAGCTTGTTTCTTTTGTCCAGTTGCAAAAGACCCAGCTTTATAAACCTGACCTCGACTAATATCAGTCAAAATCCTTCGGGCATTTATACCATCCAGACCGAAGTCGACCTGCAAGACCGGAAAATTTTTTATGATTCTATCGAGGTTGTTCTCTATGTGGGAGGGGAAGCTTATCCAATGGTCAAAGATCCTGTAAATCCATCCCTCTGGAGTTGTGATTATAAACTTCCATCGGGCTTTGACGAAGCCACTTATTTTTATCAGGCAAATTATCTCATCGAAAGGGATAATGGCTCCCAAGCCAAACGCAGCCTAAAAAGTGACCTCCAAGTTTTTCGCCTTGAAAACAGATATGTTGGAAACCTGGCTGCCTACCGGGGGCCGGTAGGAGTTGAGATCGCGGTTCAGGGCCGGGGCTTGACCAAATATGACTCGATTACCATTGGAGGCGAAAAAGCTTCGACCCGCTATCTTTCCGAAAATGAACTTCGTTTTACGGTGCCTTCCCTACCCGCAGATCTCGACTACTCAGTCCAACTTATCGGTGGTCCTCACGGGGCTTTGGATATTGGTAATTTCCGGATAGACGAAAGTACACTTGGTGTTGTCCCAAGCTCTTTGGAGATTCAATCTGGAGATTCAGCAACTCTATTATTTAAAATAGACTTTGAAGCCCCAGCCGGTGGAATCCCAATCGATATTAAGACCAATATTCCCGCATCCGTGATCATGCCTGAAGCATTCATTGCTGCTGGAGATAAGACGGTAAATATTCCGGTTCGTGGGGGTGAACCGGGAGAAGGAAAAATGCTTGTGACCGCTTCCGGATATGAACCGATAGAAATCCCAGTTAAGGTCTTTTAAAACCATTCCATTCTGTCTCCTATGATCGCGACCACCTCAGCGAGCGATCCTTGCATCTCCGTTGTAATCCCTTGTTACGAGAGGATAGACTTTCTCCGGAATGCCCTATATTCTGTATTTTCTCAAACTTTAAAACCAAGTGAAATCCTGGTTGTGGATGATGGTTCACCCACTCCAATCGAACCTACTTTAGTTCAAGAGTTCCCGGGAGTGCATTGGTTACATCAGGAAAATTCCGGTGTTGCAGCGGCGAGAAACCTCGGGATTAAAATGGCTCAAAATTCTTGGATTGCGTTCTTGGACTCAGATGATCGATGGAAGCCCTTAAAACTTGAAAAACAATGGAGCTTTCACTGTGCCCACCCAGAAGTTTTAGTTTCTCACACCAATGAGTCTTGGATTCGAAACAACAACCAGGTCATTCCTCCTCGATATTTGGACAAATCTCCTCGAAGTTTTTTTGAAAGATCTTTGCACCATTGCCTAATCTGTCCTTCCTCAGTCCTGATCCATCAGTCCATAGTGGAAAAAGTTGGCAACTTTGACGAAACTCTTCCCGTCTGCGAAGATTATGATCTTTGGTTACGGATCTTACTCACGGAAGAATTTGGATTTCTCGATGAAGAATTGGTACTCAAGTATGGTGGTCATCCAGATCAATTATCGAGAACCTATTGGGGCATGGATAGGTTTAGGGTTTTTTCGTTGGAAAAATTAATCCAGAAAAATGAATCTCCAGAAAAAAAACTCCTCATTCTCAGGGCTCTCCAAAAAAAGTGCGAAATTCTATCAAAGGGATTTAAAAAGCATGGAAAATATTTAGAGTCCGATGGTTTACTCGCTAAAGCTGAGAAATTCCAAGCCTTACTCCACTCTCTTGAAGAAGAATTTATTCAATGAACTTTATCGTCGCCCTTTCCTGTGAAGCAAAGCCCATCATTGATGAGTTACGGCTTACCAAGCAGTTTTCCCCTTCCCCATTCCCAGTCTTCCGGAACGATTTCCACCGACTCGTAGTAAGCGGAATTGGGAAAGTAGCCGCCGCCGCAGCCACCGGCTTTTTACTTGGAAGCTCCTCCACAAAGCGAGAAGTTCAAGCATATTTAAATGTTGGAATTGCTGGGCATGGAACGCTTCAAACTAATACCGCATTTATTGCAAGTTGTATTTCAGACGATCAAGACAAAGCTATTTTTTATCCTCCTCAAATCATCGATTCTGATTTTGAACATTCGAGACTTTGTACTTGTAGTAATCCCAATCAAAAGTACGAAAAAGGGCTAGGTTTCGACATGGAAGCCCATGCTTTTTATTCGATTGCATCTCGCTCCGCTACCCGAGAATTGATCCAAGTTTTAAAAGTTGTTTCAGACAATGAGGGAAGGTCTTTGGAATCCATTCAACCCACCATGGTAAAAGAGTATATTTGTAACCATCTTCTTTCGATTCTAACATTTGCCCAAGAATTAGACACTTTAGCTAAAGAGATATCTCCCAACTTAGAAACCTTGGATCTACAAGAGAAGGCCCGGAAAATTCATCCTTTTTCGCAATCCCAAATATTTCAACTTGATCGTCTGATTAGTCATTCTCGCACCTTCGATCTCGAAGAAAAGAATTTGATAGAATTGATTGAAAAATCAAATTCCCCGAAGGAAGCGATTCATAATCTTAACACCTTTATTGATCCTGCGAGAATTCTTTCATGATTAAGAATATTTATTACGAGCAGAAGGTGGAAAACCATGACCGTACCCAAGAGTTTTTTGGCCGTTTTCCCCAAGCGGCTAAAATTTCATGCAATCATTTTAAAGAAGTTTTCAATCCAATTGGCCAAAACTTTCGCCTGCAAAAGAAGAACCCATCTTTAATTCTGGCAAGCCAGGATGGTAAAAAAGTACACCCAATCCCGGCCAAATATGGGGTTGGGGGAATCCGCAACTTTTATTTCTCTCATTTATTCAATTGTTTGTACGATTGCCGGTATTGTTTTCTTCAAGGCATGTTCCCCTCCGCTCACTATGTTCTTTTTATAAATTACGAAGAATTCTGGGACGATATTCGCAATAAAGCAGACGAAGTTTCTAATTCTCCAAGCTGGTTCTTTTCTGGGTATGATTGCGATAGTTTAGCACTCGAATCGACCACTGGTTTCGTGGACTTCTTTCTACCCAAATTCTCCAAGCTTCCCCACGCATTCCTTGAGCTTAGAACCAAAAGCGTGAACACACGGGTCTTGAAAAACCGAGAGCCCTTGCCAAATGTGATCGTTGCATTCAGTTTCACCCCAGAGGAGATCAGCCGGCAACTTGAACATGGTGTGCCTTCAGTTTCGGCTAGGATTAAAGCAATGCATCAACTTGCGACTTTAGGTTGGTATGTTGGAATTCGAATCGATCCGGT